>JAWUWD010000001.1:0-12642 GCA_034112085.1 Cyclobacteriaceae bacterium
TGACTTCTTGAGTACTCTGGGGGTGATGTCAAACTCCTTGTAATCCAATAGTTCCTTAGCGAACATTGATACCTTGAACCCTCCAAAAAGATAGAGTTTGAACAAGTCAACATAATGACCACTCACATCAAATCCTTCTAGAGCTACGAGTAACTCCCCTGCATATGAGGCATTCTCTTTGTCTTCAATAGCTTCGAAAAGTGGTTCAAGTGCCATTCCATTGTCCTTGATTAGTCCAAGGGTCCTTGCTGCCATGATGCGCGATTCTGAATTCGAATGTTTGAGGAGTTTGATTAGCTCTATAACAGTGTCTTCTGTTCCGATATGTCCTAAGGAATCTGATGCTTCGTAGGCATTGTCAGCAATTTCTCCAGAGAGTTGTTCAATCAATTCTGAAATATTCTTATCCATCTATTTAAAATTGTAATCTAAAAATATCTAAAACACATATGGGACTAACTCGAGATACTAAGCCATCAATTGATAATAAACATAGAATAGTATTAGCCCAATAAGGGCTCCAACTCCCGCAAATAGCTGCTTTGTCTTGACAAACTTTTTGCTGGTATGATTGTCTGTACCTATAATCGAAATGAGTAGTATGAGCTCTAGTAAACTATTGTAAAAGTAAACTGTATATTCAAGATAAGTCGGATAATATCTTCTAAATGGAGAGGTATAAAACAACGCGAAAAATACTAGAATCACCATCAAAATGAATACAAGAAGTTCGATCCGCTGAGAATTGGCTTCTCTTTGTTCTTGCGCCACCTTCCTCATTTTAGAAGATAACTTAACAATCCTTACAAAGTGGTATAATCCATAGGACAGAAAGAGGCTGAGCAAGAACTGCAGGGCCAAGTGTACTTCAATGGTATTCAGTAAAATATCATACCTCACCTTATGGAGAATCACCATATATAGAGTGAGAAGTACAGAAGCTAGCTGTCCAACTCCCAACGCATAAGACTTAAATAATAGATTTTTCAAATTGTGCTATAGTTTAGATCTCAAAATTAGCCACAGCGGATTTAGCAAACAAGAAATCTTCCCGTCTCTAATAGTGTCTTTGTTAAAGAATATCTACGGGCCATCAATATGCCATACGCGTTTGTAAAGTCTGAAAAATAAAATTAATTACATAATTGTAGAACAAATCATTATTCACTCCGTATATTAGTTCTACAATCCGGTAAGTAATGAAAGAAACACGATTAGGTGAATTTGAAGAAGTCATCCTACTTTTGGTAGGAATCCTTGGCGAAGAGGCTTATGCTTTTAGAACAGCTGAGGAATTTGAAAGTCAAACTGGACGAGCAGTCTCTATTGGTGCTGTCCATTCAACTCTGAATAGACTCTCAGAAAAAGGTTTTTTAACCTCTGAAATGGGTAATCCCTCAGCAGAACGAGGTGGGCGTAGAAAACGAATCTATACCATAACCGCTCAAGGAAGCCGCATACTTTCTAATGCAAGAGATTTCAAAGTATCACTTTGGAGCCAATATCCTGGGTTTGCAAATGGATAGGAAAAATCCCTCGCCTCCAATACTAGCCGAGCGATTTTTATGCTGGGTCTTAAATGATGAGCTGGCAGAAGAAGTCATCGGTGACTTGGAGGAAAAGTACTACCACTCACTAAAATCAAAAACAATAACACGTGCAAAACTCAACTATTGGTATCAGGTGTTCAATTACCTGCGGCCATTCGCACTCAGAATATTTAAGTCAAAAAACTCAAACCATTTCATCATGTATCAACACAATCTGAAAATTGCTCTTCGTCATCTTTTGAAAAACAAAGGGTATTCATTTATCAATGTCTTTAGTTTAACTGTAGGGATAGCTGCCTGCATGGCCATCTATTTATTCGTTGCTGATGAGCTAAGTTTTGATAGTTGGCATTCTCAGAAAGAGCACATTTATCGCCTTGATGAAGTTCAAAACTTCACAGGCACGAAAGAGCAGAAAGTAGCATTGTCCATGGCAGGCATGGGACCTTGGATGCTTCGAGACTTTCCTGAAGTCACTAGCTACACTAGATATATGCGTGCTGGGAAAAGGCTTTTCATCAAAGATGAGAACAGGCATACTATTGACAAAACATTCTATGTAGATTCCACTTTTTTTGAAATGTTTGATTTTTCGCTTATCGCTGGAGACAAATTAACGGCACTAGATGAACCTAATTCCATTCTCCTAACAGAAGAGACTGCCCTTAAATTTTATGATGATTCAAATGATGCCCTTGGTAATACTATCACTATGGGTGATGACTTATTGAAAATAACTGGAATTCTAAAAAATATTCCTGAAAATTCTCACTTGCAATTTAATGGTTTGCTGACCATGACTTCAGTTACTAGCCAAGACCCTGAGTTCAATAATGGATTTGGAGGTAACTTTCTAAATACCTACTTACTTCTAGAGTCTAATGTAGACACTGAAGGTCTAGAGGCAAAGTTTGATGAGTTCATGATTCGTCATACAGAAGATGAAGATATAGTAGATAGTTATTCTCTCTTTTTACAGTCCCTGAAAAACGTTCATCTTGAGTCATCGGACATAGAGCATGATTATAATAATCATAGAAAATTTAATGGAGAGTACCTTAGCACTTTTGGCCTAATAGGTGTCTTCATTCTAATTATCGCTAGTATCAATTTCATGAACCTCTCTACCGCACGATCTTCCCAACGAGGGAAAGAAATAGGGGTGCGCAAAGCTGTTGGAGCACAAAAAATTCAGTTATTCAACCAATTTATATTAGAGTCAGTCTTACTTTCCATATTAGCATTGGTCCTTGCTTTCGCATTGAATCTCGTTAGTATCCCATGGCTTAATGGCCTCATAGGTAGGGAGCTTTCATTACTCCACTTCATTGACCAGCCTATTACCCTATTGATCATTATTTTAACAACACTTTCTTTGGGTGTGCTTGCTGGTCTATATCCTTCGCTATATATGACAGCAATCAATACAGTGAATGTACTTAAGGGAAACAAAAAAGAAGACAGTAAGTCTGTATTCAGAAGTGTGCTTGTGGTCCTACAGTTCGGACTTGCGCTAGCAATGATTGTTAGCACATTCATCGTCTTACAGCAGCTCAACTTTATGAAAGATAAAGACGTAGGGTTCGATACAGAGCAGATCGTATTGATAGACATGAACCGTGATGTTAACAACAAATTCGAACTACTTAAAAATGATTTACTGAATTTAAGTTCAATATCAGGTGTGACAGCTTCTGGCCAACGCATTGGAAATAATTTTCACCAAGGGGGCTTCAAAGTGAAAATGGATACAGGAATATTCGACTTCACTCCTTCTAATCTGCATGTTGAATATGACTATTTTGATGTCTACGGAATAAAACTCAAAGAAGGACGAGCCTTCTCAAAGGAGTTTGCATCAGATGAAGGTCTTGCCTATGTCATCAATGAAAAACTGGTGCAAGAACTTGGTTTAAAAACGCCAATTGGAACTGCTGCCGCACACAGTTGGTACCCCGATGACTCTCTAGGAACTATCATTGGTGTTACCGAAGATTTCAATTTCAACTCTCTTCATCATAAGGTCAATACGCTTTCGATGTCTGTACATTCCGATTGGGGATATAATGAAATGTCGATAAAAATAAAGGGAGATAATATTCAGAGGGCCCTAACGGATATCGAAAATATATGGGATCAACATATTGAAGAGTGGCCTTTTGATTATTTATTTCTAGATGAACATTTTGCAACACTCTATGAATCTGATAATCAAATGAGCTCAGTCGTTAGTATCATGACCGTATTATCAATTCTTATTGCTTGTATGGGATTATTTGGTCTATCCTCCATCATGGTTGTTCAAAAAATTAAAGAAATAGGCATTAGAAAAATATTGGGTGCTTCTGCAATGCAGATCACTTATCTATTATCTAAAAGCTTTCTGGTTTTAGTCATGATCGCATTCCTCATAGCGAGTCCTATTACTTATTTTCTATTAGATGACTGGCTGCAAAATTTTGCTTTTCACGTGAATATTAGTGTTATCATCTTCCTCCTTGGCGCCATCCTTTCTTTAGTAATCGCCTTGCTCACCATTGGCTTTCACACAATAAAAGCTTCGCATGGAAATCCTGTTGATGCGCTAAGATATCAATAGAAAAAAGATTGAAAAACAATAATTCCATACCACCAAAGGCAGCCGAGAGATTTTTATGCTGGTTCTTAAATGACGACCTGGCTGAAGAAGTCATCGGTGACTTAGAAGAAAAATACTATTACTCACTTAAATCAAAAACGACAACCAAAGCAAAACTCAACTACTGGTATCAGGTATTCAATTACCTGCGACCATTTGCCTTCAAAAATTATCGGTCAAACTCAAACAACTACGCCATGTTCAGAAACTATTTCAAAATCGGTTATCGCAATCTCAGTAAAAACAAAGGGTACTCATTCATCAATATCGGAGGACTAGCCATAGGCATGACCGTGGCAATACTTATCAGCCTCTGGGTAAATGATGAACTGTCCTACAATAAGTTTCACAATAATTATGACCGCATTGGACAGGTCCTATTTCATGCGGAGTACGATGGAAATTTGCAAACTAATCAACAAGTCACTACCGGATTGGGTACTTATATCAAAGAAACTTATCCAAGTAAGTTCGAGCAAGTCGTAATGGTAAGAGCCCGATTAGAAGAAAAACTATTCAGCTACAAAGAAGACCATTACATAGAAAATGGATATTACATCCAGCCAGAAGGACCCGAGATGCTCGGCCTAAAAATGTTGTCAGGTACAGCGAGTGGCCTTAACTCACTTACTTCGGTTTTGTTATCAAAATCATTGGCTAATAAAATTTTTGCTGATCAAGATCCGATTGGTGAATTGGTAAGGTTCAATGAGCAAGTAGATCTGGAAGTGACAGGTGTATATGAAGATCTTCCTAGTAACTCATTCCTAAGTGAAGCAGCCTACTTGGCCCCGCTAGATGTCTTCCTGTATGGCTGGGCAGATCTCAATGTATGGGACAATCAGAACATGTTTATCTATGTCCAGCTCAGAGATGGTGTCCAATGGAGTGAAGCTTCTGCACTTATCAAAGATGCTTATAATACGCATCGCGACCCTGGCCGAGAAGTCGAATTATTTGTTCACCCGATGAGTGAGTGGCATATTAATTCCAACTTTGAACATGGAGAACTGATCACTAGTAAACGTTTAGTGGTGATTTGGATGTATGCTGGAATTGCGTTTGCCGTATTACTATTAGCATGCGTCAATTTCATGAACCTAAGCACTGCTCGTTCAGAAAATAGAGCGAAAGAAATAGGCGTTCGAAAGAGTATGGGTTCAGCTAGGATTCAGTTGATCAATCAGTTTCTAAGTGAATCTATACTAGTGTCATTATTGGCCTTTATTATCTCGATAGTTACTGTTGCCCTTTCGTTGTCTTGGTTCAATGAAATAGCCGGGAAAGGAATGAGTATTCCTTGGAATGAGCCCCTACTATGGCTATTCGGTATAGGTTTTACACTTTTTACGGGCATACTTGCTGGTAGTTATCCAGCGTTATTCTTATCAGCATTCAACCCAGTGAAGTCATTGAAAGGGTCTTTCAAAACTGGTAAATATGCCACACTACCCAGAAAGGTTTTGGTTGTCTTCCAATTTACCGTATCGATCACGTTGATTATTGGCACGGTCATTATTTATCAGCAAATCGAATTTGTCAAAGATCGGCCTGTTGGCTATATACGTGACGGACTCCTGATGATGCCGAAAACATCCTCAGACATCTATGGCAAATATGAGGTGTTAAAAAATGAGCTCATCAAAACTGGTGTGGTGGAGGCAATTGGAGAAGCCAACTATCCATTGACCAATACACTGGGAAACAACGGAGGTTTCAGCTGGGAAGGATCCAATCCTGAAAATAATATTTCTTTTAATACTATCAGAATCAATCATGACTATGGCGAGGCCATCGGGTGGGAAGTGATCGCTGGTCGGGACTTCTCCAGAGAAAATAAAGTCGACAACACTTCTGTGGTCATTACAGAATCTGCTATGAAAAAAATGGGTTTGCAAAACCCCATAGGCATGGCCTTACACAGTAAGCAGGACTACTGGGGATCTCCTCAATTTACCATCATTGGTGTAGTGAGTGACCTTATCAAAGGTGATCCGTTTGAATCCAGCTATCCAGCGATTATGTTCCTGAGTGAAAGGGAAATGAGGTGGCAATTTATTAGAATTAAGAAAGACTACCCACAAGGTGAAGCTGTGAGTAAAATAGAAAATGTCTATCGTGACATAGTCCCAAGTGCATATACCGACTTTAAGGTCATGCAAGATGAGTACGCCTACAAATTCAAGTCAGAAGAACAAATTAGTCAATTAGCTGCTTTCTTTTCTATTCTCGCAATTCTGATTAGCTGTCTCGGATTGTTTGGTTTGGCAGCATATGTCACAGAAAGACGCGCCAAAGAAATTGGCATTAGAAAAGTGTTAGGAGCATCTATTAATAATATTTGGCAGCTGTTGACCAAAGACTTTGTAATACTGGTTCTATTATCTTCAATGTTCGCTGCTCCGATAGCTTACTACTCGTTGACCAATTTTTTGAGTAAGTATGAATATCGCATGGATATTTCTCTTTGGATATTTGCCTATGCTTGTATTGGTGCTCTGATTATCACATTAGTGACCGTGAGCTATCAAGCAATCAAATCAGCTATTACCAACCCCGTAGATTCTTTGCGCTCAGAATAACAGCTAAAAGCCTCTACTCAGAAGTAGTCGGGGTATTTTTATTTATTTACTTAACAATTGTGAAACTAATATATTATGTTCACGTTTGTTAAGTAAATAAATAAATTATGAAAGTACCTTCGCTTGGCGAATTTGAGGAACTCGTCCTCCTCATGGTAGCCGCACAACACGATGAAGCCTATGGAGTCTCTATTCTAGAAAGCCTTGAAAAGCAGCTCAATAAAAAAGTGAATGTTAGCGCTATTCATGTAGCACTGAAACGTATGGTAGAAAAGGGATTCGTAACGTCTAGGTTCGGTGGCATTACTGCAGACCGTGGTGGCCGAAGAAAGAAGTTCTACGTCATCACAGCTTTTGGCAAGCAGGCACTAGATCAGCAATACTCGATACGAACTGATCTTTACCAACAAATACCAAAAATCTCATTCAATTGAAACCTTCACCCCCACATAGAGCTCTAAAATTCCTGCGATGGTTCTGCCGGGAAGACTTTCTTGAAGAGGTAGAAGGTGATTTAGTAGAGGTATTTGAAAAGCAATATAAGGAAGCCCCCAGAAGGGCAAAAAGGAAACTCACTTGGTCTGTCATCCGATATTTCAGACCAGAATTTATAAAAACATTTAACGGTCAAAACTCAACAACCATGCTTCAACACAACTTCAAACTCGCTTATAGAAATTTCTTTAAGTACAAATCTCAATTTTTCATCAACTTAACTGGACTCTCAACCGGCTTGGCCTGCGTACTCTTCATCTTTCTATGGGTCTCTGATGAACAAAAAATGGATAAGTATCATGACCATGATCAGCGACTATATAAGATAATGTCCAACCACACTGATGCCAGTGGTGTGCGAACCTTACAGGGCGTACCGGGTCTATTGCTAGAAGAAATAGAAGCACAAGTGCCAGAAGTAGATCATGCTGTTGCCATGACAGATACCCACGAGTATACCTTATCAGTAGCAGACTCCTATCATAAGGTCGATGGGAAGTTTGCCAGTCCAGGCATTTTTGATGTCTTCACTTATCCACTCATCAAAGGGAATAAGAACACTGCGCTTAGGGATAAGTCTAACATAGTGATCACAGAAGATCTAGCGATTCGCCTGTTCAAAACCACGGATGTTATTGGAAAGGATATTAAATGGCACTTTTGGGGTAGAGAGAAAATAGTCACGATCTCTGGTGTTATGAAAAGTCTTCCACAGAATACATCAAAACCATTTGACTTCATATTATCTTGGGACTACTACCATGATGACCTGATATCATACAAAAACTGGGGCAACTATTATGGTCGTATCATGGTCGTGCTCAATTCATCCGCCAATGAACAAATGGCAACAGATAAGATTGATGCTATTCTTAAGGAGAATCAAGAAGACAGTCGAGTCGATTTGTTTTTAGCCAAATATTCAGACCTATACTTATATAGCAATTACGAGAACGGTCGACAGGCAGGAGGTCGGATCGAATATGTCAATTTGTTCTCGATCGTAGCACTGTTCATATTGTTCATCGCCAGCATCAACTTCATCAACCTATCTACCGCAAAAGCATCTCATCGCACCAAAGAAATCGGTGTAAAAAAATCACTGGGCGCCAGCCGAAAATCACTGATCATCCAGTATTTCACTGAGTCAATTTTACTAAGCACCATTGCCTTGATCATTGCTTTTTGTCTGGTTTATTTACTACTGCCGCAGTTCAATTTCCTATCCCAGAAGGAGCTCTCCTTGGTCTTAAATCAACAATTAATAGGAGTCGCAGTTGGGCTAATAGCCATAGTCGGCATACTGGCAGGTAGCTACCCGGCTTTGTTTTTATCTGGGTTCAATCCTATCGACATCCTCAAAGGCAAGATTGTTAGAAAACCAGGTGAAATACGCGGAAGAAACACCTTGGTCATCTCTCAGTTCACCTTATCTATCATTTTGATTGTTGCCGTGGTAGTCGTTTATCAGCAGATGGATTTTGTGAAAAATAAAAACCTGGGATTTGATAAAGAAAACTTAATCTATTTTGAAAGAGAAGGAAGATTAGTCAATGACTCCGAAACATTGGTCAATGAGCTAAAAAACACTCCGGGGGTCTCTAATGTTGCACTATCCAGTTTTATGGTCGGTGGTGGGAACTCTACTGGTGGAGTCAGTTGGGAAGGCAAAAGTCCAGATGATCAAATGCAGTTTTGGGAAGTGAGATCGGGACAGGGTACTGTTGACATAATGGGTATGGGACTTATCGCTGGGCGTGACTTCTCTGAGGAATTTGGTGCAGACTCTGCAAGCGTCATCTTCAATGAGCAAGCCATCAAAGCCATGGGGCTCACGGATCCCATCGGTAAAACGATCAGGCACTATACCGGAGAAAAGCAGATTATCGGAGTCGTCAAAGATTTTAATCTCTTATCACTGCACTCTAAGGTTGAGCCTATGATCATGCTATACGATCCAAAAAAAACACACTTTATTATGGTTAAGATAGATCCGGAGAATGTGGTTGCCTCTATTGGTAACATTGAAGTACTTTATAATAAATTCAATCCGGGATATGTTTTCAAACCACAATTCATAGATCAAGACTATCAAGCCTTATATACTTCAGAAGAAAGGGTCGGGGTCTTGTCTAGATACTTCTCTGGATTGGCCATATTGATTTCTTGCTTGGGGCTCTTTGGCCTGGCTGCCTTCACCACAGAGCGAAGAATGAAAGAAATCGGAATTAGGAAAGTCTTGGGCGCGGGAAGTTTTAAGATCGTCTACCTCCTATCCAATGACTTCACTAAGATGGTACTGATCTCCATCATCATAGCGCTACCAATTAGCTACTTTGCAGTTCAGAATTGGCTAGAAGGTTTTGCCTTTCGCATAGATCTTCAGTGGTGGTTCTTTGCCGGAGCTGGTCTGCTAGCAATGCTCATTGCTTGGCTCACAGTAAGTCTGCACACCATCAAAGCGGCAGCTGTCAATCCTGTCGAGTGTCTTAAGGATGAGTAGTATTATACGTATATCATTCGATTAATATTCGTATAATTCATGCATAACACCTTCTAATTTTCCATAATCAGCAGATATCGGTATTTTCTATTATATTTAGGATAATAATATATATCAGCACCTATGGTGCTGATAGCGATATGTTACAGGCAAGCTTAAAAAGTGTTTCAGTTCAAGTTTATATCGTAACTTGAACAAATATCTTATCGGAGGCTTAAAATGGATGCAAGGAAAAGATTAAACGAATTAATTCACGCAAATAAGGAACTAGCTTTTGAAAACGAGCAGAAAGAAAAGCGTGTAGAAGAATTAATCATTGCAAACAAAGAACTTGTTTTTCAAAACAGAGAGAAAGAAAAACGGGCAGAAGAATTAATAATCGCAGACAAAGAACTTAACTTCCAAAAAGAAGAGAAGGCAAAAAGGGCAGAAGAATTAATAATTGCAGACAAAGAACTTGACTTTCAAAAAGAAGAGAAAGAAAAAAGGGCTGACGAATTAATGATTGCGAATAAAGAACTTGTTTTTCAAAACAGAGAGAAAGAAAAACGGGCGGATGAGTTAACCTTGGCTAACAAAGAACTCGCCTTTCAAAACGAATTGAAAGAAAAACGTGCAGCAGAATTAATCACGGCAAACAAAGAACTTGCATTTCAAAACGAGGAGAAAGAAAAACGTGCAGATGAACTGGTAATTGCCAACCAAGAACTTTCCTATCAAAACAAAGAGAAAGAAAAACGAGCAGATGAGCTAATCATAATTAACAAAGAACTTGAGCAATTTGCGCATGCAAACAAAGAGTTAAAGCAGTTTGCATATATAGCCTCGCATGAACTTAAAGAACCTCTTCGCACAATTGGGAATTATATTCAGATAATTAATGAAGACAGTTTAGAGAAATTAGACGAAAAAACAGGCGAATATCTTAGAGTAATTGAAAATTCAACAAAGAGAATGTCTATTCTAATAAATTCTCTTCTGCACTTTTCACGCCTAGGTGCCAATAAAAAATTAAGCAATGTACATTGTAAAGTAATTATTGATTCTGTATTATCCGACCTGACAGGTGTCATCGAATCGTCCAGAGCAACTATTGAAGTTTCAGAAATGCCGAAACTTAATGTATATGAAATTGAATTCCGTCAGTTATTCCAGAATCTAATTACCAATGCAATCAAATTCCATAGAAAGGGTTCGTTTCCCAAAATCCAAATCCGCTCAGAGAAAATAAACGATAACTATCGATTTTCGGTAAGTGACAATGGAATTGGAATCGACCCGAAACATTTTGACCGTATATTTGATATCTTCCAGCGTTTGGACAATAATGAAGAAGTGTTTGAAGGTAAGGGAATAGGTCTTGCTTACTGTAAAAAGATTGTTCAATTGCATCGAGGCGAAATTTGGGTCGAATCCGAATTAGGCAAAGGTTCTACATTTTATTTCACAATATTTCCAATTTTATCGGTATGAAAAATAAATTAACATGTATCATGCTGGTTGATGACGACCACAATGATAATTTCTTCCATGAAAGAGAGATTCGAAAAACCAACTCTGCAACAGTTATTATAGAAAAAAACTCAGCATTGGAAGCGCTAGAATATTTAAAATCAAGGAAAGAAGATAAAGATATGCTTCCCGACCTGATTTTTTTAGACATTAATATGCCAGGTATGAACGGGTGGGAATTTCTTCAGGAATACGAACGGCTTGATAAGAAACTACAAAACAGGGCAATCATCGTCATGTTGACAACTTCCGATAATGATGATGATGTAGCAAGAGCAAAAGCATGGAGTTTTGTATCTGATTATATTACAAAACCCTTGACAGAAGAAATAATGAAAGAAATTATTAAGAAATATTTCGATTGACAATAAAAGCCAGCCTGTAACAATGTATAAAAAACATAAGTGGTTCAGTGGGTTACGGAACATTTGCGCAATTAATCAGCTCCGCCAAATCTGCGATTTGACGGTTTGTTTTAAAACATTAAATTTGTGTCTAATCGCAAATTTGGCTCAGTGTAAATTGACAGGTAAGTGCTTCGAAATCACTTACGTTTCTTATACTAACCGTTACCTGCAAGCACAAAAACATTTGAGCAATGAGTAAAATTTATGGAATACTATTAGTCGGACTACTTATGTTCGCTTGTAAAGAGAAACCAACTAAAAATGAAATAGTAGATGCAGTAGTGGAATTCAATCAAGTTTTAGCTGATGAACTTTCCGCAATGGAGGTAATTGATCAATTAGCTGCTAGTAATGGAAATCCACCGAAAAGCTATTCCCATTTAACATTAGAAGAATGGAGGTCATTTAAAGACAGTGTCTTTACAACAAATCAAAAGCGAGCCAAAGAAATATTTAACGAATACGGATTTGTTGGTTTTAATTTGGCTGGAGAAGAAGGATCCTTAAATTTTTGGTTAATAGTTCAACATTCAGACCACAATCCTAAATTTCAAAAAAATATTTTAGAGAAAATGAAGATTGAGGTAAATAAAGGAAATGCTGATTCTAGACATTATGGTCTTTTAGTTGACCGAGTTAAATTGAATACCGGACAAGCTCAAGTTTATGGAACTCAAGTGGATTACAATATGGAAATTTGTCAAGCTTTCCCCAGAAATCTAGCTGATAGTGTAAATGTCAATAAAAGAAGAAAAGAAATTGGCCTTGAACCGATAGAAGAATATTTAAACGATATGGCTAAAATGAACTTCGAAATGAATAAAGAATTTTACGCTAAAAAAGGTGTAACAGAGCCTAAACTGTATAAAATAGAATAAAAGCCAGCAGGTAACATTGTATAAAAACGCATGCCTTTACTCACATTTATTTGAGTCCATGCGACTCGCCCGTATTT
>JAWUWD010000002.1:0-9869 GCA_034112085.1 Cyclobacteriaceae bacterium
CATGGCCCGGCAATATCCGAGAACTTCAGCATGCGATCGAAAGGGCTGTCATCATGAGTGATGGAGGAGAACTACAATCCGGAGATTTTCTTTTTCTTAACCAGAATGAAAGTAGTGCTCCGGCCATAGACAATTACAATCTTGAAGGCCTAGAAGAATGGGCGGTGAAAAATGCCATCAAAAAACATCTTGGTAATATTAGCCATGCCGCGAAAGAACTTGGACTGAGTAGAGGTGCCATGTATAGAAGAATGGAAAAGTACCAGCTATGACAATTTCTAAGAACTTTCGTCTCAATCTTGTTTTCAGAATTTCACTGATCATTCTCACGATTTGTGGGCTTGTATATTTCATAATGATATCTCAACAATACCTACGCAGTGTCTACCTCGGTGTGCTAATTGTGTTTATTGTAGCCGAAATGGTTTGGTATATCGAACGAATAAATAGGGATTTCAATGCATTTCTTTTAGGACTATTACAAGCAGATTTTACGGCCACTTTCAATGAACAAGCCAAAGGAAAGTCTTTTGCTCATTTGTACGCCACATTCAATAATATTAATAGAAAATTCAGGAAAATCAGTGCTGATAAAGAGATTCAGCATCTCTACCTAGAAACAATGGTTGAGCATGTCAAAACTGGAATTGTTAGTTTTGATCCTGAAGGAAACGTACACTTGATCAATAATTCTTTTAAAAGCATGCTAGAAAAGCCTTATTTAAAGAACATTCATTCTTTAAATAAAGTCGATGATCAACTGGTCGACATGCTCACCAATATCAAACCGAATAAAAAAGAACTCCTAAAAATAAATGTAAAGGGTAATCTCCTTCATTTATCTATTGAAGCGACCATATTCAAATTGCATGATATCGAATACAAGCTAGTATCATTTCAAGATATTAAAAACGAATTGGATGCGCAGGAGTTAGAAGCATGGCAGAAGCTTATCAGGGTGCTAACTCATGAAATAATGAACTCTATAACCCCCATCACATCACTAACTGCTACACTATATGACATAGTAAAGGTAGATGTTAAGAATGGAGACGGATTAGAAAAGACAACAATAGATAATCTTATGGAAGGGCTTGAGGTCATTCTCAATCGGAGCAATGGCTTGCACAGGTTTACAGAAGCATACAGGAACTTGTCAAGAATCCCAGTCCCTAAATTTCAAAAAATCAATCTCATTGCAATCATACAGCAAGTAATCACTCTGCAGCAAACCCAGTTTGAACGAGTATCAATTGAACTCATCTCAGAAAGCAATAAGCATATGGTTAATGCTGATCCAGAGTTGCTCCAGCAAGTATTGATCAATCTAATTAAGAATGCAGCTGAAGCTTTGCAAGAAGTCCTGTATCCAACTATTCAAATAACACTGGCTAACGCGGGGCAACAAAGTCTTATCACCATTAGTGACAATGGACATGGTATTTCAGAAGAGGTGTTAGAGAAGATTTTCATCCCTTTCTTTACAACAAAGAAAGAAGGCTCGGGAATTGGTTTGCCATTGTGCAAACAGATTCTTCAAATGCATGAAGGAACGATTACAGCTATTTCATCTATTAACTCTGGTACATCATTCAAGATCACATTGTAGTTCATCGAAGAAATAGTTAGCTCCAGCGATTTATATGGGCAAATATTGTTTACCGATACGTTCTGACTATCAATAATCATAAATTTAGGTGTCAAATTACTTCCAACTCCTTGGCTTATGGAACCTATTAAAAAATTCGTTACTAGCAATGACCTGAAAATTGTTCTCATTACTTTTTTATACTTCGCCTCAGCCAACATTGGCATATGGCTCTCATTTTCAGAGACAAAAGCGACACCTCTTTGGGTTCAATCTGGTCTTGCTTTAGCGCTTTTACTATTGATGGGTTATAAAACCTGGCCTGCTGTCACCATCGGCTCCCTAATCGCTCACGCATTAGTCTTTCTTCATATTGGCATTGATTTTACAACAACGACCATAATTTCACTTTCGATAATAGCTATTGGTAATACACTTGAGTGCCTTATCGGTTATTTTTTAATTGCTCATTTTATAAAAACGAAAAATCCCTTTCACAGAACGGGCGATGTAATTATCTTTTTATTTGTAGCAATTACAATGTGCTTGATTGGTTCATCAATTGGAGCGACAGTACTCACTTATAGTCATATGATGGATACTAGTCTTTGGACAACGATATTTTCGACCTGGTGGGTAAGCAATATTGTCAGCGTTCTTATAATTACTCCTTTTTTGATTTCTTGGACGGGTGACATAAAACTTACTATCACCAAACAAAATGTACTAGAAACGCTGATTTTTATCACAGTATTCGTACTGGTTGTCCTTGCTCTGAAGATAGAAAGTATCGCACCAACGCTCGAAAAATCATTCCCATTTATCATCATACCCTTCCTATTGTGGTTAGGCTATCGATTTAGTCTCAGAATTACCACCACAGGTATATTCGTGGTAGCATTTATCGCTATTTATCTAACAATTAACAATTTGGGACCTTTCGTGCTTGATAGTGAGACCAATTCATTGTTGATTCTTCAGATCTTCATTGGTCTCATAAGTGTATCAACAATTATACTTTATGCGACAAGTCACGAAAGAACCATTGCTCAAAATGCCATGCAACATTTCAATGAGAAATTAGAGAAAAATGTAGTCGAGCGAACCAAAGAACTTCAAGAGGAAATAGAAGTGAGAGAACAGGCTGAAAAAAAATTAAAGACTACGAACACCAAACTTCGCAAAACAAATACTGAATTGGACAACTTTGTCTATCGGGTGTCGCATGATCTTCGAGCTCCAATAGCATCAGTACTCGGCATCACCAATCTTGCCAAAAGCGAAAACAAAATAGAGGAGCTGAAACACTATTTTAATATGATTGCCAACAGTGCCAATCAACAGGATGAGTTTATAAAAGAAATTCTCGACTTATCAAAAAACTCTCGTCTGAGTATACAAAAAGACAAAATCAAGATTAAAAATCTGCTAACTGAAGTATTTGACCTTCATGTACACAGTAATGTAGATAAGAATATTATCAAAGAAATAGTTGTTGATGAACAACACCCATTCGTGTCAGACAAAAACAGGCTAAAAGTAATACTCAACAACTTGGTTTCAAATTCCATTAGGTATAGCAATGGGCATGATCCTTTGATTAAAGTAGGTGTAAATATCAATAAAGAATCAGCCAAAATAAGTATCAGTGACAATGGTAAGGGGATTCCTAAAAAACATATAAAAAATATCTTTAGAATGTTCTATCGTGCCACAGATGTAAATGCAGGTTCTGGATTAGGATTGTACATAGTCAAAGAAACTATTGACAAACTAGCAGGCAATATTGTTATTGATTCCAAAGAAAGTGAGGGGACCAACGTGATTTTAGAGATCCCTAATTTACAAGCCTAGGTATATTTAACTGTACTTTGTACTACACATACACTAACATCTGTTGACCAACAACTAACCCCACTTTTCTAACTACAATGACCATCAGTCTTCAGTAACTTCAGTTTTCTTTGTTTCCGAACTCCTTAACTTAAAAGGGTTACTAGATACAATGAAGAAATATCATCCTGTTTTTAAACAAAAAAGGACTCACCTACTGGCGAGCCCTTTTCATTTAATTAATTGACAATACTAGTTGTCCATTTTATCCATTTCTGCTTCGAATGTCTCTTTGAATTTTTCATAATCGTAGTCGATCTTCAATTTATCATCTTTTGACAAACGTTCGTTATATTCGGTCACTAACTCATCTGCAGATAACTCAATAGCGATATATGTCTTATATCTGCCTTCTTGAGTTTTCACAAGTTTTTCGCAAATCGTTGTAATTCCAGAAAGTCGCTGATTGACAACTTCTCTATTCAAACTTTCAAATCTTTCTTCTAACTCTTCTTTGTTATTAAACTCTCTTGAGTTTACGTAGTTATCAGTGACCGTCTTTACAGTAGTTTGAATACTAGACGCCATTTCATTTCTTGCGTTGGCCAAGGCCTTTTTCTTTGAAGTCACTTGATCACTGCTTTCCCCGACAGAATTAGCTCGGAATACTTTCTTAGTAGTGAAGTAATCAGGACCAGAACATGGTACCACAACTTCAACTTCTCCTTTTGGAGCATTTAACTTCTTAGACCCTTTACATCCAATGATTGATCCACCCAGTACACCAAGTGCTATAATCTTTACTAATAGTGATTTTTTCATAATTACGTTTGTTTATTTTTATAATATTAATTTTTCTATAACAACAATAAAGCCAAAACTGATTTTATTCCAATATCTGCTTGATAAGTTTTGGTAATGTTTCATTCTCAATCATTTCCATAGCCTTTTCATACCCCTTCGCACTTGACCTATTATAGTCAAGGCTAAATGACTTCAATTTATCAATAATTGCATGATGAGTTTCAACCTCAGTTACTGGATCAATGATTTTGATATTTAAGTTGAAAGAAGTCCCATATATGCTTCCTGATTGCTTCGTTTTCTTAGTATCCGCTACGACTTGCATCCACAAGTCTGCTTTATCTCTATTTTTGCTTACCAAAAACCCTTCTCGAGACAACAGCTTAGTGACGTGATCTGCTATCGCAGTACTTCCTTCAGACGTTCCAAAGACTTTTTCAGAAGATTCTAAATATACAATTGGTTTAGTAATGTTCAATATCAATTCCTTCTGCGGCAATTGTAGCCCATCAAGCAGTGCTCCAATTTCCTTTTTCATCTCCTCAGAACGAATCATATGAGCTATGTCGAGCTGTACCAAAACGACCTGTTTGGGCTCCTTAGACAGCACACTAGACAACACGAGCGAGAACTCTCCGTTATCATCGGTTGTATAAGATGGATTTACCACCCCATTCCCGACTTTAAATTTTGCCCTAATTGTCAATTGGTCTATTCCATTACCTTTTGAAATTGAATTAACTTTAACAGGGACAACCTCATCATCATCAAGTATTCTATTGAGCTGAACCTCATCAGTAGCAGTCTTGATTTCGATATCGTTTAGCGTTGATTGTATCCTATTATATAGCTCATTCACAAGAAGTACGCTATCACTACCTGCGACAGAAGTAATATTCGCCTCGCCTAAATATTCTCTCATCGCATACAATCCATTAGCCCAACTGGATAATGCACTAGGTATTTCACCTTCGGTCAAGAAGGTATTCCCATTGAAATAATCAGCACTGGCAATTAGAATGGCTGTTCTTTTTTTCTCTGCTATTTTCATTTTGTACTTAGACCTAGACAGTCGATAGTACACCCAGTATTCTTCATTATTTCCCCAAGTACTTATCAATTCATAATCTTCAATTTCAGCCTTAGACTTAGTCTTTATTGTGGCTTTATATTGCTCAGAAAAAGAATCTGAATTATCTAATTGTTCCAATACAGAGGCACTAGATACAGTAATTTCTATTTCTGATATCAGATCATCAAGTGCATTACTTTTAGCAGTCTGTACATAATTCACATCATTGTTAGCCTTAGCAAAACCCACTCCTACATAATAATTTCGATCTATTGGCTTATACGTCACCCAATCAGGTCTTAACTCAGTTTCCGATTGAAATGCATTAACAGAAGACACTCCGGATGCACAAGACATCAAGAGTAATACAATCATTGGAGCTACTGTGCTTAGAACAATTCTCATTTTAAATACGTTGATCTTTTATATACTAAAATTACTACAGCGTGTTATACGATCTCTAAACATATTTGATGCCAAATATGTTTATTAATACTATATTTAATAAACACAATGATATTTACACCCTATATGAAATACTTGTTCTCATTATTATTGATCCTTTGCCTCATTGCTTGTGAAGGCACTGAAAACCTAGTAGTAAGTAACCTAACAGGGGAAAAGGAAAGCTATACAATGTATCAAGGCTCAGATTATAATATCTCTGGTAAGGCTACATTGAGTGAAACTAAAGACAATGGCACCCTTGTAGTTATAGAATTGGATGGAACAGAGAAAGGACTTTTACATCCAACTCATCTTCATTTTGGAAATATTGCAGGCAATGGGGAAATCGCAGCAGTACTCAACCCAACAGAAGGAGACACAGGTAAAAGTAGTACTACAGTCAATTTGATAGATAATTCTACTAAAATCACTTATGCTGAACTTTTGGAAATGGAGTTAAGCATCAAAATACACTTATCAGATACCGAACCTGGGAAACACACGATCCTTGCTGGCGGCAACATTGGTACAGCGAGTACTAAATCTGATCCTTTCGGACGAGTAGAAATTACAGTTTGCAAATCCAACTAATCCTCCTCAGGTAAAGCATCTGACTCGAACGAGTGGCACAATATAAGCGATTGGGTAGCCACTTGTATTGTGAATTTTTCAACTTCATCATTAGATTGATTAATCCAGATCCATTGATGATTCTTCTCATCCCAAGATGTAATGTATTTCTGATGATGGTATAGTAGAACATCTCCATCATAAATTTCCACCTTGTTTTGGTCATCCATTCCTGTGTATTGAAGTAATATATGCCCATCCTTATACAGCTCACTTTTCCTGCAATCCACTTTCCCTATTCGCTTGATAAGTTTGTCTTCTATATTCCAAGCTTTTATTTTAATTTTTCTGGGTTTGATCATCATTACCAAATTCTAAATCTTACATGCACTTCATTTTGAGCATTTTTTTCCAATTACAAATTATTGAATAATTGTTGATATTTTAAATAAATATTACATGATTTTTTAAATATTCACTATATTAGTTGCGTATAAAAACTGAGTTAAAGCTTACTGTATCGAATGGCAAAGTTAAAAAACATAATAAAGCAATTATCCACAGAGGACTATCAAGCTATTTATGATTCACTAATTGAAAGTAGTGCTGAAAAATCTGCTTATCTTCTCCATGCCATGAGGGAGCGTCAACTTCCAGATCATAAAATAATGGAAGAACTTGCTGTGAATAACAATGCTTATTACACACTAAGGTCGAGATTGAATCAAAAAATAGAGGAGCATCTTCTCCAACAGATGGAAAGTCCTCGAACTGATATTCTTAAAAATGTAGCCAATATAAATGAGATAATTTTCACAAAGAAGAGAGCCATTGCCATTGCTACATTGAAAAAATTAGAAAAGGAATTGTTAGATTATGACTTATCAAATGAACTCACAGTAGTTTACAAATCTCTCAAAAAACTACATGTCAATAGTCAAGATCATTTTCATTATTCTCAGCTATACAATAGACATGTAGCCTATATGCTTGCAGTTGATAAGGCCGAAGACATATTATCAGAATACTTTAAAAAATATGGGGAATACTCCCTAAATGGTGAAGAAACGCATAAACTTGGGCTGTCTTTAATGACCAAAGAAATGGCAAATGTGAGTGTGTTATATCAATCTCATAGGCTATACGTCTATCACAGTTGCATAAGCATATTCCATAGGCTTTTTGTAGAAGTTGAAGAAGAGAATTTGGATGATGATCAAGAGCCAATAGAGGATATCTTAGACAAGGTCCAGAAGATATTTGAATCTTATCAATTAGATTCTATTTATTACCATCTTAACCTAGTTATTGAATTCCTGAAACTAGAATATTACAATCATTATAAACTATATCGAAAGGCAGAAAAATATTATGAAGAAGTCAACGATGCAGCAGAGAATCTTCTAACAAATTACTCTTTGTACACTTATCCCTCTCAGTTTCTCAATACGAAGATTATGAGAAGTACTAGACTCAATACTCAGCACGAATTATACGAGGAAAATGAAGTAATTTTTCAAAATTTCGAAAGTAACTCTGCTGACATTCCTCAGCACATCAATTATATTCTATACAGAGCACTTTCATGTCACTATACAGGCAAAAATGATGAAGCCGCCAGGTGGCTTAATAATCTCCTCAATGAAATAAGCTTAAAAAAGTATCCTATAGCCCAATTAGAAATAAAAGTTATCCTTGCTATGCAATATTGTCTGATGAGAGACTATGATTTATTCAATCAGCTCATCAATAGTATTCAACGTCAAATAAGGCTAATAGGTAAAGAACAGTGTGAGCACTTACTCATTTTCACCAAAATGTTAAAAGTGTCTTTGAGTGATATCAAGAAAAATAAGTCTGAAAAAATTGAAGACCTAGCGAAGAAATTCAAGCACATAGAGATCCCTCATACTGCGCATACCAAGCTCATAAAAATAGATGAAAAATTAATCGAGCAATTAAGCAAATAGCTTAAAGCTCGAAATTTTTGAGTGTGTTTTGAGAAAGAGGCTTATTTAAGTACTTCTTCACGTGTGGATATTGTTTTGATTTATCAACATCCTGAGGGTTGATTGATGAAGTAAGCATTACAATATTACAGATATCCTTCGTCTCTTTCGAGAGTTTTTGAAATTCACCTAAAAATTGAAAACCATCCATCAACGGCATATCTATATCTAGAAAAATAACTTCAGGGAGCACTGTGGATGCAACTTCTTTGAGCTGTTCCATGTTTTTCAAGAATTCTATGGCACTTTTCGCTCCCGTGTGGGTGTAAATATTCTGCGCTATATCAGCAGCTTCTATCATTTTCTGATTGATGAGATTATCAATCTCATTATCATCTATTAACATCACTGTTCTGTATCTTTTCTCGGACATGGGTCAAAGGGTTCTGTGGTTTAATTATTTGTTGAGAAAATATACAACAAATAAAAAGGTGCTGCTAATCAAAGCAACACCTTTTTATAAAAAACTGATTTACAAATGGTTATAAATCAAATTTAATTCCTTGAGCTAATGGCAGCTCATCAGAATAGTTTACTGTGTTAGTCTGTCTTCTCATATATACTTTCCAAGCATCAGATCCAGACTCACGCCCACCTCCTGTTTCTTTCTCACCACCAAAAGCACCACCAATTTCAGCACCAGAGGTTCCGATGTTTACGTTGGCAATACCACAATCAGACCCTGAAAATGACAAAAATTTCTCAGCCTCTTTCATTTCATTTGTCATAATTGCAGAAGACAAACCTTGAACAACTCCGTTTTGAGCAGAGATAGCATTTTCAACTTCTCCAGAATATTTTATTAAATATAAAATTGGAGCGAAAGTCTCCGATTGCACGATCTCAAATTCATTTTTAGCTTCTATGATGGCTGGTCTTACGTAGCATCCACTCTCATAACCTTCACCTTCTAAAACTCCACCGTCAACTAGTACAGTTCCACCTTCAGTTTTCGCTTTTTCAATTGCCGTTAAATAGGTGTTTACAGCATCTTTGTCAATTAATGGCCCTATATGATTATTTTCATCTAATGGATTACCGATAGTTAATTGTCCATAAGCACCGACAATAGCATCTCTTACCTTATTGTAAACTGATTCGTGAATGATTAGTCTTCTTGTAGAAGTACATCTCTGTCCACAAGTACCAACTGCACCAAATACAGCTCCAGGAACAACCACTATTAAGTCTGCTGTTGGGGTAATAATGATAGCATTGTTGCCGCCTAACTCTAATAAAGATTTTCCGAAACGTTGTGCAACGGTTGCTCCAACAATTCTCCCCATCCTTGTAGAACCTGTAGCAGACACCAATGGACTTCTTTCGTCAGTAGTCATCATCTCACCAACTTTATAATCTCCATTTATGATACAAGAGATGCCTTCTGGCAAGTTGTTTTCTTTTAAGATGTCAGCAATAATGTTTTGACATGCTACTGAACACATAGGTGCTTTCTCAGAACCTTTCCAAACACAAACATCTCCACAAATCCATGCTAGAGCTGTATTCCAAGCCCATACGGCTACAGGAAAGTTAAATGCTGAGA
>JAWUWD010000003.1:0-20337 GCA_034112085.1 Cyclobacteriaceae bacterium
CGGTAGCAACTATTTCAGGAAACACAGTGACAATAAGAGGAGCAGGGTCTACGACCATCACGGCTTCACAAGCTGGAGATGCTGCGTATAGTACAGCTTCTGATGTCGAGCAAGTGCTTATTGTCAATAAAGCTATCCAGACTATCACATTTACAGCCTTGGATGACGTATCATTTGGTGCTGATAATTTTGATCTGTCAGCAACTACTGACGCAAGTGGATTATCGGTAAGCTATTTATCTTCTGATGAATCGGTAGCCACCGTGTCAGGAAGTACAGTGACTATAGTAGGAGCAGGGTCTACGACCATCACAGCTTCACAAGTAGGAGATGCTACGTTTAGTGCAGCTTCTGATGTCGAGCAAGTGCTTACTGTCAATAAAGCGATTCAGACTATCACATTTGCCGCTTTGGATGACATATCATTTGGTGCTGATGATTTTGATTTGTCAGCAACTACTGACGCCATTGGATTATCGGTGAGCTATTCATCTTCTGATGAATCGGTAGCAATAGTATCAGGAGGTACTGTGACGATAGTAGGAGCTGGATCGACAGTGATTAATGCTTCACAAAGTGGTGATGATTCATATAATGCCGCTTCGGCAGTCGAGCAGGCACTTACGGTTAATAAAGCTACTCAGACTATTACATTTGAGGCATTGGTTGAAGTGACACTAGGTGATGCTAATTTTGATTTGTTAGCAAGTGCTTCATCCGAGTTGGAAGTGAGCTTTATAAGCTCAGACGAGTCAGTAGCAACTATCTCAGGTAATGCTGTAACCATAGTTGGAGAGGGAGTAACTACTATTACTGCATCACAGACAGGGGATAATAATTATGAGACTGCTGCTGATGTGGCTCAAGATCTGACTGTTAAGGCGAAGGCGTTATCTTCACAGTCAATTACCTTTGATGCCATTGAGGATCAGTTTCTCGAAGCTGGAACCTTGGCACTCACAGCTATGGCAAGTTCTGGACTAGACGTGAGTTATGAGATAGTGAGTGGTCCAGCTACTTTATCTGACAATGTCATAAAATTCACAGGATTAGGTGAAGTATTAGTGAATGCATCACAAATTGGAAATGATAATTTCTCGCCTGCTGATCCAGTAGAGCAAGCTTTCGAAGTGATCACAGTGACTGGTAGGGCTGAATTTGGAGAGTTGAAAATCAGTACATACCCAAATCCAGTATTAAATATGTTGCGAATATCTGCCAATGGTCAAAAGATTATTCAAGTGCATTTATTTGATCTTAATGGTCAGCTGATTATTTCTAAAGGTTCAGTGGGAGAGCTTGATGTATCAAGACTCAAAGCTGGGCAATACGTAATTCGGATCAGTACAGATGATAAGGTGCTCACTCAGAAAATAATCAAACAATAACTTCATAGAACATATCATTACGAGAGAGGTTCGAACGAAGTAATCTTTCTAATCGAAGAGATTGCTTCGTGTCTCGCAATGACATTCATTAACTAAAAAAAATAAAATCATGAAAACAAAATATATAACCACCGCTCTATCAATCATTTTTTTATCAGCAATTCTAATTACCTCAGGGTGTAGTAGTGATGATGGAGGAAGTAATCCTACTCCATTGGAAGCACAACTGGCTTTGTTAGAAAATAATGGAGGATCTTGGATATCCACTGGAGGTAGTGTGACCAAAGAGGGATATGATGTAAGTGGTGAATTCTCAGGGTTCAAACTGACAGTGGACGGTTTCAACTATACTACTGAAAATAGTTTATCCGGAGTATGGGCAAGTTCAGAACCTTGGTCATTTAAGAATGATCGGGTTACAACAATTGAGCGCAATGATGGTGTGATAATCAATATCACATCAATCAACAACATAGGCTTGGTACTCACCTTTACTGACCCCAGCGGGACAGGGGGGCGCTATTCAAGTATTCCAGGTGACTATGTATTCTCATTAAAGAGCGAATAAGGATACTACGCTGCGTGCATAAAAGTTTTGAGGAAACTCAAAATGCAGTGACTGTAAAGAAGCCCCTTTCGGGGCTTCTTTGTTAGAAAGGGTATCCAATTCCAATATTGAAAATAACAGGTTCAGTTTTATCATTAATATCGAAGGGAGCATCATTGAAGCCATCACTGAATATGAAACGCTTGCCTTCAGGTCTTGCTGGATCGTGTATCTTCATGCCCGCATCAAATCTTATAATTAGGAATACAAAATCAAATCTCAGTCCCAAACCCGAAGCCACAGCGAATTCTTTCAAAAATCGTTCGCTTGAGAATTGTGCACCAGGTCTGGTTTTGTCTTCATTTATAGTCCAGATATTTCCGACATCTACGAAATACGCCCAGTCGACAAAGCCAAATAAGTTTCTGCGAAACTCGATACTCGCCTGAATAAGAATTTCTCCAGGTTGCTCTATTTGATAGGAGACCTCACCACTATTCACATCGATGTGATTGTAGGACCCAGGGCCCAATCTTCTAGGACGCCATCCACGTATCCCATTGCTACCTCCTGCAAAGAAGTATTTTTCATAAGGCAATACTTCATTATCACCATAGGGAATAGCAATGCCTGCATTTACCCGAAAAGCGACCCCTGCTCTTTTGGTCAGTTGAGATACTTTTCTATAGTCTATATTGAACTTTAAAAATTTGTAAGTTTCAAGCCCTTGATCTTCTAAGGGTTGCGTAGATATGAAATTCTGAGTCGTACCACCACTTTCGGTGAATAGTTGAATATAGGAAGAATTGTGCTTACCCAGTCCGTAATTATTGAAATTCTTGATTACAAAAAAAGACATACTACTCACAAAAGAAGGTTGAAATGATCGGATCAGATTACTCCCATTATTTCTAAGTTCAATCAGCCGATTGTTGAAGATAGAATCAATTTCCGAATCAATAATACTAACATCTGCTAAAGAGAAATTGTAAGAAGTGTTTAGTTGCTTACCCCAGGAGTAAGTGGTTCTGAAGTTGGCATTTTTACGTGAGTACTCAGGGCGATCTGTTAAAGAGTACCCAATAGATAGCTTAGTTTTGGGATTGAGGTATCCTAATTTCTCTCTTTTTAAGTTTTTGATTGGTAGAATAAATTTCGGAAAGATCAAGGCTGCGTTGATACCAGCTTCAAAATTGAAAGGATCATCCAAATCAGTGGCAGAAGCAGAAACTTCGACACCTAATCTCCCAGAAAGTTCGAAATTTTCTAAGCCACGAAAAATATTTCTTTTCTTGAAAGTGGTGTTGTAAAAGGGTCCAGGAATTCCCTGGCTTACATTCACTCCAAATTCATTGGTCCATTGATATCGGGGCAGTGGTTGGGTGAATATGTTTGCGATGAACCGACCTCCAGTAGAATCATAATTGATGTTGATAAATTTAAATACATCAAGGTTGGCTAATTGTCGCTGTGTATCAAAGGTGTTTTGTTTGCTATATAGATCGCCCTGATGCAAGAATACTCTTCTATTCAACACTTTGGGCTTGTAAAACGCATCATACGCAGAGTATTCGATATTTTGATAATTTCGTCTAAACGATAAGCTGTCGGAAGAATTGGTAGTGGATTCATTGACCACGAAATTAATTGAGTCAATAGTGAATTGATGGTGTTTTTGTTCCGATAGAGGATTTTTAATGACTGTTCGTACAGCGACACCATGATCTTGATGCGCTGTATCAATATCAAAACTTATATATTCCCTACTGAAATTATAATAACCATTATTCTTTAAATAATCATTGATGGCGTCTCGCTCATTTGTCAGATTTGTTTGACTATAATTTTCGCTAGTCTTTATTTTGGACTTTCTGAGGTTGAGCAATTGCTCAACCGTATTGTCACCGATCTTACTAATTACAGTATCAATAATATAAGGCTGACCTTCGGAAACCTCATAGGTAGAAGTTAATAGTTTGGCCGTGTTGCTTGTCTTATGGGTTATTTTTGAATCGAAATAGCCCTTTGAAAATAAATACTGTTGGATTTTTAGCTTGTTGCTGGCAGTTGCTTGACTATCGTACAAGGCAAGTGGCTCACCCCAGCGCATGAGAACATTACCTTCCTTGATCTTCTTGTCTATTTTTTGAGACTTTCGATTTCTCTTCTGGGTAAGTTTATTTTTCTTTTTTGTGCTTTTAGCATGTGTGATTAAAGAATCATAATAACTTCTCAAGTCTTCTTTTTCCAGTCCCAGAGCCTCTTTGTCATAATTTTTAATTCCTTTTTGGTAGAACCAAACATATGGTGAAAGCGGGATAATTGGGAACTGCCGATTTGGAGATTGGACATAGAGTTCTTCCAAAGCATCAATATCAAATGATTTAGGAATTTGTGTCTTTTGCTTAAATAAAAGTTGCTCATTGGGTTTGAGATAGCGAGTACCCAAACATCCAGATAGAAGCATAGCAATAAAACTCAGAAATACCAGTAACTTGCCTCCGTTCACAACCCTACAAATGTTTTTTGATGATGATTACCAAATCAGTCTTGAAATTTATCAAATCCCTGCAATTAAAGAAAAACAGAATAGAACATCAACGTTTTTTAGTGGAAGGAGTGAAAAGTGTTCGCGAGTTGTTGAATTCTGATATTGAAGTCGATACAATCGTGGCAACCTCAGATTTTATTCGTGAGAATAGAAATGACTTTGATCCAGGACTTATAACTGAAATAAAGGCAACAGATATAAATGCTATTGGGAGTTTTAAGAATAACAATAGTGTCATAGCAATCGCGAAAATACCAATGTCTCTCGAGGTTTCAATATCCAATGATGAATATGTTTTGGCGTTAGATGATGTCAGGGATCCGGGCAACTTGGGGACAATCATTAGAATTGCAGACTGGTATGGAATTACTCAAATCATTGCTTCACCGACTACGGCTGATTTTTATAATCCTAAAGTGATAAGTGCTTCAATGGGCTCTTTTGCTAGGGTGAAAATGCAATACGTTGACCTTGCATCTAAATTAGAAAGCTATCAGGGTGAGATCTACGGTGCCTTAATGGACGGTATCTCGATTCATCAACAGTATTTTGGTTCTGGAGGGGTTATTGTCATGGGCAATGAGTCTGTGGGGATAAGTAAGGAAGTAGAATCAATATTAACTAACAGAATCACGATTCCTAAATTTGGCGAAGCTGAGTCGCTCAATGTAGGTATTGCAACAGCAATCATTTGTGATCGGTTGCGAAACTCGTAAAAATCCTACTTAATTTTTACGAGTTCTTTCCTAAGCTGTTTGCAAGCCAGAATTCCTAATTTTTCAAACTGATTGATGAGAGTTGTTATTGCTGCTTTATCAATTTCCTTTTCGCAAGTTCCTTCTAGTATAATCGCAATGTCATGCAGCTTAGGAATACCCATAAGCTTTATTGAAGGCTTTATCTTATGTGCTGCCTTACTTATGTTTTGCCATTCTAAATTTTCATTCTGAACTTTCATTTCCAATATAGCAGGTTCAACAGACGATATAAAAGCGCTGATTAGATCATTGATGAATTCATAATCACCATCAGCCATATTTCTCAGGAAAGTTAAATTATAAATGAGTTCTTCACCAGCCTCAGCAGCGATGGGTTGTTCAGGTGCCTTATGCGAGCTATTTGTGTGTTCTACAATGACATTGTATAAGTCACGAGGTAAAAAAGGTTTAGAAATATAACCATTCATACCTATAGCGGTATATTTTTCAGGATCTCCCTTGAGAACGTTTGCTGTCAAAGCAATAATCGGAATTTGATTGGTTGGAGATGGGAAGTTCTTTCTAATAACTGTTGTAGCTTCAATACCATCCATGACTGGCATTTGGACATCCATAAGAATTAGATCATAGTTAGTTTTTTTGAGCTTTTCTGTGGCGATATACCCATTCTCAGCAGTATCAAATCTACAATTCCATTTGCCTAAGATGTTAGCTGCATACATTCGGTTAATATCATTGTCTTCTACCAACAGTATATTTAGTGCTTCCAGAGAGTCAAAGTCCTCCTTATTATCTTTGAATTGCTCCTGATTTATTATGAGGTCTTTATTTTCACCTTTTTGATAAGGAATAGAGAATGTGAAAGTAGTCCCTATGTTTTGATTACTAGAAACCCCAATATTACCGTTTTGAAGTTCTACGAGCTGCTTGCTGATGGCCAAACCAAGCCCTGTACCTCCATACTTACGGGTGACACTTTCATCTGCTTGTCTGAAACTCTCAAAGATGGTGTCAAGTTTTTCTTCAGCAATTCCAATCCCAGTATCGATGACTTCAAAGGATATGATAAGCTCATCATTCTCTTGATGTGTACAGTTTACATTGACCCGAATCCCACCTCTATCCGTAAATTTCAGAGCATTGCTGATTAGGTTGATTAAGATTTGATTTAGTCGAACAGGGTCACCCAGAACAACCATATTCATGTTAGGATCTACTTGATACTCAAGGTAAATATTCTTCTCATTAGCCTGATGAATAAATGTTTCGATTATTGATCTTAGTTGATGTCTTATATTGAATCCAATTTTTTCAAATTTCAACTTACCAGATTCGATAATAGAAATATCAAGGATATCATTGATAATGACTTTGAGATTATCTGATGAAGTCTTTATTGCATTTATGTATTTTTTTTGTTCTTGAGAAAGCTTCGTGCCATCCAATAAACTTAACATTCCTGCAATGCCATTGATTGGCGTACGAATTTCGTGACTCATGTTGGCCATGAATTGTTCTTTGGCTTTTTGAGCGCGAAGAAGTTCTTCTGCGTCTTTCTTCCTCTGATTAATATCTCTACAATCTAAGATGAGTCCATCAATCCCTTCTTTATGTTTGAGATTGATAGAGTTGAATTCAAGGTGACTGAATGAATGGTTATATTTTTTAAAAGTGAACTCTATGTTTTCAACATAGGGCTCTTTAGTGCAGTTTTCGAATTGTGATTTAAAATCAATGACCATTTCGGGGAGGATATAATCACTAAATTTTGATCCTATTAAACTTTTAGGAGGATGGCCTAAACTTTCTCTAACCGATGGGTTATGGTATAATATTACTCCTGAAAAATCTACAATAAAAATGATATCCGCTCCATCTTCTACCACAGCTTCATAAAAACCTCTCTGGTCTACATAGTCATTGATGTTTTTGTATTTATTAATCATGTGTTAGAGGGGATTGGATGATGGTATTTATTCAGGCAAGAATGATAACTCTTCAGAATTAAATTGCTTTTGACTCCATTTCTTTAAGATATCTGTAGATACTTGATTTCCCTATATCCAACTTGTCAGCCACCTTGGTAATATCATTATCATACTTGTCAAGGAAGTGCCTTATGATCTTGTATGAATAATGTTGTAGTGTCATTTCTTCAAATATGAAGTTCTTCTCCTGAGATAAGTTGTTGAAGGTGATGTCACTTTCACTGATCTCGTCAGTATCTGTCATGACAGCGCTAAGTTCAATAATAGACTTCAATTCTCTTACATTCCCAGGGAAGTTATATGTCAATAACTTTTCTTGAGCCTCATTATTTAAGGCGATTGAGCCCATTTCATTTTCTTTGCAGAACTGCTTAAGCATGAATTTTGCTATTAATATTATATCACTTCCCCGATCTCTCAGAGCTGGAAGATGAATAGGGAGTCCCAAGAGTCTGTAGTAAAGATCCTCTCTGAAATTACCGGACTTTACTTCCTCTGCTAAATTGCGATGAGTGGCAACAATTACCCTCGCATCTGTCTTTATCACTTCGTTCCCTCCAATACGCGAGACTTCTTTTTCCTGCAATACACGAAGGAGTTTGGCTTGGAGATTAATATCCATTTCACCAATTTCATCAAGGAAAATAGTGCCTCCCTGGGCTTCTTCGAATTTGCCGATTCTACGCGTACTAGCACCCGTAAAAGCACCTTTTTCATGACCGAACAACTCACTCTCGATCAAGTCTTTTGGGATAGCCGCAATATTGACAGTTACTAGTTTTTTCTTTTTACGATTTGAATTGTAGTGAATTGCTTTGGCTACAAGTTCTTTACCCGTTCCCGTTTCACCTGTAACAGAAACAGTAATACTGGTTTTGACAGCCTTTTCTAATAGTGCAAAAGTTTTTTTTATGACAGTACTATTTCCTTTGATGCTTTTTCCAAATTCATATTTCTCTGAAATTTCCTCTCTTAAATGATTAATTTCTTGAACTAAAGAAACATTTTTTCTTGCATTATTTATAGAATTGAGGAGTCTGTCCTTAGTTTCTTCATCTTTGGTGATATAGTCGTATGCGCCTTGTTTGAGTAGTTCTACTGCAGTACCAATTTTGTCTTGTGCAGAGATTACAATCACGTTACTATTTGGGGATAGTTCTTTCACTTGTTGGAGAACCTCTTCACCTGACATGTCTGGTAGAGAATAATCGAGGGTAATAATAGGAGGTTGCTCATGCATTTTAGCAATGCATTCTTGCCCTGTGCTAAAAAATGTAACCTCAAAGTCTGGATTGAGTCCTAAGACATACTGTAAAAATTTTAGATAGGTCGGGTCATCTTCTACTACGAATATTTTGAGCGCTTCTTTTTCGTACATTCTATATTAATTAATCCATTCTGATGAAAATTCTCAATTAGAATGGCGGAAGTTTATTTTTATTTGTGATTCTCAATATAATAATTTTCTCAAAAAGAAAGTTGAATATTTATAATACTTATTCGAATATAGTTAGGCTGAAAATATAATTATACCGGAAATATAACGAAGTCAAATTTTTTCATATTAAATTTAGGACTTGAAATAGGAAGCGATTTGTTGGCTATACTTAATTGATTAGAAACTATGATTACAGATTTTGAAAAACTTAGTGAAGAAGAAATAGAGACAATGTTGAAAGTCCCTCTTTTAGTGTCAATATTGATCGCTGGTGCGGACAATGAGATTGACAATACAGAGATCAAAAAGGCAGTTGATATATCTAAATCTAAACAACTTCGTGCGCGAAAGAGTTTGTTAGATTTTTATGCAGAGGTAGGTGATAACTTCGAGGATAAATTGAAAATAATGATTCAACAATACCCTGTTGGCTCTAAAGAAAGAAACCCATCTATTATTGATGAGTTAGAAGGTGTGAATGATATCCTTCCTAAATTGGATAAGCAGTTTGCCGGTGAGTTTTACGAAAGCATCAAAGACATTGCTAGGAAGGTAGCCGAAGCATCGGGAGGCGTACTAGGATATATGGCTATTGGATACGAAGAGTCTAAACTGGTAGATCTCAAGATGATCAAGGATCCAGCAACTTACTAAGTTTTAACACAAGCTATATTAATGCCAGCTACTCATAGGAGTGATATCATTACCAATGCGATCATTCCTATAAGGCTGGTTTTTTTTATGTGGGTGATTTTCTTTTTGGAGTTCGAATACCATATCGCTTTCAGCAATTATGGTATTTATCCTAGAACAGAAATTGGCCTATTGGGTATCTTCATGATGCCTATGCTACACGGAAGTGTTCAGCATATTATTTCTAATACCATCCCTATACTGTTTCTGGGAGGTGTGCTTTTCAACTTTTATAAGCCCATTGCCAAGAAAGTATTCTATTTGTGCTATCTTATTACGGGAGCATTAGTATGGGTGGGTGCTAGACCATCTATCCATATTGGAGCCAGTGGATTGGTGTACGGACTTGCTTTCTTTTTGATGTTTTATGGACTTTTTAAGAAGGATTTCAAGTCGATATTGATATCAATAATTGTTGTATTGATTTACAGTGGATTGTTTTATGGTGTATTCCCCAACATGAGTAATATGTCATGGGAGTCTCATTTATTTGGAGCTTTGGTAGGTGTGGTATCTGCCTTTTACTTCAGTAGGCGGTCTTAACCTACTTTACCAATACTTTTTCTAAAACTCTTCTTTCTCCGTCTATTGCACTAGTATCGTAGTCCAGGTTTAGCATATCTGCGATGAATGGATAGAGGTGAATATTTCTAAACGAGTTTATTTTTGATTGAGGTTTGACATTCGGTCCTTCAGCATAAAATATTCCATGCATATCATTGAATATTGGATCATATCCATGAGTGCCTTTTCCATTTCTCTTACCTTTCGGGCTAAATATATTTGGAGGATTAGCAACTACTAATAGATCGCCAATTCGATCATTTTTTTGGTAGTGATACTGCTCAGGAATATCAGACTTTTTATAAGTGCTGTATCGTCCCATTTCTGCATTCTTAAATGAGTCAAACAAACTATTTAGCATTATGCTATCTTTTGGGTAGATATTCAAATGTGAGTCACGATAAATATGTCTAACGCTGTCTAAATCGACAATTTCTTCAAAGAGAAGTGGTGATTCAGTATTGATATCTGACATGCCGTGATCTGATACTATGATCAAGTTTATAGGAAGTTTGAGCTTCTCGATTTCTTTTCTTAATACGCCAATGTATTCGTCCATTTCTTGAACAGCCTTCTTAAGTTCCGGAGAATCAATTCCAAAGTCATGGCCAGCATTATCAACTAAGGAAAAATAAGCACTGATAAATTGTGGCCTTTTATCTTCAGGAAGATTGAGCCAATTGACTAATTGCTCAATGGATTCTTCTGCCGTAGTGCTACTATTATACTTTTCATAATAAGTCGGGCGACTTCCATCAATTTCAGCTTCCGAGCCAATCCAAAAGAAAGTGGCTGTTTTGAGCCCTTGTTGATCTGCTAGTGACCAAAGAGGGGTGCCTCCATACCAGCTGCCATCAGTGACTTTATGTCCTTGATTGGCCATGTAAAAATCGTTGCGATTGGGATCATAGAAATAGTTGTCGACTATGCCATGACTTTCAGGGTAAAGCCCGGTAATGATGGAGTAATGATTAGGGAAGGTTTTAGATGGGTAGCAAGGGATGAGTGATGAAGCTTGGACTCCTCGTTTGGCTATATCTAGAATATTATTAGCTTGATATCTTTCAGCGTAGTCATGTCTAAATCCATCGATTGACAATAGAATTACATGAGGCTGCTCTGATCCTTCTTTAGTGCAACTAACTAAAGAGAGAAGTGATAATATGAGGGGGATTATTGTTCTGAACTTCATCAAATAAGGAAAGAGGCTTTCAATAGAAAGCCTCTTTAAATTAATTAATCTTCTGTAACTGTGATGGATTCAATCTTGTCTCCTTCTACGATTTCATCAACGATATCCACACCTTCAGTGACTTTACCAAAGCATGTGTGATTTCTATCAAGATGAGCCGTGTTGTCTCTGCTGTGACATACAAAAAATTGACTTCCACCAGTGTTTCTTCCGGCATGTGCCATAGATAATACACCACGGTCATGATGCTGATTGTCTCCATCTAATTCACAATCAATAGAATAACCAGGTCCACCAGCACCAGTGCCATCAGGACATCCACCTTGGATCACAAAGTTTGGGATGACACGATGAAAATTAAGTCCATTATAGTATCCATCCTTAGATAATTTAACAAAATTAGCTACTGTTTTAGGAGCATCTTTCTCGTAAAGGTCTACTGACATAGTACCCTTTGATGTTTTTATTTCTGCTTTCATGTAATTGTTTCTTAATGTAAATGATATCGTTGCAAATTTATTAAAAATAATAATCGATAGTGCATGATTACTCTAAAAGTCAAATGTCAATTGAAGACTTTTATCTTTTTCTGGCTTTTCTCTTTTGAAGTTCGAAATAGAAATACCTAGTAGCCTAATCTTAAAGTCTGATAATTCTTCTGAATTCATTATCACGTGCATGATACTGATGATGTCTTGTCTGTATTTAATTTCGTAGTCAACTGTTTTACTACGAGTGATTTGTTGAAAGTCACTGAACTTGATCTTTATGGTCAATGTTTTTCCCAGTGCATTACTTTTTGTGATCCGTTTGTAAACAGTGTCAGCTATTTTTTCCAATGCTGAAATGACTTCATCCATGCTGATTAGGTCTTCCATAAAGGTGTTTTCTGCCCCCAGAGATTTACGTTCTCTTGATGGATTGACATCTCTGTTGTCAATAGCACGGACTATGTTATAATAATACCCTCCAGATTTTCCAAATCGTTTTTTTAAATCTGTCTCATTCCATTTTTTCAAATCTGCACCATTATGAATGCCAAGGTCATTCATTTTCTTGGCGGTGACTTTCCCTATCCCGAAAAACTTCTCAATAGGCAATTGTTCTAAGAAGAGAATTGCATTTTCTGGGGGGATAAGGGTTACCCCATCAGGTTTATGCACATCAGAGGCAGTTTTTGCCAAAAACTTATTGATCGAGATACCCGCTGAAGCAGTTAGATTGGTTTTTTCTAAAATTTGTTTCCTTATCGCCTGGGCGATCAGCGTAGCTGATGATATCCCTTTCTTGTTATGGGTGACATCTAGATAGGCTTCATCCAAAGAGAGTGGCTCAACCAGATCAGTATATTCGTGAAAAATGGCTCTGATTTGTTCAGATACTTCTTTATAGACTTCAAATCTCGGTCTAACAAATATGAGATGAGGACATTTTCTTACCGCTATCTTGGAAGGCATAGCCGATCGTACGCCATATTCCCTAGCCTCATAGCTAGCAGCAGCCACCACCCCTCGTTCTGCACTTCCACCGACTGCTATTGGTTTACCCTGCAAATTAGTGTTGTCACGCTGCTCGACAGAGGTGTAAAAGGCATCCATGTCGATGTGAATTATCTTTTTCATTGGGATATTATCTCAATACATAAATACGACCGTTCGTGTAAAATGGCTATTAATTTGATGATATAAATCACATCTTATTAATAATTATATAATCAATAAAATTTCAACTAAAAAAGGAGGACTACTTTGAAAAGACGTGACTTTGTACAAATGGCAGGACTGGGAGCTGGAGCTATGATGCTTCCATCTGTACCTATATTCGGTAATAATATTAGTGCCGGACAGTTATTAATACCAGGTATGGATGTGGCTATCAAGAAGCAAATGGCAGATGTTGCACTCAATACAGCAAGGTCTTTAGGAGCTACGTATGCGGACGCCCGTATCGGTAGATACCTCAATCAATATGTGTTTACAAGAGAAGATAAAGTCCAGAATGTGACTAATACAGAGTCTTTTGGGATAGGTATTAGAGTAATCGCAAATGGTACTTGGGGATTTGCTTCAACCAATAGTGTAACTCCTGATGGGATCAAGTTAGCTACTGAACAAGCATTAGCTATCGCTAAAGCCAATTCGAAAATTCAAAAAGAACCAGTACAATTGGCACCTGTTGTTGGACATGGGGAGATCACTTGGAAAACGCCTATTGTCAAAGATTTTAAAGAAGTTCCCGTATCAGAAAAGGTTGATTTGCTACTTTCGGCAAATGCAGCAGCAATGGAAAATGGAGCAAATTTTGTCAACTCAGCGCTATTCATGATCAATGAACAGAAGTATTTTGCTTCTACGGATGGATCATATATTGATCAAGATATTCATCGTATTTGGCCAACGATCAGAGTGACAGCAATCGATAAGTCAAAAGGTAATTTCAAGACTAGACAAGGTTTAGGAGCTCCAATGGGATTGGGCTACGAATACATGGATGCTAAAGCAATCGATAAAGTAGAAGGCCCAGGTGGCGTGAAGCTTTATAGAAATAGTTATGACATGGTTGAGGATGCTATAGACTCAGCTAAACAAGCAAAAGAAAAATTGACTGCCAAATCAGTGGATCCGGGTAAATACGATTTGGTTCTTGAACCAAATCACTTAGGACTAACAATCCATGAATCCGTGGGACATCCATTGGAATTAGATAGAGTATTAGGGTATGAAGCCAACTATGCTGGAACAAGTTTTGCGACAATTGATAAATGGAAGACTAAGAAGTTCGAGTATGGAAGCGATGTAGTGAATCTAGTGGCTGACAAGACTCAAGTGGGATCACTAGGAGCAGTAGGCTATGATGATGAAGGTGTTAAATGCAAGGAGTGGGACTTAGTAAGAAATGGCGTCTTAGTTAACTATCAAGCAATTCGAGATCAAGTACACATGTTGGATCAAAATGAGTCACATGGATGTTGCTATTCTCAAAGTTGGAATGACGTGCAATTCCAAAGAATGGCCAATGTTTCATTGGAACCTGGCAAGGAAAAATACTCAGTTCATGACATGATCAAAGATGTTGAGAAAGGAATTTACATTGCAGGTAGAGGATCGTATTCTATAGATCAACAACGATATAACTTCCAATTTGGAGGAACTATCTTTTATGAGATCAAAAATGGAGAAATCGTAGGTATGCTAGAGGATGTTGCTTACCAATCTAACACCAAGGAATTTTGGAATTCTTGTGCTAAAATTTGTGACAAAGATGATTACAGATTCATGGGTACATTCTTTGACGGTAAGGGACAGCCTTCCCAAGTGAGTGCTGTATCACATGGTAGTTCTACTACCCGTTTCAATGGCGTAAATGTGATCAATACAGGAAGAAATATTTAATTTTTTATATAAATAAGAAACACTAAAATGGCAATATATTCAAAAGAAGAAGCAAGGAAAATCATGGAGAAAGCACTTAGCTTTTCAAAAAGTGATGCTTGTGAGGTGAATTTGGACGGAAGCGAAAGTGGTAATATTAGATATGCAAGAAATTCTGTTTCTACTGCTGGTCATCGATCCAATCAGACACTCGTTGTACAAGCCAATTTCGGGAAAAAAGTAGGTACAGCAACCATCGATGAATTCGATGATGCTTCATTAGAAAAGGTGGTAAGAAGGGCTGAAGAGCTTGCGAAATTATCTCCTGAGAATCCTGAGTTTATGGATCCTATGGAGCCTCAAGAATACTTAGAATCGAAAACATTTATAGAAGCTACCGCAAACGTAAAGCCTGAAGATCGAACACAAGTAGCAGCTGATAGCATAGAGCCCGCCATAGCAAAAGATGTGACGGCAGCTGGGTTTCTAAATGATTCTAACAACTTTAGTGCAATGATGAATTCAAAAGGATTGTTTGCATATAATCGGTCTACAAATGCTGAGTTTACCATTACGATGCGTACCAATGATGGTACTGGATCAGGTTGGGCGACTAGAGATGCAAATGATTTCGAGAAGCTCAATGCAAAAGAAGCATCCCTAATAGCAATAGATAAGGCAGTAATGTCCAAGGAAGCTAAGGCGATTGAGCCAGGTAAATATACTGTGATATTGGAGCCGGCTGCCTCTGTTCAACTATTAGGTAATATGTTCAGATCATTCAATGCCAGGACTGCCGATGAAGGACGAAGCTTTATGTCCAAAGAAGGAGGCGGGACTAAGTTGGGAGAGAAAATAGTAGATGAGAGAGTGAATTTGTGGACAGATCCTCAACATTCTGAAGTACCATCATCCACTTGGTCTGGAAATGGTCTTCCACGAAAGAAAATGGATTTCCTAAAGGGAGGAGTTGTTAAAAATTTATTCTACAGCAGATTCTGGGCAAAAGAAAAAGGGGTAGATCCGGTTCCATTCCCAAGTAATGGAATAATGGATGGTGGAGACACTTCACTGGAGGATATGATTAAGAGTACTAAAAGAGGGATTTTAGTGACGAGATTATGGTATATCAGAAATGTTGATCCTCAGACTTTATTATATACTGGACTCACCAGAGATGGTACTTTCTTTATTGAGGATGGTAAAATAAAACATCCAGTTAAAAATTTCAGATTCAACGAGAGTCCAATTATTATGTTAAATAATCTGGAGACTCTTGGGAAACAAGTAAGAATAGATGGAAACTTGATACCTTATATGAAGATTAGAGACTTTACTTTTACAAGTTTATCTGATGCTGTTTAGGATTTAGTTACTTTTTATTTTAGAAATAGAAATCCCCAAGTAACTTGGGGATTTTTTATATCCAAATATTGCCGCTGGTATAAAGGAGTTTTTATGCAATAGATAGTTATCGCAAATTGTAGTAATACAAGAGTACAAACATACAATGGAAAACAACGGAGCATTTTTTTTTACTAGACTGCAGTATGAATCCGGAGATTGGGATACTGATCAACGAATGCCTTCCAATTTGCTGAATTCTTTGGTAGAATACACAACAATAGAGGTAAACACTACTGAGAATATTATACCCTTAAGTAGTGATGAGTTATTCAATTGTCCTTTCTGCTATATAAGTGGGCATAAACTAGTACAATTTACTCAAAAGGAGAAAGCCAATTTTAAAAAGTATGTAGACAATGGAGGCTTTGTATTTGCAGATGATTGTAATCATGATATCGATGGGTTATTTGCCAAATCATTCGAAAGACAAATGGACGATATATTTGGAAGGAGGTCATTAAAAAAAATACCTAACAATCACAGAATTTATAGTTCATTTTTTGACTTTGAGGACGGTCCGCCTACGACATCACAGGAACTAAATGGCTGGGGTGATGATATCGTCCATGATTACCTCAAAGCAATAGAAGTAGATGATAGAATAGGCGTGTTATATAGTAATAAAGATTATGGTTGTGAATGGGATTATGATTTTCGAAATAAGCGTTGGTACAAACACGATAACACAAAATTTGCAGTCAATATTGTGATATATGCATTGACTTCATGATCAAAAAGAATAGAGATAATTAAAATAACCGTATGGAACTGAGTCAAGTAGAACAAGAGGTGAACTACTATTTCGATAAAATACAATCTCTGAAAGATGAGATAAGCAAAGTGGTAGTAGGCCAGCATGATGTGATCGATCAAGTAATTATCGCTTTTTTAGCTGGTGGTCATGCTTTGATTGAAGGCGTACCGGGATTAGCAAAAACGCTACTTATCAAGACATTATCTGATGCAATTGAGGCGGATTATCATCGGATACAGTTTACACCGGATTTGATGCCTTCAGATATAATTGGGACAGAAGTGTTGGAGGAAGATCACGTTTCTGGAAAAAAAGTATTTGTTTTCAATAAAGGACCTGTATTTTCGAATATTTTATTGGCAGATGAGATCAACAGAACTCCTCCAAAAACTCCAGCTGCTTTGTTAGAGGCAATGCAGGAAAAAGAAGTTACCTATGCAGGGACTACTTATCAAATGAAGAAACCTTTCTTCATCTTGGCAACACAAAATCCAGTAGAGCAAGCGGGTACTTTTCCTTTACCAGAAGCCCAATTGGATCGATTTCTTCTTTATATAAATATTAACTACCCAACAGCTGAAGAAGAAAGAGAAGTTCTTAAAATTACTACATCTACTAAAAGTAATAAGGTGGAGCCAGTCATCTCTGGTGATGAAATTGTCAAGCTGCAATCTCTGGTAAGAGAGATTCATATAAGTGATGATTTGATAGATTATGTCAATCTAGTAGTTAGAGCTACTCGCCCAAAGACTACGAATATTGATTTTGTTAAAAATGGTGTTCAATGGGGAGCAGGACCAAGAGCAGGTCAAGCGATGATCTTGACAGCAAAGGCTAGAGCTGTTACTCATAGTAGATTGAGTGTCACGAAAGAGGATATTAATGAAGTTGCCTACCCAGTACTAAGACATAGAATATTGATGAACTATAAGGCTATGGCAGAAGGTATTGTCGCTGATGATGTTACTAAGCATCTACTTGAACAAATTGACATCCCTTTGAACGGAATCAAATAAATATTAATTGTGAAGTCGTCAATCAATGATCTTTTAAAACCAGAAATCATCCATACACTATCTGGGCTGGAGCTTATAGCCAAAGTGGTCACTGAGGAGATGCTTCACGGTCTTAATTCCAGCAAGACGTTAGGAGTAGGCGGTGATTTTAATCAATATAGAAGCTATCAAGCTGGTGACGATGCCAGGCAGATAGATTGGAAAGTGTATGGCAGATCAGAGCGATACTACACCAAGCTCACAGAACGTGAGACTCATGTCAAAGTTAAGTTTTTGATGGATTCAAGCGAATCTATGCTACATGAAGAAGGTGGCATTTCTAAAATGGATTACGCTAAAGTACTAGTGGCGTCATTAGGGTATTTGACACATATGCAAGGAGATGCATTAGGGTTATTTGCACTTAATGAATCGTTGCTATCATTCCCAGTGAAGTCCCATCAGCAGTACAGTCATTTTTTGTATCAATTGGATCAAATAAAGCCCTCAGGAAGATGGGTCAATGATCCTACAACCGTATATCAAATTCATAATCCTAAGGAACAGGAGTTGATAATAATGGTGACAGATCTATATGAATATGACTCTGAAATATTTGAAGTGATCAAACAACTCAAGACGCAAAAAAATGAGGTAGTGGTCTTGTTAGTAAGTGGGAGCGATGAGCGTACTTTCAATTACTCAGGCACGCTTATGTTCGAAGAATTAGAGTCTAAAAAGTCAGTAAAGGTAAATGCCAAGGCTATCAAGTCCGCTTATCTCCAAAATCTGGATCAGAGAATAAATGCAGCGAAAAATGACTTGTTGAAGGTCGGGGTGACGCTAGAAGAGTTTGTCATGGGGGAAGACCTGGGGAGAGCTTTGCATCTATTTTTGAGCAAAAGAAAATTTCTTAAATAAGTGATCTTCGCAATACCATATTATCTATACGCCTTGTTAGGGATACTTGTTCCTATAGCGATCCATTTATGGAATAGAAAAAAGGGGAAGGTCATAAAGGTAGGATCGATAAAATTATTCGTGGAATCTGACTCTCATAGGATGAGTAGTTTGAAGTTAAGTGAATGGGTTATTATGCTTCTGAGAATATCATTAATCGTATTAGTAGTGATGCTCATAAGTGGCCTCGAAATTTTCACGGGTTCTGTAGAACGTGAAAAGACTGTTATCCTCATGGATCAAGAATATCTTAACAATGATGAATTAGACAAAGTGATCGCGTCATTTGATGATTCGCAAGAAGTCAGGGTATTAGATAAAGGTTTTTCAGTAATAACTGATGACTATGTGAGTAATGGAAATGTAGATATTTGGACCTTGATTAGTCATGTAGAAGAACTAGAAGCTGATAGTATAGTGATATATTCTCCATTGAGACTCAATAGCTTTCAAAGTAGATATCCACAATTTAAAAATAATATCTCTTGGAGAACTTTGCCAATTGATGGTGAAAACATCTTTATAAACAAGGCTTATTGGCAATCAGCGGATAGCTTGAGCGTGTTGATAGGATCTAATGTTTCAGATCAATTGGAATATGAATATCAGCGTATTTCTAAAGATCAAAAAATGTTAGATGGGAAAGCACTGGATTTCAATATGTTGGATAGCACGTTGGCATTTGCTGATGATAATCGGGTTAAAATAATTCCTATCCCTTCAATAAAGGTTGGGATTCATACTTCAGATGAATATTCGAATGATGATGTATACATTACTACAGCCTTTACATCTCTTGAGAGCTATGCTTCAGTAAAGTTTGATATTGAGAAGTATGAGGCTGATCAAGTATATGATATGGTAGTATGGCTCGATGATGAAGAATATGGCAAAAATCCTGACTCCGAAGTGCAATTGAAGTTAGGAGAGATAAGTGCCAGAGGTGCCTTGGTAAAAAAGATAGATCACAACATTTATGAATTAACAAAAAGGGTGAACCCTTACTTTTCATCTGAAATGGCATTACTAGCATTTCCTCAAGCACTACTATCAATTCTCAATGAGTCTAAAATATTATCAAATGATGGCTATATCAATGACGAAAGACTTATGAATGTTGAGCAATTGAATACAGGTATTAGTACTAATAATAAATCTAATTTAAAGAGAGCGTCTAGTTTTGCCAAAATAGATCATTGGTTATGGGTGTTGTTCTTAGTGCTTTTTATAATAGAGCGAAGTCTGTCTTTAACGAAAAATATTTAAAGAATTGGAAGGCAAAGGACTAAATAGAATAAGCAATTACAGGATTAAATGGCTGATGGTCTACCTGCTGGAGACGCTTGTGTTAAGTGGTTCTATTTTGTGTGTTATATTTCTGTTTTCTGTTTTTACGACTACAGATTATTTTCCCACAATTGCAATCGCCTCATTTTTGGTCAGTTTTCTCTCACTCTTTCTGCTCAGAGGATACCAGAAGATATCTAAAGTCAATGTATTAAGGTTATTAAGTGCTCAGAACCCTGATCTACAAAACAGTGCTGATCTACTTTTACAAGATTCGACCACTCTGACTAGTTTGGAGAAACTGCAGAAGAGATACTTAAAAAAGATGGTTCAAAGTAATTCACTGAAATTCATCATGCCACATAAGTTGAAAATGGCATTTTCTTACCTATTCACAACAATAGTAGCAGTTACACTTTCTCAGTACTTTATTGATCAATCTAGTTTGTCGAGAGTTCTCCAACCAACAGCTGAAAGTAGCAT
>JAWUWD010000004.1:0-46894 GCA_034112085.1 Cyclobacteriaceae bacterium
AACTGGACTCAATCACCTCATGGCAGGTAGCATAGCTGAAGATGTAGTGAATCACACTAATATTCCTGTATGGACTATGCGTATTTCTGATTGAGCATTTTACAATATTTGTTTGGTATTCAAATTTGAATACCTTTGCGCAGCTTTAGTTTAAAGCATAGTTCTTAAACATCACTTATCAAGAAAGGTGGAGGGTTCGGCCCTGTGAAACCTTAGCAACCCTTGCGAAAGCAAGAAGGTGCTAATTCCAACTTCGTTCGCGGAGAAAGATAAGTCAGAAGATATATATAAAGCCTCTTTTGACTACACAATGTTGAAAGAGGCTTTTCTCTTTTCTACCATTCTTGATATTAATACTGATTTAATATTATGGAAAAGAGACATTTTGAAACAATTGCTATTCGAACACAAATGGAAAAGACTGCTCAGAAAGAGCATTCTACTCCGTTGTACCTCACATCAAGTTTCACGTTTGACACTGCCGAAGAAGGAGCAGGACTATTCAGTGGTGACATTGATGGTAATCTATATTCACGATTTTCTAATCCCAACACCGATGAATTTGTAGAGAAGCTACGGCTGTTGGAGCAATGTGACGCTGGAGTAGCTACTGCTTCAGGGATGGCTGCGGTCTACATTTCCATGGTTGCCTTGCTCAAACAAGGAGATCATATTGTTGCATCAAGTGCTATTTTTGGAAATTCAAGACACGTTATCTCTTCTATCCTGCCAGGTATGGGCGTGACCCATACTTATGTCGATGTTGATCAAAATAGTCAATGGGAGGCAGCTATCCAGTCTAATACTAAAATGCTTTTTGTGGAGTCACCCTCCAATCCAACTTTGAAAACTACGGATCTCACTTTTCTAGGTGATTTATGTAAATCAAAGGATTTGATTTTTTCAGTTGATAATTGTTTTGCTACGCCTTATCTACAGCAACCAAGTAAATTTGGTGCAGACTTAGTGATACATTCTGCAACTAAATATATCGATGGACAAGGCAGAGTACTTGGAGGAGCTATTATAGGGAAGGAAAGACAAGTTAAGAAGTGTTATGATTTTATCCGAAGAATGGGAGCTAGTCTTTCACCATTCAACGCATGGGTACTTTCTAAAAGTATTGAGACTTTGGCATTGCGGATGGATAGACATTGTAGTAATGCCGTAAAAGTAGCTTCTTTCTTGAATGATCATTCCGAAGTAGAAAAAGTGATTTACCCACATCACAAAGACTATGCGCAATATGACCTTGCTAAGAAACAAATGTCTCAAGGAGGTGGATTGGTAGGGTGTCAGATCAAAGGTGGGGCAAAGCGTGGGGCAGCCTTTCTCAATGTATTGAATCTACATTCTCTTACTGCTAATCTTGGTGATGCCAGAAGTATTGCCACACATCCTGCTTCTACTACACATTCAAAAATGAGTAATGAAGAACGATTGGCAGTGGATATCACCCCTGGTTTTATTCGTTTTTCAGTGGGACTAGAGCATGTTGACGATATTATTAAAGACATAGACCAAGCATTGTACCTATCTAAGAAATAGTATATGAAAAAGTATATTGCCACCGAATCATTCGATCTAGAGTCTGGTGAACAGATAGCAAACCTAGAATTGGCTTATCATACATATGGTAAACTCAATGAACAGAAAAATAATGTGATATGGGCTTTTCATGCGCTCACGGCTAATTCCGATGTTTTTGATTGGTGGGGAGGGCTCTTCGGTGAGGACTGCTTGTATTCTCCAGATAAGTATTTTATTGTTTGTGCCAACACTATAGGTTCTCCCTATGGAAGTACGAAACCAAAAGACTTGTCATTCCCTCACTTGTCTGTACGTGATGTTGTGGCAGCTCATCAATTGTTGGCAAATCACTTACAAATTAGTCAAATACAGACAGCTATTGGAGGGTCTTTTGGTGGTAATCAAGCATTGGAATTTTCCATATCATTCAAAGGGGAAATTGATAACCTCATATTGGTAGCCTCCTGTGCCCGAGAGTCCGCTTGGGGAATAGCAATTCATGAGTCTCAGCGAATCGCTTTACAGTCAGATCCAACGTTTGGCACAGAAAAGGGAGGAGAGGAAGGTATGAAAGCAGCCAGGTCAATGGCCTTATTGACCTATCGTACTTCTGATTCTTTCATTGACAAACAAAGTGATAAAACTGAGATAGTAGATGGTTTCAAGGCGTCATCATATATGCAATATCAAGGCAATAAATTCGCCAAACGATTTGATGCAACATGCTACTATTATCTCAGTAAATGTCTAGATAGCCATAATGTAGGTAGAGGTAGAGGCGGAGAAACTAAGGCATTGCGTGAAATTCAAATTCCTACTCTGGTGATAGGTATCGATAGTGATGCACTTATTCCTGTTCGGTTTCAACGCTTTATGGCTGAAAACATTCCCTATGCTAGCTATCAAGAAATTTCATCTGATTATGGTCATGATGGATTCCTGATAGAAATACAAAAGATCACTCAAAAAATAGAAGAGTTTTACAATAAAAATATGAATGATAAAATGAATTCTTCTCGATTGGTATTAAAGTTCGGTGGTAAGTCATTGGCAAATGGTGAAGCCCTTGATAAAGCCTTGAATATTATCAATAAGGAAGCGGTCAATAGCGCGGTGGTGGTGGTCGTTTCAGCTCGAGGACAAAGTACAGATCACTTGTTGTCCATTACCAAGAAGGCTATTTCTGGATTTAGTTACATAGATGAATTGGATGACTTCTTCACCTCACAGGAATCAAGTGGTGCCGGCATTGATTTGACTGATGACAGAAATAAGCTAACAAGTGTACTAGGCGCTTTAGCTCTGTTACGTATCGATGATGATAAAATCCGAGATAGAATATTAGCTATTGGCGAAACTCTAAGTGCGAGAACTGTAGCTGCTTTGCTTACTAAATCAGGTTTGGATGCACACTTTGTAGATAGTCGCCAATTATTATATGCCCGTAAGCTCGAGAACGAAGTGGATGTGGATCAATCTAAGTCAAAGCAGTGCGTAACTGATTATTTCTCTAAACTTAGCACTAATCAAGTCCCAGTCGTCACAGGCTTTATAGCTTCTGACGAGAATGGAGATACGATTACTTTGGGAAGGAACGGCAGTAATTATTCGGCAACACTGATTGCCAGCTATATAGGAGCGAAAGAGGTGCAAAACTGGACAGATATAGATGGAGTTTACAGTGCAAGTCCCAAGTTCGTTAATGATGCCATTAAGATTGATCACATGAGTTATAGAGAAGCCAATGAATTGGCCAATTTTGGAACAAGCGTACTTCATGCAAAAACGATTCTTCCGCTCTTACAAAGTAATATTCCATTAAGAATCAACAGCAGCTTCTCTCCAAATTCATCAGGGACTCTTATTGATAAAAATGGTTCTGGTAAGGGGATAAAGGCAGTATCTGTTATTGAGGATGTATCTTTAGTAAGTATAGAAGGGCGAGGATTGTTAGGTAAAGTTGGGATTGATGCACGAATATTTACAGCACTAAGTAAGAGAGATGTCAGTGTAAGATTGATATCTCAAGCATCCTCAGAACGGGGTATTGGGTTTGTAATTAATAAAGAAGATGCCCTTAGGACTGAGTTGTTACTCAATGAAGAGTTCAAAGTGGAACTGGGAAATGAACAAATTTCTAACATAAGAATAAGTGATAATAAGGCAATAATAGCCATAGTTGGTCGTCACAATTATTCGCTTGAGAAGGCCATTCAAGGATTACGTAGAAATAAGATCTGGATGGACCTGATCAGTAATAGCATCAGTGGTGAACACATCTCTTTGGTGATAGACAATAGTAAACTTAAAAAGGCAGTCAGCGTGGTTCATAATCAAGTATTTGGCGCTGTCAAAACGCTCAACTTATTTGCCTTTGGGAAAGGAATAGTAGGTGGAGAGTTACTTGATCAGATTATTTCTACCAGCGATGAGATCATAAGTAAACGAAACTTAAAGATTAATGTGATCGGTGTAGCTGATACTGCCAGTTACATTATTGATGAAAGAGGACTTGGAACAGACTGGAGGAAAAGTCTAGTTTCGAGTGATAAGAAAAGTGATTTCAATGATGTCATGACTGAGTTATCAGATTCTGTTTTGGAAAATATTGTGATTGCTGATAATACCTCTTCACTAGAACTTACGGAGTATTATCCTGACATTGTTAGAAATGGATTTGATATCGTTGCATCTAATAAAAAGGCCAACTCTATCTCATATGATTTTTATACTAGCCTGAGACAACTGTTGAAGAGTAAATCGAAGCAGTTCTACTACGAGACCAATGTAGGTGCAGGTCTTCAGATTATTGATACGTTGAAACACTTGCATCAATCTTCAGATCAAATCACAAGAATAAAAGGTGTTCTTAGTGGCTCGTTGAGTTATATATTTAATAATTATTCGGTTCAAGATAGGCCTTTCTCTGAAGTCTTGTTAGAAGCGAAAAAACAAGGATTTACGGAACCTGATCCAAGAGAGGATTTGAGCGGAATGGATGTTGGAAGGAAACTGATCATTCTTGCGCGTGAGATTGGATTGACAGTTGAGTTCGAAGATGTAGTTATTGAAAGTTTAGTTCCAGAAAATCTAACTTCAATCGTAGCTTATGAAGACTTTATTAAAGAAAGTGACCAAATAGATTCACATTTTGGAGCGATTAAATCTTCATTGAGTACAAATGAAGTGTTGCGATATACTGGGGATCTGGACGTAACTAATAATATACTCAAGGTAGCTTTGGTGAAAGTTGATAAGAATACCCCACTGGGAAATATAAAGAATGCAGATTCTATTTTTGAGATCTTTACAGAAAGTTATGGTGAACAACCTATAGTTATTCAAGGTGCTGGAGCTGGCGCCAAAGTGACCGCTAGAGGTGTATATTCAGATTTATTGAGGATGGGATTGGGATATTAAATTAGAAGTGATCAATTTATTCTGCTTCATAGTGACAATTTTTTATAACTCGGAATTTTAATAGGCTCTTATTAGTTTGCCTTAATAAAGGCAAACGTGACCTATGATAATTTTTTAGCTTAGCTAGCAATATACCTTCCGGGAGTTCTGATATATTCTCTTTATGAAAATTGAATAGAATGCCTATGTCATCTTCTTACAATTTTTGTTAGATCAGATTCATCAATTATACCGATTGGACCTTTGTAAATACCACCTTCAACGCCTAAGTCATGAACCTTCACAGCAATGGTATTTGTGTCGGTAAAATTCAATAGGTTTTTGGGTATTTTGTAAATCCTTATTTTCTCATAAGAAGTACTTTTATTCAGTATTCTTCCATCCTTAGTTTCCCCTATTTTTTCTCCATTAATGTAAGTCTCATCCCAATCATCTATTTTACCCAAGATGAGATAGTACTGTTTGTCATTGTCAAGGTCAAAATTTAGCGTGAATGTTTTTCTGTACCAAGCTGTCCCGTCAAAGGACCTATAACCATGATTGTCCCAATAGGAAGGGACCAGCATATTCTCCCAACCGGTATCATCATAGTCTAGCGAACTATAAGATTGTCTATCAGTCTTGGAGAACTTCCAAATTCCGGATAAGTTTTGTTGCAAAAAGTCTCCTTGAGAGACGTAAATGCCAGGCTTGCCATTTACAATACCACCATTGGCATATTCATCATAAACTCTTACCGCAATAGTGTTGTCACCATGAAAATTGATTTGATCATTTGAGATATAGTATTTTCGGTTAGAGTCGTATGCAGTACGATATCGAGGTGGAAATGTACCACTAGTACCTACAAGATCGCCATTCAAAAAGGTCTCATCTACATCATCTATGAATCCCAAAATTAGAAAATGTGTTTCTTTTGGATTCAGATTTTGACCATTGAAGTGAATTCGATACCAGGCATATCCATCATATCCATGAAATCCATCGTTTTCCCAATCTCCTGGTACAATGATCTTCTCCCAAGAGTAGTCGTCATAAATTTGTGTCGACCATTTATTATTGTCTCCTATATTAAATTTCCATCGTTCATTTAGATCGATTTTCATTTCCATATCCTCATAAATATTCTCTGAATGGTCGACCCAAGATTCAACATCATTTACAAGACCACTAATCATACTCCAAAACCAAGGTTCTTCTTCAGAGTTGTTGTTTTCCTGTGCAACAGCATTTGTGCTAATTGCTACTAGAATACAGATAAGAATTGGCGTTATTTTTTTAATGCTGTTCATTAAACTAATTTTCAAGTGTATGGCTTTTTGATTGTAACTCAGCCATAATAGACTTACTTCTAATTACCTTGTATTTTTTCTTATCCTTATACTCCATCATCACCGTTCGGTTGCCCATATCAATGATAAATCCATAGTTAGTCATCATATTAGTGCCGATTATCGCTGTTATCATTTTACCAGTTCGGGCATGTATTGATTTGGCTACATTCGTGATATCAAATGCTAATATTGGCCCCCACAATCTTTTTTCACCAAATTTTAGCGTAGCATTTCGTACATGATACATGTGGTTTACTTCTACGCCTAATCCTTGTATTTGGTGCTCTGAGTCAGAAGACAAATGTGTCGAAAAGTCATATTTATCTTCTGACTCAGAGTTGAAAATAGTAAAGGCAGAGCCAGTATCTAATAGTACCCATGCTTTTTTATTGTTAACCGTCATCTCGACAATTGGTTTATCAGCGTAATGAGCCTTTTTTATGTTAATGTTTTGACCGAGAGTAGTGTTGTAAACTAAAACGGAAATAATGAATACTGAGATTTTTGATATTGTTATCATAGCAGTAGTTTTTGAGTGAGTTTTAATACTACAAACTAACTTACTAAGATGTTATTAGATGTCACGACTGCGTAAAGAGATGTCATAAGATGTCACAGGATTGAAAAAGTCAAATCATTTTGTATCCTAAGCCATGCACCGTAAGTATGATCTTGGGTTGATTAGGGTCAACTTCAATTCGCTGACGAAGCCGTAAAATAAAATTGTCAATGGTTCTGGTGGTTGGGAATTCATCATACCCCCAAATATTCTTGAGTAAGTCATCACGACTTACCACCTGTTGTTTGCGTTTCCATAAAAAGTGAAGTACTTCGAATTCGCGATGTGAAAGTTTAACTTTATCACCTGCTACACTCGCTTCAAATTGATGGAAATCAACTTTCATCAATCCTATTACTTCGTTTTGATTTTTTGTTGAAGAAGAACTTCCCTCTGATCTCCTTAATATGGCTTTGATTCGTGCTATTAGTTCACGAAGACTAAAAGGCTTTGTGAGATAGTCATCTGCTCCCAACTCTAAACCAAGCACTCGATCTATTTCTTCTCCTTTGGCTGTAAGAAGAATAACAGGTATGTCGTTACCATCTTGTCTCAATTTTTTACAAACATCGAACCCTGACATTTCCGGCATCATGACGTCCAATACTACCAGATCATATTGTTCTTCTTGCAATCTGTTAAGTGCTAATACTCCATTAGCGGCCATACCTACTTGATAGCCTTCAAAAATCAAATTATCAGAAAGACCCTCACGCATTGCGGGTTCATCATCTACAATTAATATTTTGGTCATGTCAAAACCTTGGTTAGTGGAAAATTCAATGCAAATGTACTCCCATTATTCACTTCGGAAGTTACTTCTATTGTTCCTTTGTGTGATTCCATAATATGTTTGACTAAACTCAATCCTAGACCAGTTCCTTTTGTTTTTTGTGTAAGTGCACTTTCAACGCGATAGAATTTTTCAAAAATATTCTTTTGTTCCGCTTTAGAAATACCTACACCTTGATCTGCTACTTGACAACAGCCATGCCCCTTTTCAATGCTAGTGGATATGGTTATAGATCTTGTTTTATCACTGTATTTGACCGCATTCTCGATCACATTTGATAGAGCTTCTTCAAACGCTTGGACATCAACACTGATTGGGATACTATTAGGCGCTAGTTGGAGTTGACAATCCACCTCTTTCTCTTTGAAAGAATAGGAGTAATCTGAGTAGAGTTGTTCTACTAGTTCATTCATATCTTTGTTTACCAATTGGTATGTTTTTCGATTAGCCTCAATCTTAGAAAAATCTAAAATGTTATTCACCAGGTGTGAAAGTCTGCCAGACTCATGATGAATGACTTGATAGTAATGTTGCTTTTTATCTTCGGATGGAAGACGACCTAACATCAACGTTTCGGCATACATTCTTATTAGAGATAATGGTGTTCTTATTTCATGCGAAACATTGGAAACAAAATCTGATTTCAATTGTGCAATTTTCAAAGTATTGCGGATGTTACGAAAGATGATGAAGGCACCTATAAGTACTATGAGTACTGAGAAGAATAAAAAGTATAGATTGGTTTGACTACGCTTCCTAATCAATTCGGAATAGCTTTCTCCCTTTGCTTGTATAGCCAGATAGGTGTCTGAAAGTATCCAAAGAGGCTTTTGAACGTAGTCTCTCTCTATATAAAAAGAGGGTTTGGTATTGTAAATGATATTCAGAGCATCTGTTACCTCGTTTTCTTGCAGAACAGCCAGCGTAAAGTCATCTTGAGCAATGGCCTGCATTTTAGAACCTAATAATTGTTCTACCCACAAGTTTGTTTCAAATATAAAAAGAGCATTATACAAGACAGAATCACTATCGTAAACCATTACACTCATTCCTGATTGAGATGAATTCATTCCTTGGATAGGAATCCAATCATCGGCTGATTGTATTTTTTGAAATCCGGCAGATAGATAGCTGGTAAGTTGAGTTAAAAGAATGTCTTTTTTTATGAACCAGTTTTTTACGTGTTGATTGGTACTGGCCTCGATAGTGACATAGTCATTAATGAAAATACTATCTTTTTGAGTTTCCATTTGATGGAGAACTAGCATTTGAATAGCCTCATTGCCTAAAATGAGATCAGAAGAATTACGAGTAATTGAATATTGGTTGTTGGCCAGTTTACGTACCCATTGTTCCATCAAATCGTCCGTGTATTGATTTAATGAAAATAGCACAGCATCCATTTGTTTTTTATAAATGATGTCGGCCATCTTCTCATCCTCACTTAGTGATCTTACTTGAAGAAAAGCATACACTAAAAATGGAATAATAATCGCAATTAGCAATATCGATATCGTTCGAAGATTTTTGTTCATTTATATCTTAATCATTCATTTACAAGGTATAAATATTATTCATTTTTTGCGATCAGTGTGGAAACCAATGAATAGAAATTAGAATTTCCTGAATTAATATGTATCTGATTCCCCTAAACACATACTTTGTCTAATTATAAGAGAAGGGAATAAGAATGAAAATACACGAATGGTTTTATAAAAGGAGAAGAATTAATAGGCAAAACCAAACGGTGAGTGTTTAGTTTAAGCATTTATTAAATAGTTAGTATTAGGAAACTTAGACTTCAGCTATAGGCTGATGCAACTTACCGGCTATGACAAAAGAACTTTCCAAGCATTCTCAATTTCACCATTATCCAAAAATTCCTGCGCTAGTTGATGTATCGTGTCTTCTTGTTTTGCTTTTTTGACATCTTCACGATTGGCAAATAGTTTGATGTCATGATTATTTGGAAGAGCTTCAGTATTCCCTAGTCTTCCAAGGTTGTTGCCTGTGAGTACCGTACTATTTCTGATGTCATCTGGGATCTGATCTACTCCGATGCCTTTGGTAGTAAGAGGCTTTGGGATTTCAAAAATCGCATCACCTTGCGCTCTGGCATACCAGTTGCCACCCATGCGAGCAACCGCATCTAGTTTGAATGGATCGATTTTGCCATCTAAGTCTAGTATTTCTTCTTTAATATGCATTAAAAGGACTTCACAGATGATTAAGTTCCCTGCTCCACCTTCCATGCCTAGTGGTTTGACTTCAATTACTTTACATTCAAAGGAAGCAGGCGCTTCCGCAACTCTGGGAGGTTTAATCATTTCAGAAACAAGAGGAGTGAGACCAGATTTAACAAATTCATCGACACCTTCATCATATTCGGTGCTTGCCAATGACATTTGTTCGACCATGTTGTAGTCTACAATATTGATCACCACTTCACCATTGACTAATACATTTTCTAAAGTGTGCTTAGTCGTGTTATCTCTTACTCTTCTAGCTGGAGAAAATATCATAATAGGCGGATTGGCACTAAAACAGTTGAAGAAGCTAAATGGGCTGAGGTTAACATTTCCATCTGCATCTACCGTACTTGCAAATGCAATAGGGCGAGGAGCCACTGCACCAAGCATATAGCCGTGAAACTTAGCCGTACTTACTTCTTTGGGGTTGATTGTTTTTATTGACATGAGGGCATAGATGTTGAAACGTAGGATCTTGATTTGGAACCCAGATATTAGAATGCATTTCTTGATCTAATATCTAGGTTCTAGTTTATCAATTCTATTTAGCAGGCAATATTTTTGCTGATACTTCTCCGAAACCGATCCGGATACCATTGCGTATACCATGCCCTTTGATTGTTACAATATCTCCATCTTGGATAAATTTTCTTTCTTGACCATTTTCTAACTTAATGGTCTTACTTCCTTTCCAGGACAGTTCTAGCATCGAGCCATATTGGTGAGGTTCAGGGCCACTTATTGTGCCTGATGCCATCATATCACCTACTCTTACATTACAGCCATTGACGGTGTGATGCGCAAGTTGCTGACACATATTCCAATACATGAATTTGAAGTTTGAATGAGTCACCTTAGAGGCTATTTCATTCTCCGGTCTGATGTATACTTCTAAATCAATATCATAATTCTTATCACCTTCGAATTCTAAATAGGGTAATACTTTAGGATCTTGAACTCCTCCAGCTACCTTGAATGGCTCTAGCGCATCTAAAGTCACAATCCAAGGAGATACATGAGATGCAAAATTCTTACCTAAGAAAGGTCCTAGTGGGACATATTCCCAACCTTGAATATCTCTAGCCGACCAGTCATTGAACATCACTACTCCAAAGATATGCTCTTCGGCATCGGCAGTTGTAACGCTGTCACCCATCTCTGTCGTCTTGCCAACGATAAACCCCATTTCCAATTCGAAATCTAAGAGCTTACTTGGTCCATAAACAGGGACATCTGCATTTGGTGGCTTCTGCTGTCCTTTTGGACGATAAATGTCAGTGCCTGAAATAACGATCGAAGAAGACCTCCCATGATACCCAACCGGAATGTGTTTCCAATTGGGCATGAGTGCATTGTCTGGATCACGGAATAAACAACCTACATTATACGCGTGCTGCTCACTAGAGTAGAAGTCAGTATAATCTCCGATTTGTACAGGCAAGAGCATAATGGCTTCTTCAACCGGAACTAGCACCATCTCACGAGCTATCTTATTATCTCTCAATGTAGGATTGTCTGACTGAAGCAGTTCAGAGATTCGTTCACGCACTGCTCTGGTTTTTTCTTTACCAAGTGCAATAAATTCATTCAATGTATCTTGATTGAATATACCTTCAGGCAAGTAGAGATCTTCGAAAAAACCATTGCTACTTAAGTAAACTAAGTCAATAATATGGTCACCAATGGCAACACCAGTACCAGGCTCAAGGTATTTTGTTTTGAATATACCGAATGGTAAATTTTGTATCGGAAAATCTGAATCTTCAGGTATTTCTACCCAAGATGTTAGTGATGGATTATTGGCTTTGATCATTTTTAAATATTAGATGTGAGAAGCTAGATATTAGATTAAAAGGAATATGGGATGTCATTACGCCTATTTTCCAATATAAAATCTTCAAATTAATGCATAATTAAATTAAAGTGTTCCTCTGCGTTCTTGCTCTCTTTCAATGGATTCAAAAAGTGCTTTGAAGTTTCCTGCTCCAAAACCTCTTGCTCCCATTCTTTGAATAATCTCGAAGAATAGTGTTGGTCTATCTTCAATAGGACGAGTAAATATTTGTAATAAATATCCTTCTTCATCAGCATCAATCATAATGCCCAGTTTTTTCAACTTCTCAAGATCCTCTTTTAATTCGTGATCATGAGCAGCTAACCTTTCAGGTACTGCTTTATAATAGGCTTCTGGAGGAGTGCTTAAAAACTCAACACCCCTTGCTCGCATTCCTGCTACTGTGCTCAAAATATCATCAGTAGCAACTGCAATATGCTGAACCCCTGGTCCTTCATAGAAATCAAGGTATTCTTCAATCTGAGATCTTTTCTTGGCCTTTGCTGGCTCGTTAATTGGGAATTTAATTCTTCCATTTCCGTTACTCATCACTTTACTCATTAAAGCGGAGTACTCTGTGTGGATCTGTTTGTCATCAAATGAAAGGAAATTTTCAAATCCCATCACATCCTCATACCATTTCACCCAAGTGTTCATTTCTCCCCAACCTACATTGCCCACCATATGGTCAACATATTTCAGACCAAGTCCTTCTGGGTTGTAGTCCGATTCCCATTTTTCGAAGCCGGGCATAAAGACACCATTGTAGTTTTTACGCTCAACAAAAACGTGAATAGTCTCTCCATAGGTGTGAATTCCTGATCGAACAATCTCACCGTGTTCATCTTTTTCAACATCAGGCTCCATGTATGATTTTGCTCCTCTTGAGGTCGTTTCTTCCCATGCCTTTTTAGCATCTTCCACCCAAAGTGCTACCACTTTTACGCCATCGCCATGTTTAACAATATGCTCGTTGATCGGGTGTTTGGAGTTAAGTGGAGTGGTAAGGACCAATCTTATTTTATCTTGCCTTAGTACATAAGAAACAACATCCTTGCTTCCTGTTTCTAAACCTTTGTAAGCGAAAGACTGAAAACCAAATGCTGTTTTGTAAAAGTGAGCTGCTTGTTTAGCATTACCCACGTATAGTTCAATATAATCTGTTCCTAACAATGGAAGAAAGTCCTGTGCTCCTTCAAATATTTTCTCTAAACCGTAGTTTACGCTTTCTACTTGCTTTGACATGTTTTTAATGCGTTTGTATGTTGATGTGCAACTGGCACATTATCAAATTTTCAAATCAATTTTATTCCTCTAACCACGATTTATGGTAAGTATTATCGGCAATCTTCATTGCTTCTTCTGTCACCATAAGTGGTTTGAAAGTATCGACCATTACTGCTAGTTCTTCGGTCACCGTTTTGCCAATACTTCTCTCCATAGCTCCTGGGTGCGGACCATGAGGTATTCCAGCTGGATGCAATGAAATATGTCCTGGTTCAATATCATTTCTGCTCATGAAATCACCATCTACGTAGTACAGAACTTCATCAGAATCTATGTTGCTGTGATTGTAAGGTGCTGGTATCGACTCAGGATGATAATCGTATAGTCTCGGACAGAAAGAACAAACAACAAAAGCATCTGTTTCAAATGTCTGATGTACTGGTGGTGGTTGATGTACACGTCCAGTAATTGGTTCAAAGTCGTGAATGGAGAATGCGTACGGGAAATTGTAACCATCCCAACCAGCAACACTAAATGGATGCTGTGCATAGACCATATCAATTAACTCATTTTGCTTTTTTACTTTGATGAGGAAGTCACCTTTTTCATCATAAGTTTCCAGTTCCTGTGGTCTTCTGATATCTCGCTCACAGTAAGGAGAATTTTCGAGCATCTGTCCAAACCAATTGCGGTATCGCTTTGGCGTGTACATTGGTCGGTACGATTCTACGATGAAAAGGCGATTGTCTTCGGTATCAAAGTCCATCTTATAGATAATTCCACGTGGGACTAATAGATAGTCACCGTACTTGAAATCTAGATTGCCGAGCATTGTGCGTAGCTTACCAGTTCCTCTATGGATGAAGATCAATTCATCAGCATCAGTATTCTTGTAGAAGTATTCTCTAGTCGAATGCTTAGGAGATGCCAATATGATGTTGCAATCAGAATTGGTCAGCATTGTTTTTCTGCTTTCCAAGTAATCATCTTCCGGTGCAACTTGAAACCCCTTAAGTCTATAAGACTTGATGTTATTCTTTTCCGAAATCTTCGGAGCTACGGATTTTCTGCCAAGTATCTCCTTTACTTGCGTTGGGCGTTGAACATGGTAGAGTAGGGAAGACATTCCTTCAAATCCTATCGTACCAAACAATTCTTCATAATGAAGAGAACCATCTTCCTTTTTGAAGGTAGTATGCCGCTTATGTGGAATTTTTCCTAGTTGATGATAAAAAGGCATGTTGTAATTATTTCAAGTGATTTCAGTAATGATTATTCTCCCCTTTGATATTTAGAGGAATCCAGATAATGCTTCGTTTCTCTGGGATTAGATAATCGCTACTGTGATAATCTAAATTAACTGTTTTAAAGCGATTTCGAAAGAAGCTTTAGCGATACCTGTTTTGTCTTTATGGACTGCATAGGTTTTTTCAAGCCCCGCTTTGATAATATTGGACGTATCAGTGAAGATGGCTTCATCTTCCAAACTTGTCTCACTACTCATCAAGTAAGCAAATACTCGCGCCATTCCACAGTTGGCAATAAAGTCAGGGATCACTGAGAATTGATCATCTGCAAACATTCCGGTAGGACCAAAGAAGATTTCTGGATCAGCAAACGGCACATTAGCACCGCAAGAGAATACTTCAAGATGTGATGCAATCATGCGATCTACTTGATCTCTATTGATCAATCTAGAAGCTGCACATGGTGCAAATATTTCAAAATCTAAGTCCCAAATTCGCTCATTGATCTCTGCAAATGGAATCATATTGTCAGCAACTAACTTATTGCCATCACGATTCACAAAGAATGCTCTAATTTCCTCTAGAGAAAAACCATCCGCATTCATAACGCCACCATCACGGTCGATAATTCCAACTACTTTTACGCCCATTTGCGCAAGGTAAAATCCTGCTGAAGCTCCTACATTCCCCCATCCCTGGATGACTGCTCTTTTTTCTGTAATGTTGCCACCCCAGATGTTGTAATAATGGTGAACTGCCTCGGCTACTCCCCATCCTGTGATCATATCAGCCACAGTGTATTTTTTATTTAAGTCTGGAGAGTATTTATCATCTTCCAATACTTTGATCACTCCTTGACGTAGTTGACCGATTCGATTTACCTTCTGAGCTTCTGTTGGCTTGAAATGACCTGTGAATACTCCCTCTTGAGGATGCCAGATACCACTGTCTTCAGTGATTGGAATTACTTCATGAATTTCATCCACATTGAGGTCACCACCAGTTCCGTAGTAGTGCTTTAGCAATGGCATAACCGCTGCATACCATCTTCTCAGCACACCTTCTTTACGAGGGTCAGATGGGTCAAAGTTGATTCCTGATTTAGCGCCACCAATCGCTGGGCCTGAGACAGTGAATTTCACCTCCATAGTTTTTGCTAAGGATTCCACTTCTCTCTTATCAAGACCTTTTCTCATGCGAGTTCCGCCTCCTGCAGCTCCACCTCTGAGTGAATTGATTACAACCCAACCTTCAGCCTCTGTTTCGGCATCTGACCATTCGAATACTATTTCAGGTCTCTTATTCTCGTATTTATGTAATAATTCTTTCATTGATGAATCTTAAAAACTTCTAATTGTTTAGGTATGTCAAATGTACAAATTCACTCATGTGTATCAGTTTATTTTCTACGATCTTATTTGATTTAAGGGTTTAACACTGAAATTTTAATTTTAGTAGTGTATAATTCTTTATTTTTTTGTTAATATGTTTTTTACAGAAAATAACACTAAAAATGACATTAGATTTAATAGATATTAAGATTTTAAATATTTTGCAACGGGATGGGAGGATCACTACCAAAGCACTTGCTGAACAATTAAGTCTAACGACTACTCCAGTGTTCGAACGGATAAAAAAACTTGAACGAGAAGGTATTATTGATAAATATGTCGCCCTTCTCAATCAAAAGAAAATTGATAAAAAACTAATTGTGTTTGTTTCACTTTCTTTGAAAAATCACACAAGATCCTATTTAGAAGCCTTTGTGAGAGAAATTGAAAGTTTTGATGAAGTACAAGAATGCTACCACATTGCAGGAAATTTTGATTATATGATCAAGGTGATCATCAAGGATATGGAAGTTTATCAGCAATTTCTATTGACTAAAATCTCCACTAACAATAATATAGCGACCGTTCAGAGTTCTTTTGTTCTTTCTAAGGATAAGTATTCAACTGCCATGCCTGTTAATGCCTGATTTGTTCAGGTTTTACTACTGTTGATTTACTAAATGGACATCCCGAAAGATCCTTAGGGGAATAGTTGCTAAACTATTTCTTTACCTCTCAAATACACCTTCTCTATTTGGTTTGTACCAAAGGAGTAAGGTAAGAACCCATATGAGTTGATCTCTTTGGTAAGCAAGAGGTTTGCTTGTTTCCCAATAGTGATAGAGCCAACCTCTTTTTCTAATCCCATAGCATATGCCCCATTGATGGTCGCAGCATTGATAGCTTCTTCTGGGTTCATTTTCATTTTGATGCAAGCTGTGGAGACAACAAAATTCATATTACCAGAAGGGGTGGAGCCTGGATTGTAATCTGTGGCCAATGCTAATGGTAATCCAGCATCAATCATTTTTCGAGCCGGTGTATATGGTATGCTCAAAAAATATGAACAGCTTGGTAATGCCACAGGCATAGTCCTAGTTTCTTTCAGAGCGTCAATGTCTTCATCTCGCATCTCCTCTAAATGATCAACAGAAAGCGCATTGTGTTTAACGCCAGCTTGTACCCCTCCAATAGCAGTGAACTGATTGACGTGAATTTTAGGGATCAATCCATGTTTTTTGCCTGCTTCCAATATCAACTCGGTATCCTCTACCGTGAAGTAACCTGTCTCACAAAAGATATCTACATACTCTGCCAAACCTTCTTCAGCGACTTTGGGCATCACCTCATCAATGAGCATTTGCAAATAGCCCACCTTATTGTTTTTATACTCTTGAGGAACGGCATGTGCTCCTAGGAAAGTCGCTTTGATTGATACAGGGTGATTTTCTTTGAGTCGCTTGACAACTCTAAGCATTTTTAGTTCAGCATCAAGGGTTAGTCCATAACCTGACTTGATCTCAACAGCTCCAGTTCCTAGTCTTATTACTTCTTCCAACCGAACTTTACTTTGTTCATAAAGCTCATTTTCAGAAGTGTTTTGCAATTTCTTAGCAGAGTTCAGTATACCTCCGCCATTGTTGGCAATTTCTTCATAAGTCTTGCCATTGATTCGATCGACAAATTCTCCTTCTCGATTGCCAGCGTAGACTATGTGGGTGTGAGAATCACACCAAGAGGGTAGTATCATTTTCCCTGTGGCATCTACTACTTCATCGAAGTCAGAATTGGGGCAATTCTCCATTTTTCCGAAGCCGGAAATAAGTCCATTTTCTACAGTCAAGTAAGCATTTTTGACCGTAGGGAGTTCTTTCATTTGAGCTCCGGCTACAAATGAAATTGGTTCAGTTCGCACTTGAACGAGTTCCTTAATGTTCTTGAAAAGTACGCTCATTAGAATAGATCAGTTAAGATAGAATCATCAACTAGGTTAGGAATGGTTACTTTCAAGTTTGGAGAACGATCCATTTCTCTTTTGATGGCGAATATGGCCTCATCATTTCTGGCCCAGCTTCTTCTAGCAATACCATTATTGACATCATAGAATAACATGCTCTTGAGTCTTGCATCTGCTTCGGGAGTTCCATCTAGCAACATGCCGAAGCCACCATTCATCACTTCACCCCAACCTACACCACCACCATTATGAATCGATACCCAAGTAGCACCACGGAAGCTATCGCCTATTACATTATGTATGGCCATATCAGCAGTGAACTTACTACCATCATAAATATTGGAAGTCTCTCTGTAAGGAGAATCTGTCCCACTCACGTCATGGTGGTCTCTGCCTAGCACAATTGGTCCAATCTTCCCTGTGGCTACTGCGTTGTTGAAAGCTTCAGCAATCTTGGATCGACCTTCGGCATCTGCATATAAGATACGTGCCTGTGACCCGACCACCATTTTGTTCTTCTTAGCATCTTTGATCCAAGTGATATTATCCTGCATTTGAAGCTGAATTTCTTCCGGAGAGTTTTCCATGATCTTTTGTAGAACCTCCATAGCTATTTGATCTGTTTGGTCTAAATCCTCTGGTTTACCTGAGGCACATACCCATCGGAATGGACCAAATCCGTAGTCAAAACACATAGGACCTAAGATGTCCTGAACATAAGATGAGTACTTGAAATCAATATTGTTTTCTGCCATCACATCAGCACCAGCACGAGAAGCCTCTAATAAAAAAGCATTACCATAATCAAAAAAGTAAGTTCCTGTTGCGGTATGCTTATTAACTGAAGCAGCGTGCCTTCTGAGTGTTTCTTGTACTTTTTCTTTGAACACTTCAGGTTCTTCTCGAATCAATCTATTGGATTCTTCATAGGAAGTATCCACTGGATAATACCCCCCTGTCCAAGGAATGTGCAGAGACGTTTGGTCAGATCCAACATGTATGAAGATGTCTTCTTCATCGAATTTCTCCCATACTTCTACGATATTTCCTATGAAAGCAATCGAGACAACCTCATTATTTTCTTGCGCTTTTCTCACACGAATAACCAACTCATCCATATTGTCAATCAATACATCGACCCAGCCTTGTTTATGACGCTTGGTAGCGGCTTTTGGATTTACCTCTGCGCAGATTGTGATACATTCAGCGATATTTCCAGCTTTGGGTTGTGCTCCACTCATACCGCCAAGTCCAGCAGTTAAGAATATTTTACCTTTTGGAGTTTCTTCTTTAGATAAAATTTTGCGGAATGCGTTCATTAGGGTGATGGTAGTACCATGCACTATGCCCTGAGGACCGATGTACATGAAAGACCCAGCAGTCATTTGTCCATACTGCGTAACGCCAAGTGCATTGTATTTCTCCCAGTCGTCCGGTTTAGAATAATTCGGAATCATCAAGCCATTGGTCACAATCACTCGGGGAGCTCCTTTTGACGATGGGAAAAGACCCATAGGGTGACCAGAATACATGTGCAATGTTTGCTCATCGGTCATTGTTGCCAAATAGTGCAAGGTCACAAGGTATTGTGCCCAGTTTTGAAAAACAGCTCCGTTGCCTCCATATGTGATCAATTCTTCAGGATGTTGTGCTACTGCTGGATCAAGATTGTTCTGCATCATTAGCATGATGCCAGCGGCCTGTTGTGATTTAGCAGGATACTCGGTTATAGGTCTGGCATAGATATCGTACGATGGTTTGAATCTGTACATGTAGATTCGACCAAAGTCTTGAAGTTCTTGCGCGAACTCCACTGCCAATTCACTATGCCATTTTTTTGGAAAGTATCTCAATGAATTCCGTATAGCGAGTTGTTTCTCTTCCTTTGAAAGAATGTCCTTTCTTTTGGGAGCTCTATTGACGTCAGCTGGATACGATTTTTTTGCTGGAAGCTCTGATGGAATACCTTGTAATACTTGTTCTTCGAATGTCATATTTATTGCTATTATTTATTAACAATTAGTGCTCTGTTTTTAACCAATTCGATCATCTGATTGATGTCATCTTTCAATACGCGATCCTCTTCAAGGATGGCTACTTTTTCTCTAATGATACGGTGATTCTTTTCTATGATAGATGAAAAGGAGTATGGTCTTCTGAATTCCATTGCTTGTGCTGCATACATCAACTCAATACCCAATATTTTTTCAATATTACCGAGTATTTGATTGAACTGTCGTCCTGAGATGCTCCCCATAGATACGTGATCTTCTTGCCCCATAGAGGTCGGAATGCTGTCTGCAGAAGGAGGGAAGCAAAGTGATTTGTTCTCAGTAACTAAAGCCGCTGTAGTGTATTGAGGGATCATGAAACCGGAGTTAAGCCCACCACTTTTAGTGAGTAACCTTGGCAGTCCATAAAGTCCCTCCAATAATAAGTAACATCTCCTATCTGCAATATTACCCAACTCTGATGCTGCTATTGATCCATAGTCCAAAGCCATAGCTAGCGGTTGGCCATGGAAGTTACCTCCAGAAATAGCTTCTGTGTCACTTAGGACAATAGGATTGTCGGTGACGGCATTCATTTCTATTTCAGCAAGTTCTTTGAGGTGATAGTAGGCGTTTCTCGAAGCACCATGTACTTGAGGCATACATCTGAGTGAATAAGGGTCCTGAACACGCTCACAGCTTTCATGAGAAGCCATGTTTTCGGATCCTTCCAAAAGCATACGTATTCGTTCAGCAACTTTGATGTTGCCTTTAAAAGGGCGGATATTGTGTAATTCTGCTTTGAATGGAGATGAACTTCCTTGGAATCCTTCCAAACTCATAGCGCCAGATACATCAGCAAGATCAAGTAGATATTCCATTTTGTCCAGGCCTACTATGGCGTGAGCTAGAATAAACTGTGTCCCATTTATCAATCCAAGACCTTCCTTAGCTGAAAGTTCGATGGACTCTAGTCCGTTTTGTTTTAGTATCTCCTTAGCTGGAATGATATGTTCCCCACTCCAAAACTCACCCTCTCCAAGGAGTGGTAAGAATAAATGAGATAGTGGGGCTAAATCTCCAGAAGCACCTACAGAGCCTTGTTCCGGAACTACCGGTAGTAGGTTATTATTTATGAAGAACAATATTCTTTCTATCAGCTCTAATCGAACTCCTGAAAACCCTTGAGACAATGCATGAACTTTACAGATCATCATTATTTTGGACAGTTTTCGATCGATAGGATTACCTACACCCACCGCATGGGTGATCAATAGATTTTTTTGCAATAAACTAGTCTCTTCAGGTGAGATTTGTGTGTCACACAACGGACCAAAACCAGTGTTTATGCCATATACAGCATCACTACCACTTGCCATTTTCTCCACACGGGCTCTCGAGATTTTTATCTTATCTATAGCTTCTTCGGTTAGTCCAGCATTCAATTCGCCTCTCGCAATGGAGATGACTTTGCTGACTGTTAGTTGATCTATTCCGTACTTAAACATGGCTGTGATTTTAGTTTTTGCAGTTAGTAAATTTAGGTTTAATTTTGATGCTTGTCAATATCAATATTATCCTTAATTGATAACTATGAGTAATCAAATAGAGCTGAGACACTTGAAGTATTTTTTGGCTGTGGCTGAAGATCTGCACTTTAGAAATGCTGCAGATAAGTTATTTATTTCCCAACCTGGATTGAGTCGTCAGATAAAACAAATGGAGGTTGATCTTGGGGTAAAGCTATTTGATAGACATAATAGAAAAGTCGAACTGACTCCAGCAGGGAAATACTTGCAAAAGGAAGTCGCCCTCCAATTGAAAAGCCTAGAGGAGGTGTTATCACACGCAAAGTTACTTGAATCTGGTATTGATGGAAATTTGAGGTTTGGGTATATTGGTTCGGCAATGCAAAATATTATTCCTTCTCTTTTGATGAACGTGAGAAAGGACTTTCCAATGTTGAGATTTGATTTAAAGGAAATGGATAACAAGGGTCAGATAGATGCCTTAGTTGCTCAGGATATCGATATGGGGTTTGTGCGTATGGAGCGTGTCCCACATTCATTACAAACTCAAGCGATTTTAGAAGATACTTTCTCCATAGTCGTTCCGAAAGATCACTTCTTGACAATCGACAACTTTATTGGATTACATCAGCTCAAAGAGGAGGCATTCATCTTATTCGAGTCATCTTATAGTCAGTCTTATTATGAGAAGGTGATGCAGTTATTTGATGAAAGTGGATTTTCGCCCATAACCTCTCATAGTTCTGTTAATGCAAGTACTATATTCAGATTAGTGGAGAATAACTTTGGTGTGGCGATAGTTCCCACATCACTGCAGTTGGGATATGATATGAATGTTAGATTTATAGAGTTGAAAAACTATCAACAACGAACTACTCTACGAGCGATTTGGAATAAAACCAGCAGAAACCCTGTATTAGATAATGTTCTGAATATTGTCCGAAGTGGATTTGTAGTTACAACCTCTTAAGTTCATTAATCCGCAGTTAACTTAAAAGGCCAAGACATAATGCTGTTTGGTGAACTCTGGTTTGAAGAAAACTATACCCCATTTGTTAAGATCTATCGACATCGTCACTTCTGGGTGCTCTGAGATAGTTTTCCAGGCTTTTTGCATCTCTGATGACCATTTGATATCATCTAATATGACAATGGTTTCGTCATGGTTATTGTGTAGAATGGTATTGAAATACCTCATTGTAGCATCATAGCGATGATTGGCGTCCATGTAGACTAAGTCTGGTCTGATAGATCCATCGAGAAAAGAAGAGAGCGTCTTATCTATGTTGCCTTCAATTATCCTCACGTTATGAGCTTGTTGCTGATCAAAGTTCGCTTGAGCGAGCTTTGACAGCTCAGGATCACCTTCGAAAGTAGTTACTTTGGTGGCTTCGTATTTAGCAAGATACAACGTATTGACACCGAGTGAAGTACCAAGTTCGACTACATGGCGCATGTGAAAGTGTTTGATGATCCGATATAGCAATGCACTGTATTTGGGCGTGGTTATGCCTCCGGAAGAGATGCTACTGATTGTTCTACTGGATTTAGACTTGTTTTTCGAGTCTGCGCCAAGTGTACTGGTTTCTATAGTTTCTTTATTATTGAGTAAGGAGGTTCTCAGTTCTTCGATTTCTGAAAAATCACCATTCAGTTTTTCTGATTGAATCACTTTAGTGTAAAACTCGTAGATAAATGGCGCTTGAAGCGAATGCCTATTGACAGCGTTAAGAAAATAAGACAGATGATATTTGGCTCGCAGGAAAATAGACAAACCTTAATTCAGTTTGAATGGAGCAATAAGTGTGAATTCTGGAATTTTAACTTCGATTTTTTTGCCGTCAATTATTCGCTCCATTTGATAAGTTCCATACATCTTGCCAATACCAGACTTTAAGTTACAGCCAGAAATATATTGATAAGAGTCACCAGGTTCTAAAATAGGTTGTTGACCAATTACACCTTCTCCTTCTATTTCTTTTTTACTTGTTTGCACATCGTGGATATGCCAATGCCTACTCAAAAGCTGTATGGTGCTTACGCTTTTATTCGCAATAGTGACCTTGTAAGTGAATACAAAATGGTATTGACTAGGACTAGAGTACTCAGGTTTGTACTCTACTTCTACACTTACTTTGACGCCTTTTGTGATTTCAGTTACCATCTATCCAAAAATAAATATTTTTTTTATAATTTACGACAGACCTCTAGTATTGTTGCTTATTATATAAACTATTATGGATGTAAGAATCTCAGACTCTTGGAAGACTGAATTGAATGATGAGTTCAGTAAAGCGTATTTTGAGCGATTGACAAGTTTTGTTAAATGTGAGTATAATGATCATACTATCTATCCTGATCGTAAGCACATATTCTCTGCATTTGATCATTGCTCTTTTGATGAGGTGAAAGTTGTAATCATCGGACAAGATCCATATCACGGAGTAGGTCAAGCCAATGGACTATGTTTTTCAGTAGTGGGAGGGATAAGAAAGCCACCATCATTGGTAAATATATTCAAAGAAATAAAAGAAGATATGGGTACTGAAATTCCTGAGTCAGGAAACTTGGAAAGATGGGCTGATCAAGGAGTGTTATTGCTTAATGCAACTTTGACAGTACGAGCTAGTACACCAGGGTCACACCAGGACAAAGGCTGGGAAACATTCACTGATGCCATTATACAGAAAGTATCTGCTCAAAAAGAAGGTATTGTGTTTTTGCTATGGGGAGCATATGCTCAGCGCAAGGGAGCGATCATTAATTCAGAAAAACATTGCGTATTACAGTCTCCACACCCATCACCGTTTGCAGCTTACAAAGGATTTTTTGGAAATAGGCATTTTAGTAAAACGAATGAATATTTACGAACTCGAGGTAAAAGTGAAATAGTTTGGTGATCAAAGAGATAAATCCACAAACTCAAATCGATTGCCTTCAAAAAGACCTTTATCACTTAACTTAAGAGATGGGATCACCAATAATGCCATGAATGAAAGCGTCATGAATGGAGAGTTTAGCGTACTACCCATTTCCTTTGACAATCGGTCTATAGCTTCATATTCTCTGGCGACTTGATATCCATCTTTTGGAGACATGATGCCTGCAACTGGAAGTTCAACGATGCTTTCTTCATTTCCATTTACAGCAGATACACCACCTTTAGCTTCGATGATTAAATTGATAGCTTTGGTAATGGACTCGTCATCAACTCCAACAGCGATGATGTTGTGAGAGTCATGTGCCACCGATGAGGCGATAGCTCCTTGTTTAAGACCGAAGTTTTTTATGAAGGCAATTGCTGGAGGCGCATCAGAATATCGATTTACTACAGTTATTTTAAGAATGTCTCTTTTTGTGTCAGAGACTATTTCGCCAGAAATTACTTTTGGTTGGTAGCGTAATTCGTTAGTGATCAATTGTCCATCCATGGCTTCAATCACTCTCAGTTCATCTTTGTCATCCGCTACTTTAAAGTCGTTGATGCTCTTAGCGGATGTGGAGAAGTTGTTGACGATTTTATTTTCAACACTTGAGATCAATGTCTTTCCATTTTTAGCTACTAAACTCCCATCGATATAGGTTTGCTGTACCTCAAAGTCTGCGAGATTATTAACAACAATAAAGTCTGCTGGATCATTTACTTGAAGCTGACCAACCTCCATTCCATAATGTTTAATAGGATTGATACAGGCCGCTTGCAGTATTTTGAATAAATCAACACCCTTTGCTAATGCACGTTTTACAAGTAAGTTGATATGACCCTGCTCCAAGTTGTCAGGGTGTTTATCATCAGAGCAAAACATCATCTGTTCCCAATGCTCATTCATCAAGTCTATTAGTGCATCGAAGTTTTTCGCAGCACTGCCTTCACGAATGATGATTTTCATTCCGTATTTGAGTTTGTCTAAGGCTTCTTCTGCAGTGAAACATTCGTGATCTGTACTTATGCCAGCTTCTATGTATTGCTTTGCCTGATCTCCTTTAAGTCCAGGAGCATGACCATCGACTACTTTATTGTATTTCTGGGCTAGTGCTATTTTAGCCATCACCAAAGGGTCTTTATTAAGAACCCCAGGCCAGTTCATCATTTCTGCTAAGTATCTAACCTCTTTCTTTTGTAGTAACTCATCAACGCCATTAAGATCAATTTCGGCACCTGCTGTCTCGAACGGAGTCGCAGGAACACAACTAGGAGCACCGAAGTGAAACTTAAATGGAACTTGATTTCCATTATCAATCATGTAGTTGACACCATCGACACCTAGTACATTACCAATCTCATGCGGATCGGAAATCGTGGCCACAGTGCCGTGCACCACGGCCATACGAGCGAACTCAGAAGGCACCACCATCGAACTTTCAATATGTACATGTGCATCTATGAAACCGGGAAGGATGTATTGATCGGGCACATTGTCTATAGGATTGATTACTGTGATTTTACCATCAGTTATTTCCAATTCTCCCGAGAAGATGTTACGATTAGGGATGTCTACGATGTGTCCTGCTAGTTTCATAATGTCGATTTAGTCACCAAAGGGTGAAAGTTAGTAAAAGTAATCAGGATATGTATTGATATCTACAAAATACACTTACCTTTGCGGCTCAATTGATAGCCCTATGGAAAAATTAAGAAATATAGCCATCATCGCACACGTTGATCACGGAAAGACAACATTGGTCGATAAGATGTTACTCACTGGAAAGTTATTTAAAGATCATGAGACTCCTGGTGAGTTGATCATGGATAGCAATGATATTGAAAAAGAGAGAGGAATTACTATTCTTGCTAAAAACGTATCTGTACGATATAAAGATTATAAGATCAACATTATTGATACTCCTGGTCACAGTGACTTTGGTGGAGAGGTAGAGCGTGTTCTTAATATGGCTGATGGTGTGTTGCTATTGGTCGATGCATTTGAGGGACCTATGCCACAAACAAGGTTTGTTCTTCAAAAAGCTATCCAACTAGGGTTGAAGCCTATAGTGGTTGTCAACAAAGTGGATAAGCTTAACTGTACTCCAGATATTGCTCATGAAGCTGTTTTTGATTTGATGTTTGCACTTGATGCAACCGAAGAGCAGTTGGATTTCCCTACTGTATATGGTTCAGCTAAGAATGGCTGGATGAGTTTAGATTGGCAAAAGCCAACGGAAGATATTATCCCACTAATGGATAGTATCCTTGAGCATATTCCTGCACCAATAGCGCATGAAGGAACTCCTCAAATGTTAATTACATCACTTGATTATTCTTCATTTATTGGAAGAATAGCAGTTGGAAGACTTCATAGAGGGACTTTGGTGGCTGGTAAGCCAGTATCATTGGTTAAAAGAGATAAAAGCATTGTGAAAACCCGAATCAAAGAACTTTATGTTTTTGAAGGGTTTGAGAAGAAAAAAGTAGAGCAAGTAAATGCAGGTGAGATTTGTGCAATTGTAGGAATCGAAGGATTTGAAATCGGTGATACTGTTGCAGATCATGAGAATCCTGAAGGATTAGAGTCTATTGCTATAGATGAGCCTACGATGAGTATGCTTTTCACGATCAATGATTCTCCGTTCTTCGGTAAAGAAGGTAAGTACGTTACTTCTCGTCACATCAAAGATAGACTGGAAAAAGAGCTAGAGAAGAACTTAGCACTTAGGGTAGAGCCAACAGGTACAGCAGATGCATTCAATGTATACGGTAGAGGTGTATTGCACTTGTCAGTGTTGATCGAAACCATGCGTAGAGAAGGATATGAGTTGCAAATAGGCCAGCCACAAGTAATTATCAAAGAAATTGATGGTGTGAAATGTGAGCCTGTTGAAGAGTTGACTATTGATCTACCAGAGAATGTTTCGGGTAAAGCTGTAGAGATGGCGACAAAAAGAAAAGGAGAAATGTTGAGTATGACTCCTAAGGGAGATCGTATGATTCTTGAATTTGAGATTCCTTCAAGGGGGATTATCGGTATGAGAAACAACTTGCTTACAGCTACAGCTGGTGAAGCAATCATGTCTCACAGATTCAAAGAATTCCAACCATACAAAGGTGCTATATCGGGTCGATTGAGTGGTTCATTGATTAGTATGGAGAATGGGAAATCTATTCCATTTAGTATGAACAACCTTCAGGAAAGAGGAAAATTCTTTATTCCTACAAATGTTGAGATATACGAAGGACAAGTAATTGGTGAGCATATCAGACCTAATGACTTAGTGGTGAATATCACTAAGATGAAGAAGATGTCCAATATGAGATCTTCTGGTGCTGATGATAAAGTGAAATTAGCTCCTCCAATAATCTTCACTTTGGAAGAAGCGTTGGAATACATACAAGGAGATGAATACGTAGAGGTGACTCCTAAGTCTATCAGACTTAGAAAGGTTCACTTGAAAGAAACAGATAGAAAACGATCTAATAAGTAAGACTTATTGATATATGAAAAAGGGATTCACGTAAGTGAATCCCTTTTTTTGTTTAAAGTACTAGAGCTTCTCCCCACAAAATTTACAATGTTCTGCATCATCATCATGTCCTTCTTGACCACAACTTTGACAAGAAATGGTGTTATGAGTAGTTTCCCTTGGCTTTATCAATTCGGAGGTGACAATGCCTGTAGGTACAGCGATTATTCCATAACCCATAATCATCACTATAGAAGCTACCATTTGTCCTAATACGGTATGCGGAGCGATATCTCCATAACCAACAGTAGTCAATGTGACTATTGCCCAGTAGATACTTTTAGGGATACTTGTGAATCCATTTTCTCCACCTTCAATGAGATACATCAATGTGCCCAGTATTATAACTGCAGTGACTACTGTACCCATAAATACAATGATTTTAATCCGACTTGATTTCAAAGCAGCCATCAATTGGGAAGCCTCCCCTAAAAATCTTGCTAGTTTGAAAATCCTGAAGACTCGGAGTAGACGAATACTTCTAATCACTAGTAGCGAATGTGCTCCAACGAAAAATAGACTAAGATAGGTTGGGATAATCGATAATAAGTCTACCAACCCAAAAAAACTGAGTCCATATTTCCAAGGTTTCTTAATGACTAATAACCTAGCAATATACTCTACCGTGAATAGGATAGTAAAGACCCATTCGATCGTGTAAAGAATTTTACCATAATTTTGATCTATCTGACCGACACTTTCCAGCATGACTGCCAGTACGCTCAATAGGATGGCAACAAGTAGGATGATGTCAAAGATCTTCCCCAAAGGGGTGTCTGCTTCAAAAATTATTTCATGTATACGTGCTCTCCAATGTTTACCCATATCAATTACTAGGTTTTAATATTAACAAATTTCTGCTTGAATTGATGATTTCATCTTTATTCATCATTTGCTTACGATAATTACCATCAACGAACATTTGAGCCTGATCGTCATAGTGATCACTCATCAAGTTCCCTGACTGGCCCGTAGGTAGTATTCCCACTGAGTTTTCAATATCATCAAAATCTACTACCCAACGTATTGCAGCTCCTGCATCAACTTGATACACTCCTGTGGTATCTAATTTGAATTTTTGATTGTTGGGTAATTCAAGTCCTCCTTCTATCGGGAAGGGGCCTACATTGAAAATTTTGTCTAATGGCTTTACAGCTGCTAATGGATGCTTGTGCGTCAGTTGATGCATCTTTGACCATTCCCATTTCTCGAAATCATCACCATAGTTATCTGCCAGTAAATTTAACGACTTAATAACGGCTTGATGAATAATATCATTTCGAGACTCTACACCTTCCGTGTTGATATCATCCCACCAAATGGATTTTTCATTTTCTATAAAATGTAAAAATGATCCTCTCATCGCAGCAGAGTTACTTATTTTTTTGTAATCCTCATAGCCCATCTCATCACCAATAGCATGATAGAATATTTGTGAAAGTAAGGTGTAATAAAGACCGGGTTCTAAGCTTTCCATTGTATGGCTGCCATCCCAGTTCATGAGTTGATCTATTATCCACTGATAATCTCCATCTATGTTTTTTATAAGCTCTCCAAGTGCCTTAGCCGTGCCTGGGTCAGTGGGAGAGGTGATGTCTAATTGTACGATTTGGTGATTAGCAATATCCCATTTCTTATCCTGAGAAAGGAGGTTTTTGACCCGTATTGCACGGTCTTTAGGTCGATAATAACCTGGATATGAGACTCCATCTACAGAGTCAGGCTGGTTATTGGTCGTATAGACTATTCCGCTTTCTGGATTGATATTATGCGGATTTTTTGAGAATGGATAGTAACCTAAATAGTCATCGTTGCCAGAGATACCGTCCATTATAAGCTTGGAGTTAACATGGTCTGGCCTGATTGGGATCTTGGCTAAAGCCCACCATGCGATATTCTCATCGTCTGCATACATCAAATTAAGCCCCGGAGCGGGTATTTTCGAGGCAGCTTCAGCGGCATGATCGATATTCTCTGCGTGGTTAAGATCGTACAGTGCACCTACTACCGTTGAGGAGAATTGTGTATATGCCCACCAGACGCTTATGGGGTTGTTAGAGCTATCCAATTCATCAAAAATATTATTCACTATGGGGCCATGATGAGTTGCATCTACCTTTAAGGAAACTTCTTCGCTTCCTTTAACTTTGATTATTTCTGTGCGTGAGTTTAATGAGTGCCATTCGTTTTTGAATAGGTACTTGTCATCTTTGATTTCTTCTGTAAATAGATCCACATCATCATTTTCAAACATAGTGAATCCCCAACCTAGATGTTCATTATGTCCTAGAACACCAAACGGAATTCCAGCAGCATGCTGACCATAAAAACGAAAACCAGGATATTCAATATGCGCATCGAACCAGACACTAGGTTGCGAATATCCTATGTGCGTATCATTGGCTAGCATTGGTTTTCCAGTTTTGGTTTTGTCACCAGCGATGGCCCAACCATTACTTCCCATCCACATGGGAGCGGGTAGCTCATCAAATATCTGCGAGAAATTCTCGGCTAAAAGAGAAGCTGTTATAGCCAAAGCGCTATCCGGCTGTTGAACGGAGATAAGTTTCGCATCATTTTCAGGCATGATATCTTTCAAATAATCAACTCCTAATTGATTTTTTACCTGTGTGAAAAGTGGATCCTCTCTAAAACCATCCGCAAATCCAAATGCCATAAACCCAATGGTATGATAGATGTCTTCCGCAGTGAATTTCTCTTTTGGAATGCCCATTATGTGAAATTCTAATGGAGTAGCTCCTTTCTCTATAAATTCATTGATACCATCTATATAGGCCCAAGAAGCTTTTTGATAGGGAGACTTTTTCGATGATAAAAAGTCATTGGCTGCTTTTTTTGCTTGCTGACTTATCCCTATTGTTCGAAAAAATTTATCAGACTTCAGGGCCTTCTCTCCAACGACTTCTGCTAACCTTCCAGACGCTAGTCGTTTGATCATTTCCATCTGGAAAAGACGTTCTTGCGCATGTAAATACCCTAGTGTGAAGTACGCGTCTTCCGCATTATTCGCATAGATGTGGGGAATGCCATATTCATCATGATAGACTTTTACTGAGTCTTGTAAATGATTGCTAGCTAATATGCCTTGATATTGAGGCTTTTTTGCTAAGAGGAAAAGATAAGCTGATACTATAATGAGAATCACGAAAGATACCAGACCAAAAATAATTTTTCTTAGCATAAACTTGATGTGGATTATATTTAAGTCATAATTTACATCAAGTCTGTCAATTATTCAGAGAATCTTTAATTTAACATTAGAGTCATTTGACTACTCCATCCCGATCATGATAAACGCTCCCCAGTAGATAGGGTCTTTGTAAGTGTTTCTAACTTCTTTTTTAGCCTGAATAAAAGATGCTCTCATTTCCCCGGTCTCTAGCCATCCTCTATAGAAAGTAACCATCAACTGCTGAGTTGCATCATCATCTACTTTGAACATGCTCATTATCAATGTTTTTGCGCCCGCGACTAAGAATGCTCGCTGAAGTCCATAGACTCCTTCACCCACTTCTAAGTCTCCTAAACCTGTTTCACAAGCACTTAGTACCACTAGCTCTGTTTGATCAAGGTTGAGGTTCATGGCTTCATAAGCAGTCAGAATTCCGCTCTCCGTATTGTAATTGTTTTTGGTTTTATCAAGTATGTCGCCAGCACCTTTGAGAAGTAAACCAGTTCTCAAAAGGGGGTTTTCATAAGCTTTGTTTTTGTTAACCTCTACAGTGTTCTTGCTGGCTTCCATATCTTCTGATGGTTTGAAAAAACCATGGGTTGCGATATGGAATATTTTAGGGTTATTCAAAGTCTTAAGTTGATCTTCATTAGCTTCTAGTTCCATATAATCTTCAGTCACCCATCCTTTTTCTTTGAGTAGGGCATGGAGCTCATTAATTTCCTTTTCCGTTCCAGGCAGATCAGCGATCTTGTTAGACGCAGTAGCACTTTGGTAGAAGTCAGGGTTCCCAAACATTAATGCTCGCTTCTCCGTCTGGACTATTCTTGTTCTTGTTTTGTTTAAGAAGATATCTTTCGTATTACTGACTAGTATGATATTGGAATTATCCAGCACATACTTTCCATCGCCAGTAGGAATGGCCTCCATGTTGATTTGGTTGTAGACACCATCGGCAGATAGGTAGATAGTACTGAGTTCACCAGCGAAATTTTTTATTGGCTTCCAGTAGGCATCATTGGAATAGGTATCGTTCATTTTATAGATGATACTATTTCTGTAAAATTTGAAATACTTATGTTCAAGATCTTTTCCATTAGTCATCAATGATACTTTTGGTTTAGGTGATGCCTTTTCATTTTTCAAATAAAGTGCTGCGTATATCACAGAGTCTGTGAATACATGATCAAATTTTCTATACCTAACCATCTCTACGGCTACTTCATTCGGTTTTAATACGTTTCTAATTTGTTCCCATGTAATGGATTTTTCTTCTGAGTCCTTGCTAAAAGCAGCAGAAGTCTCACTTAGGTTTTTCTCTAATAACTCTACTTCATTAGCGAGGTTAGCTGCATTGATGCCATTTTCAAGCTGTTGTTCTGAATTCATCGACAGCGCTTGGGTTAGTAATTCTTTCTTCCCTATCCAGGTTTGGTAGTTTTTAACCAATACATCATTACCACTGTTTAGAATTTGATTCTTAATTTTCAAGGATGAACTAAGAAGTAATGATTTAGTAGTCAGAGCATTATTATATACATTCTCCAGCATCTTAGGATCTTCGTTCATAGTTCTAAATGCGATCGTATTGTAGAACTCATAATCATCTTTGATAGTATTCCAAAACTTAGCTTTCTCTCTCTCACTGAGCGCAGGGAAGTATTTTTTGATAAACCCATTATAGTTTTCAATGGACTCATTGATGAACTTCTTGGCCTTTCTAGTGTCTCCGCTCATATAATACACTTTACTGAGTTTTGAGATCACTTTGACATAATCTGGATGTTGTTTATTGAAGAATTTCTCATACAGTTTTTTACTCTTGTCATAGTGCTCTTCAGCCTTAGCGTAGTTGTACTGTTGGTAGTATAGATCACCTTTGAGTACATAGATCTCTGCTGCATTGATATTATTCCGTTTACCAACCTTGTTTAGCCATATTTTTTCAGCCAACTCCAATGAATTGAAGGCTTGGTCATACTTTTTTTGAGCGATATACACAGTGGCCAGGTTAGTTTGATTCTGAGCATACATAGGTGTGCGAGACCCTATTTTGTTGGCGATAATTTCTTTTGACTCTGTCATTAGACGCTCAGCTTTTGCATTGAAGCCACCTTGATAGAAAAGGATAAGTGCTTGCTGTGTAAGTGATTTAGCCACTTCTATGTGTTCTTGTCCGAATCTTGCTCTCTGTATTTCGAGTGCTTGCGTACTTCTTTCTAGCGCTTTGTCATAGTCACCGAGTATCGTGTTAATGTCTGCAAATAGAGAAAGCGCTGGAGCCAGTTTAGTTGATTTATCACCATATATATCAAGGGCTATTTTGTTGACCCTTCTTGCGATTTTTTCAGCTTCAGTATATTCGCCCTGTATCATTTTGAGCTTTCCATAATCTACCAATGGAGCAATCAAATTTCTCGAAGATGCACCATATATTTTCTCGTAGTCTTTGACAAGCACACTGAGAATCTCATTAGTCTCTGAATATTTACCTAACGAAATATATAGGCTGGCTAATTCTTGTTTGGAACTCAACTCATTGTATCCAGCTAACCCATCAGCTCTTCTGATCAACTTTTTAGATTTACCTAGATTGTCTTCTGCACTTTCAAAGTCACCAAGTATCGCGTCAAATTTGGCCTGAGTTTCAAGAACCCCTATATAATCGACTACGTCATACCCAGCCTTGTTCTTGTCGGATAGGATGTCCTGTGCAATTTTCAGATTTTTCTTAGCTTGGTCATAAGCACCTATTTTTATTTCAATTTTAGCTAAATAGTTGAGCTCTTTTCCATACTCTACATCGGTAGGTTCATATTTAGCTTGCGCGGATTTGGCAGCTTTATCAAGTATTTCTGTAGCCTTTTTATATTCATCCTTTGCCTCATAGTAAGTAGCCAGATGATTTAGGATATTGATGTAATCCAAGTGCCAGTGATTGATCTCTTTATCTACTATATTGTCAAAGCTATTTTCATAAATCTCTCCTGCTTCTTCAAACTTACTTGTGTAGTCCAAGTAGAAGTTGGCCAGTTTGATTTTGGATAAATGATATAATGGAGCCTTTTCTCCATAAAGTTGTTTGTTGATCTCTACTATTTGACTGAGATATCCTTCTGCATTTCGATAATCTTTCTCTGCCAGTGCTATATCTATTAAGAGCTGAAGAATTTCAGTGCGTTTCTTGTGTATTTTGGGTATCGCATTACTTTTAGATAACAATACGCCAGCTTTGCTTTGAAGGCTGGAGGTGTTTTCTTTATTCAGCTTGGTGCTAAATTCGATAGTGCTCAGGGTGGCATAATGAATACTAGTCTTTTTGAAATATCTCTTAATATTTTTTTCATACTCTGATCTTACGCTTCGGTATTTGCCTTTTTCATCTCTCTTAAGATAGTTTTTGAGCATACTCTCATATATATCAAATGACAAATAGTGGGAAGTCGTATAGTCCTTTTTTATCAAAGAAAGTGATTTTTCAAAACTTGCTTCTTTGACATTGTCTGTTAAATCAAGGATGCCATTGGCTTCGAGCATTTTCCCCCATAGATAATTATTGAGGATATAAGTCAAGTGTCTTGTACCAAGATTTTTTTTGATCCAGTTGGATGATTTAGCAAATTCACTATCTGCATTTTTGATATCTCCTTGCTCTCCAAAAGTATAGGCTCGCAATGTTCTTAAAGTAGCAAAATCGCCCATCCTGTCATCCACCTCTTCAGAAGACAGTCTTCTTGATTTTAGTTTGCCAGAGGCATCAACAGTAGTTTCTTTGGTGACGGCTCTTCCCGAAAAGTATTGTTCAATCTCATCGATGTAGTTCTGTGCCTTAGAATAGAAACCTTGGCCTGAATAGATTGTTGCAGTCATCAACTGGATCTTAGCTTCCAGGTTCTCATTCTTGGTTTCACTTTTATCTTGAGTGGCTTTAGCTTCTAGAACATATTCTTCTGCTTTGATGAAATTACCGAAAAGTGTATATGCCTCAGCTGCTTGAAGTAGATATGATGCATGTTCAGAGCTATTCTGTCCATATTTCTTTTTGCTAATTGCTAGTGATGTTTCGACACTTGTTTTAAAGTCTCCTAGATAACCTCTTGCTTGGCTGTATTTTGCAAGTCGCATATGATATCGGGCAAGATAGTCATGATCTGCACCTAATTTTTTCTTAGCTTTTTTGTTGAATTTAAGAAGTGCCTTATTGGCCTTTTCATAATCACCTATTTCATAATAAGCATCTGCTTTCCCTAACGCTTTGTCCCACTTAGCTTGAGCATTTGCGGAATACTGAATGAGGAAAACACAAAATGATATTAGAAGTACTTTTAATGATTTCATCTCTTGTTGAGTTTAGCCTTATTGATAACTGTCTATTCCTCCTTGTGAGGATAAGTAACTGATTATTAATTGTATATAAATCTAATTAAAAGAGTTAGGTTATTTATTCCCCCATCAATTTATTTAGAATATCTATAGCAGCTTCTGATATGACGGTGCCTGGTCCAAATACACCCGCCACACCTGCTTTATACAAGAAGTCATAATCATTAGGAGGGATCACTCCACCAGCGGTCACCATTATGTCTCCTCTGCCTAGTTTTTTAAGGCATTTGATTAGTTCAGGAATTAGCGTTTTATGACCAGCTGCCAAACTTGATGCACCTATGATGTGTACGTCATTCTCAACGGCTTGTTTAGCTACTTCGTCAGGAGTTTGAAATAGAGGGCCTATATCAACATCGAACCCAAGGTCCGCAAAGCTTGTAGCGATTACTTTTGCACCACGATCATGCCCGTCTTGTCCCATTTTGGCGACTAGTATACGTGGTCTTCTTCCTTCCAATGCGGCAAATTCATCAGATAGTTTTTGCGCTTTGATAAATCCTTTATCCATTTTAGCTTCTCCTGAATATACTCCTGAAATTGATCTTATAGTTGCTTTATGTCTTCCGAATACTTCTTCCATTGCTGAAGAAATTTCACCGAGTGAGGCTCTTTCTCTAGCAGCATCCACTGCCAAAGCTAAAAGATTGCCTTTGCCAGATCGAGCAGCTTGAGTTATGGCAGTTAACGCTTCTTTAGTTTTTTCTTCTTTTCGCTCCGCTTTAAGTTTTTGTAGTCTAGCGATCTGTCCGTCCCGCACTTTCGTATTGTCAACTTCCAAAAGTTCGATGTCAGTTTTTTCATCAGTTTTGAATCGATTGACACCAACGATCACATCTTTACCAGAGTCAATACGTGCTTGCTTTCTTGCAGCAGCTTCCTCTATTTTCATTTTAGGCAACCCTGTCTCGATTGCTTTGGTCATTCCACCAAGTTCTTCCACTTCCTCGATAAGTTTCCATGCCTTATCTACCAAGTCATGCGTCAATTTTTCTATATAGTAAGAACCACCCCATGGATCAACGACCTTCGTTATGTTGGTTTCATTCTGAAGGTACAACTGTGTATTTCTGGCGATTCTAGCCGAAAAGTCAGTAGGTAATGCGATAGCTTCATCTAGTGCGTTAGTGTGAAGTGATTGTGTTCCTCCTAGTGCAGCTGCCATCGCCTCAACGGTGGTACGTGCAACATTGTTATATGGGTCTTGTTCTGTGAGACTCCATCCTGAAGTTTGACAATGTGTGCGCAGAGCCAATGACTTAGGATTTTTAGGATTGAATTGCTTGACCAATTTAGCCCAAATCATTCTGCCGGCTCGCATTTTGGCGATTTCCATAAAGTGATTCATACCTACTGCCCAAAAGAATGACAATCTTGGAGCAAATACATCTATGTCCATTCCAGCATTGACACCAGTTCTTAGATATTCCAATCCATCAGCTAGCGTATATGCCAATTCTATGTCGGCAGTAGCTCCAGCTTCTTGCATGTGATAGCCACTGATGCTGATAGAGTTGAATTTTGGCATATTCTGAGAAGTGTATTCGAATATGTCTGAAATAATTTTCATTGATGGAGCAGGAGGGTATATGTAAGTATTCCTCACCATGAACTCCTTCAAAATATCATTTTGAATGGTACCAATCAGCTGATCAGCTTTCACACCTTGTTCCTCTGCGGCCACAATGTAAAATGCCAAGATGGGAACTACTGCACCATTCATAGTCATAGAAACAGACATCTTATCCAATGGAATCTGATCGAAGAGTACTTTCATATCTAAGATCGAATCAATGGCTACTCCTGCCTTTCCAACATCACCAGTCACGCGTGGGTGATCAGAGTCATATCCTCTATGTGTGGCTAAGTCAAAGGCTACGGATAGTCCTTTTTGACCCGCAGCGAGATTTCTTCTATAGAACGCATTGGAGTCTTCGGCTGTAGAGAACCCTGCATATTGACGTACAGTCCAAGGTCTTCCTGCATACATAGTTGAGTATGGTCCTCTGAGAAATGGAGCAATTCCTGCGGTGAACCCTAAGTGCTCAACTGATGCTAGGTCACCCTTACTGTAATGTGATTTGACTTTAATCTGTTCGGCCGTATTCCATTCTGTGATGGTAGAAGGATTCTTTTGACTAGTTGATTTCGCAGGAAAAGAGACTTCCAAGTCATTTGTTTGTTGTGATTGGAATTTGGACCAAGCCGCTTTGATGATGACATCCGTCAAATGCTCTAAGTAATAAGAGCCAGCAGCTGGGTCAGCTACTTTATTGAAGTAAGATTCTTCTTTAAGTATATTTGAGATGTTTCGAGCGACACGCCTCTGCATACTATCTGTATTGTCTTCTGGAACTACTGATAAAGCACTTGTGCCTCCGATAATGGCAGCCATTGCGGCAGTAGCCCCTTTGAGCATATTACCATGTGGTGCATAAGCCTCGTCTGTGAATGTAGTGCAAATACAATGTATGTAATGATCATTCGGAGATAGGTCAGTAGTCCCTAATGATATAAGTAACTGATCTAAGAGAATTCTTAATGCACGAATTTTGGCGATCGATGCAAAATAATCGGTGCCAATATTAAGCTCGAATCTGAGTGCACTTGCAATCACTGATGTTTCATATCCATCACTACCTAGCTGTCTTAAGGTTGAAACAGTATTATTTAATATATTGGATAATTCATTGACTGGGTCAGTATCATTTCCAGAAACACTAATTGTTTTCAATAAAGGAAAATGCTTTTTGAAAACGAGCAATTCTTTGATGGCTGCTGAATCTTGATTTCCAGCAATTAGACAACCGCTAACCTTAGCAAGATCGTATTGATTTACTTTGGTGAACTCTAAATATTGGTTAGCCAATTCTATCATACCTTTCTCGACTGAGAAAGTCACATGACAATGCTCAAGTAAAATATCATTGAGAAGTAGTGTGAGATCAATATTGCCATTTTCGATAACGAAGTTGAGTCCATCAGCGCCATTCATTAATGCAAGCATAGCTTCTCCATTGGCAGTCTTTGCATCACCAACTATGATGTTGATCTTATTAATCCAAGAACGACTGGCTCCATCAGCTTGCCCCAACACTGTGGGGTTGAGTTGATAGTCATCCAAATATTCTAATCCTTTAAGGTCTTCAGCACTATAATAAGGAGATAACTTGATGTCATCATTTAGCGCCCATTGGTATTTTTCAAATACTGGTGTCCCTTTAAGATCATCAGTAGCTTTGTCGATCCACTCTTGTTTTGAAGATTTGTCAAACGCCTTAAATAGCATATTTTTTTGATTGGTAATTTTATCTTAAAGTTAAGATAAAATCATCACCTGAGAGAATATCATATCCAATAACTAGTCACCTATTTGTTTCAATTCTAAATTCTTGTCTGGTGATACTTAAAATAATACTAAAATTACATATCAATATTGTTGATGTTCTCGAATGGAGCTGGAATCTTATCTGGATCTTCATCAATCAACTGTAAAATATCTCTTGTGATTCCTCTCGAAATGTTAGAAATCGGCACATCATTAGGCGTTCCTTCAAAAGGATTTTCTCCAGCTAGTCCGATACGCAGCATTGTGTTGAATACCCAGATGACGATGACGGTAAAAGGTATGTTGAACCAAACGAAATAAGTACCAATGAAAGGATGTACTTCTGATAAATCTAATCCCATTTTAGCGAAAGACGGAATGATAGCCATTGGCAACAGCCACATGAAAATATGCACAAAGTGATAGCCGATGCTACCATATTGTTTCGGGTATGGGAAATTTTTGATGCGCTCAGATTTACCTTGAAATGCCGTCAACTCATGTAGCATTTGCTGTAGGTTGAGTAAAGTGAAATCCCATAATTTCTTTTGATCGGTAAGTTTTCGCAAGTGCTTAGACTGAAGGCTTATTATCGCATTGGGCTTATTGTCCTTAGACATGACATAGTCATACTCTGACTTAGAAAGAGTTGGTGCTAGTTCTTCCTCAAGAGATGTCTCGTGCTCCGGTATATTGTAATGGAAAGTCGCTTTTTTGTGTTTTGAATCATAAGAAGCTTCCCAAGTCTTTTTTGTACGCATGGCATAGCGTAACACGGTCAACCATGCGATGTGTCTATTGGTGATGATTTTTAATTCATCGGTTTCATCTTGTGTGGCCTCGGCATTGTGGATATAGAAACTATCTCTAACGGTAATAATGAATGATCTAGAAGTGTTGACAATTCCACCCCAAATTTTTCGAGCTTCCCAGATTCTGTCGTATGCTGCATTGTTCTGAAAACCTACCATAAAAGCTACTGCTGTACCGATCAGCCCGACAGGAGCCAGTGGAACTTGTAGCCATTTGATCTGCAATAGCTCATAAAGACCAGTGATCACAGTGGCCAAAATGACGAAGAAAAGGAGTTCTTTTTTCGTCCAGATCAATACACTCTTAAATGAGAACCGTCTTTGTACGTACATTCGTTTTTTTATTTAAAAATAAGACAATCTAAGGAAGATGGTACACTAACTTTTAATTTTCTTATGATTCTTCTGCATCATTTTCTAAAATATAAGCACTATTAAAATATGCAAGGAGAAAGAATGATATCTATAATCTAATGGGTTTGTATTGATTTTTCAGGGTTAAATGTCTAATTGATTTATTGTATTTCAGCTTATCTTATTTCACCTCTTACGACAGACTACTTTTAGAAGCCCACATGCCTTTTTTGCCAATATTGATTTGAATAAAACAGTAAATAGGCATATAATGAGATTTGTTTTAATCCAAAAGGTACTATATGAGTGACATTCAAGCAATTATAGATGGACTAACTGATGCTGTATTTGTATGTCAGCCTGTAACATCTAAGGTTTTATATGTCAATAAATCTTGTACCCAAGTTTATGGCTATCCAACCCAGAAACTATTAAGTCAAGGGCTGAAATTGATACTATCCGACTCCAAAGAACATGGAACTAATGAAGAATCCAAAATATCTAATAAAGTACAACAGGGTGAAAGTATAAAAGTTGTAAGAGAATTAAAAAATGCTGCAGGAGGTCATCTTTGGGGAGAAGTTACGACTAACCAGATAGAGGTAAAGGCGGTGAAATATCTTTTGATTACCGTAAGAGATATTTCTGCTCAGAAGAAAGCAACTGATGCATTAGAGGATCGCGAGCTATTGTTAGATTCGATTAATCATAATATTTCTGAAGGCGTCTATCGGAGTTACTCCAATGGAGGTCTCATTTATGCCAATGATGCATTTGCAAAGATGTTCGGTTATAAAAGTGTGGATGAAATAATGAGAGTGAAATCTTTAGACTTATATGCAAAGCCAAAGGATAGGAAAGGTGTGACGCCCACAGTTTTGGAATTGGGATACCGTTCTAATGTTGAAACTCATTTTAAGCGAAAGGACGGGGGTACATTTTGGGGATTAAATAGTTTTGTACTTACCCGAGATCATAACGGCATTGATATTTTTGACGGAGCAGTCAGAGATATTACTGTAGAGCGCGAATCTCAACAGAAGATAGAAGAGAGTCAGCGTATTCTGGAATCAATAAATCGTAACATTTCAGAAGGTTTATATCGAAGTTATTCTAAAGGAGGCCTAATTTATGCCAATAATGCATTTGCCAAGATGTTTGGTTACGAAAATGCAGAAGCGATATTGAAGGTAAAGTCCTTGGAGCTTTATGCGAAACCTAAAGACAGGAAAGGAGTGACACCAACAGTGTTAGAATTGGGGTATCGATCTAACGTTGAAACGCATTTTAAAAGGAAGGATGGAAGTACATTCTGGGGGTTAAATAGCTTCGTGCTTACCAATGATCATGATGGTAACGATATTTTTGATGGAGCAGTAAGAGATATCACATCAGAACGAGAATCTCAAAAGAAGATAGAAGAAAGCCAGCGTATTCTTGAATCAATTAATCGTAATATTTCAGAAGGATTATACAGGAGCTATTCCAAAGGAGGGCTTATATACGCGAATGATGCATTTGCCAGGATGTTTGGATATAAAAACGCAGAAGAAATCTTAAAAGTAAGATCTTTGGAACTTTATGCGAAAGCTAAAGACAGGAAAGGCGTGACTCCAACAGTATTGGAAATGGGATATCGATCCAATGTTGAGACGCATTTTAAACGAAAGGATGGCAGCACCTTTTGGGGATTAAACAGTTTTGTCCTTACTAGCGATCATGATGGGAATGATATATTTGATGGGGCTGTACAGGATATTACTGATGAGCGTGAATCCCAACGAAAAATAGAAGAGAGCCAACGTATACTTGAATCAATCAACCGCAATATATCAGAGGGCCTATACAGAAGTTATTCCAAGGGAGGATTAATTTATGCTAATGATGCATTTGCCCAGATGTTCGGTTATAAAAATGCAGAAGAGATATTGAAGGTGAAGTCCTTGGAGCTTTATGCAAAACCTAAAGACAGGAAGGGTGTGACACCGACAGTGTTAGAAATGGGCTATCGCTCCAATGTTGAAACACATTTTAAGCGAAAGGATGGAAGTATGTTTTGGGGGTTGAACAGTTTTGTACTCACCAGCGATCATGATGGTAATGATATATTTGATGGAGCAGTAAGAGATGTTAGCAGCGAAAAAATAGCTGCTGAAGAACTGAATAGTCTAAATAATGAGTTGGTTGAGAGAAATTTCGAACTTGATCAACTTGTTTACAAAACATCTCATGATCTAAGATCACCTTTGAGATCGATGCTGGGACTGACCAATCTCATGAAGGTCGAGAATACTTCTCTCGAAGCAAATTATTTTGAGAAAATAGAAGATAGGATTTTAAAAATGGATGGTTTCATCAAGTCTATGCTTGATTATTCGAGAGCCAGCAGATTGGATTTGAAGAAGGAGAAGGTTGACTTTAAAGATCTAATCGCAGAATGCGTTGGCAACTTGGAGTATTTGGATGGCTTTCAAGAATTCACCATCATCCAAAATTATCATAAAGAAATCGCCATAGCCTATCTTGATAGATTACGTTTGGCAATAGTTTTTAGCAACATTATTTCCAATGCCTTCAAGTACCGAAAAACAAGCGCTAAAAAGAGTGTTCTGAAAATTGATGTGAGAATAGAGAACCATATGCTAAAAATCGTTTTCGAGGACAATGGAATAGGCATCGCTAAGAAGTACCTTAATAAAGTGTTTGATATGTTTTATCGTGCCACAGAAATGTCTGAAGGCTCTGGCCTAGGGATGTATATTGTGAAACAGGCACTTGATAAGTTAAATGGCACAATCCGTATTGAAAGTAAACTCCGAGTGGGCACAAAAATACATATTGAAATCCCAGAAATGAGCTTAGAAATGAAATATGCCAGACGGAATTGATTTGAAATACATGAAATTGATCCCAAATGACAAGCGAAGGGGTTTATTTGGAGCAAGTGGACTCCCAAGTGGAGATAGATTGCATACTGGCTACTGGTCCGCCTTTGAAACTCTTGTCACATCCTATTTCTTTAGAACGAGAATGAACCCTCTAGTGCCGTCCATCACATCCGTCATTGGCATTTTATAAATAATCAGTAAATTCAACACTGAATTAATCAGCCTAAACTATGAAGAACGCCCTGAGTCTTATTGTACTTGCTATGAGCCTATTGGCTTGTAATCAAAAGAATACAGAATTAGCAGAAAGTAAAGTCATCAAGCCAGAAGATATTGCGAGTTGTGGATCACCGGCTCCCGTTACCGCTTCTGAGGAAGCTTACATCATTAAGACCATCAATCTGATCCCAGAAGCCTTAGGAGTGTATGAGCGATCTGTTCAGACAAAGAACCCACAAGCACAGGACTTTTTTAATCAGGGTATTCAATTAAGATATGCATTTGCTGTTGGAGAAGCGATCAGTTCATTTCGTGAAGCGCAGAAATTGGATTCTACTAACGCCATGTTCTATTGGGGAGAAGCTTGGGCGCTAGGATCATACCTCAATGGTCACATGCGGGCTAACAAATCAGTACTAGCGTTGGCAGCTGCAGAAAAAGCAATAACATTGATCAATGATCAAACTAGTGCCGTTGATCAGGCACTTATTGAAGCATTGAATGTGCGATATGTTGAGGAGTTTGAGTATGATGACCGTAGAGTGCAAGACTCCTTGTATGCAGATGCCATGGCAAGTGTTTACGAGCAATTCCCTGAGGACTTCGAAGTAGCTACGCTTTATGCAGGAGCCTTATTTTTATTAGAACCTAGAAGAGGTACTAGGGAAATGGACAATCCTCGACTGATGGTGATCCATGATGTGCTTGAAGAAGTACTGGCAAAAAATATTGAACATCCTGGTGCGTGCCATTTATACATCCATGCTACTGAGTCCACTGATCGACCAGAGTTAGGTGCGGCTTGTGCGGACTTTCTTGGTAACACAATACCGGGAGCCAGTCATATCAATCACATGCCTTCTCATACTTATAATGAGATTGGAAGATGGGGCGATGCGGTTCGATCCAACCTGCAAGCCTCACTCACGGACAAACGTGCCAAAGCTGAAGGTAATGCCATCTCCACTTACGCTGCTCACAACTTGCACATGCTGCTATACTCAGCAGCCTATGACGGTCAAGGTGCGATTGCGATGCAGGCTGGTAGAGACTATGCGAAGATTACTGATAATCCAGTATATCATGCACTCACCGCAATACGCTTTGGACGATTTGATGAAGTCCTTGCAACTGAACGACCGAAAGATGGTATTATCTCACAAAATATTTGGGACTTCTGTCAAGGCTACGCCAAGTTGAAAACTGGAGAGTTTGATTTTGCCAAATTATATCTTGCAAGAGTCAAAGCTACTGCTGATACCACGACCGCTGAGTTTCGCTACGAGCCCGGAGCTCCTCATCTCAAAGTGCTCGCAGGAATATTAGAAGGAGAAATCGCATGGGATGAAGGCAACAAAACTGCTGCGATCATTGCTTTCAAAAAAGCTGTTATAGAAGAAGACAAACTCCCTTATAGCGAACCTGAGCCAGTGCCATTTGCCGCCAGACATTGGTTGGGAGCTGCCCAACTTGAGCAGGGGCAATATGCAGCCGCTGAGAAAACCTATACTGAGGAATTAGCGGACCATCCACACAATGGCTGGTCTTTCTTTGGGCTGAGAGAAGCACTAAATGGGCAAAGTAAAACAACAGATGAAGTCGAACAAGCTTATGTCGAAAGTTGGTCTCGCGCAGATACTTATTTATCCGAATCTAAATTTTAAGAATAGAACTATGATCAAACAATTTTTAAAAACTAAAACAAGCGATAAGAGCATAGATATAGCCATACTAATACTGCGCATTACTGTGATGGCTTTTATGTTGGCACATGGCTTTCCTAAGCTGATGAAACTGTTGGCAGGTGGTGAAATTAAGTTTGCTGACCCAATTGGTTTGGGAATGACGTTCACACTAGTCCTAGCGGTGTTTTCTGAGTTTCTATGCTCGATCTTAATAGGTATTGGATTGGCCACTCGGTTAGCGACTCTTCCATTGATCGTGACCATGGTCATTGCAGCATTCGTGTCGCATGCAGATGATCCATTTGGTTCCAAGGAAAAAGCATTGCTTTACCTGCTGATCTATTTAGTCTTATTTTTAGTGGGCAGTCGAAAGTACTCTGTTGACTATAAGATGTTCCATCAGAGGAGGTAAGCAGCCTCACTTATTGTGATACTATTCAATAAGGAAAAGCATAATTTCTCCTAACATCTATGTTAAACCTCTTCATAGTTAATCATATGAAATCTTGAGATAAAATAAATCAACACCTATGAAAAACTATTTTTTACTTTTAATAGGCATGCTTTTTATAGCATGTAGCTCTTCTGAAAACACAGTAGAGTATAGCTTGAAAAATTACACAGTGTACATGCGAGGCAATAAAGCAGGGACACAAACCAGCCGGTTTGCAGATGGAGCCTATAGCTATACTTTCGAATACAATGACAGGGGAAGAGGACCTAATATTAAGCAGAGTATTACACTTAATGATCAAAGTAGTATTTCTTCTTTGGAAATCAGTGGGGTCAATTATTTAAAAGATACTATTTCTGAGAATTTCAAAATTGAAAATGGAAAAGCATTTTGGGAGAGCTCATCAGAAAAAGGGAGCAATAGTCTTGACGAAAACACTTTTTATGCCAGTATTAATGGCTCATTAGGAGATACTGAATTGTTGATAAGAAAACTGCTTTCAACTCAAGACCATGTTGTAAACTTATACCCTAGTGGAGCTGTTGAAATATCGAATATTGATGAGTTAACTATTGATAATAATCAACTAAGATTAATAGAAATGACTGGTTTAGGATTTACTCCAAACTATGTTTGGATAGACGCTGACGATAGGGTTTTCGCTTCGGTATCTTCATGGCTTACTATTATTGAAGAAGAAAATAATTCATTGACTGAGCAGCTACTTGAAATTCAAACAAAAAAGGAAAACACTTTTTATAAATCACTTGCCGAAAGTTTAACAGAAATACCCGAAGGAAAGATCATCATTAAAAATACCAATGTATTCGATTCAAACTCTGGTGAAATATTGCCTAATAAGACAGTAGTTGTTAATGGCAACACAATTGAGGCTGTGTTATCCGAAATTGAAACTATCCCTGAGCAAGCAACAGTTATTGATGGCACAGGCAAAACCTTACTTCCCGGTTTGTTCGACAACCATTGTCATGTAACACGTTCTGATGGCCTTATGCATCTAGCGGCAGGTGTGACCTCAATAAGGGATATGGCAAACTCTCGTGAACTCATTGAAATGAGAAAAGAATTTAATCAAAATATAAATATTGGCCCTCGCGTGGTGACTATGGCTGGTTTTATTGATCAAAAAGGCCCATTTTCTGGTCCAGGATTGACAATCACAAATGTTGATGAAGGCATCAAGGCAATTGAAGATTATGCCAAAGACGGTTATCATCAAATAAAATTATATAGTTCCATTGATCCTTCCTGGGTAAAACCTATGGCTGTAAAAGCCCATGAATTGGGATTGAAATTGAGTGGACATATACCTGCACATATGCTTGCAGAAGATGCCATTGCAGATGGCTTTGATGAAATTCAACATGTAAACATGATTGTTTTAAACTTTCTATCAGACGCTATAGATACACGGACGCCAAAGCGATTTTCTGAAGTAGCAGCCCATGCCTATAAACTTGATTTGAAGAGTGAGAAATTTCAAAACTTTGTAAACCTTCTTAAGGAAAAGGATATTGAATTGGATCCTACAGTTTCTTTTTTTGAAGGCATGTTCACCTCTAAAGCAGATGAGCCTGATCCACAATTTGAGATGATTCTCGACCGCCTTCCAATCCAAGTTCAGAGAACTTTCTATGGGGTTGGATTACCGATTCCTGAAGGCGAGGAGGAAAATTATAAAGCCTCTTTTTATAAATTATTAGATATCATCAAAGTATTACATGATCAAGGAGTCACTATTCTACCAGGCACAGATGCAATGGTTGGATTTGGATTACATACTGAGTTAGAGAATTATGTAAGAGCAGGTATTCCTGCTGGTGAGGTTTTGAAATTGGCGACCATTACTTCTGCAAAAGCAACTTGGATAGATGATAAACTGGGTTCTATAGAAGTAGGGAAGCTTGCAGACCTGATTCTGGTTGATGGAAATCCGGTAGAGAATATCAGCGATATCAGACGTGTAGAACTAACAATCAAAGATGGAAGAATCTACAATCCAAAAGATTTAAATAATGCGATAGGTATTAAACATTACGAATAGGAGTGTTTCACCGATAAAAATCAGAGATATTCAAAGGAATATTTAGACAATAA
>JAWUWD010000005.1:0-60295 GCA_034112085.1 Cyclobacteriaceae bacterium
GATGGAGAAAAGAGACTTTATTGATACTTATAATAGTGAAAAAAAAGAGATCAGAAATTCTCATATAAATATTGGTACAGGGCAAGATGTATCAATAAAAGAACTGGCCAATAAAATAAAGACTGTAGTAGGGTATGCAGGTAAATTAACATTCAATTCAAGTAAGCCTGATGGCACTATGAGGAAGTTAACGGATGTTTCTAAGTTAAACTCTCTTGGTTGGAAGCATGAAATTGAGTTAGCTGAGGGTCTAGTGAAAATGTATGATTGGTATTTGTCCAATCGGAATAAATAGTCCGTATATGCAAAAACTTCACTTAGTGACAGCTATGTATTCGTCCAAAGGGCATGGTAAAGAATATGTAAAAAATTTCTGTAAGGGGTTAAAAAATAACTATGATATAAACCTGTTTTTTGCAACTACGGGAGATTATGAAATGGAAGGCGATGGGTTTACCATCACCAAAATTGCTGTTAACTATGAAAAAACTAATGCAGAATATTTTATAAAATATCGTTTTCTTGCACCTTACATAAGGGCAATGGTTAAGCAATTTCGATCATGGCAGTATTACAGAAGAATTATAAAATCTGAAAAAATTAGTGGTAGTGACATTGTATTCATAATGGATTATGATGTGTTTCCATTATATTTATTCATTAAAAAACTTAAAAAAATAAAGACTCAAAATTATTTATGGATTCATAGTGCGAAATTCAAATCGAAGGATTTACTCTATAGTATTTATAAATCCGTTTTTCGGTATTTGTTTAATCACCACATAGGGCCAGAAATAAAAAAAGTAATAGTTAATGGGGATTATATAGGTAAAGAAATTCAATCAAATTTAAAGCTCCCAAATGAGTCTTTCAAGGTTATACAATATCCGAGTGAAATATCATATGTTAAGGTAGAAAAACCATTGGCACGGGAAAGATTGGGTTTCCAAATGAATGAAAGGATAGTTCTTTTCTTTGGGCTACTTAGAAAGGATAAGAACGTAGAGCTATTGATAGAGAGTGTAGCGAAAAGCAAGCATAACATTAAGCTATTAATAGCGGGTTCAGAAGCATCTGTAAATGAATCAGACGTCATGAGATGGTTGTCCGTGCATAATGTTGATAATTATTTTTTAGATATCGATTATATTTCGGAAGAAAATATGGCTCTTTACTACAGTTGCAGTGATGTTCTTATGCTTACTTACGATATCGAGTCTGGCTCCCAGAGTGGACCTCTTTCTTTAGCTAGAGAGTTTGGTCTTCCGGCATTAGTTAGTGAAGTGGGAGAGATTGGGTATTATGTTAAGTCCAATGATATTGGACTTACTGCCACGCCTAATTCTCAAGAATCATTTTCAAGTAGTTTGAATGATTTTTTTAATATGTCAACTGACGAACTAGTTGTTTTATCCAAGAATATTGACTTAGCACAAAAGAAATTTTCATGGCGTGCAGCACACAGTAAGTACATAGAAACATTTGATGAGGAATAAAATATCTGTGTTGTCTATGAATATTAGGAGTATCGGAACGGATACGGTTACTCTAATTATAGGGACATTGGTTGCCAACCTCATACCTGTTATGTTGCAATTTTATTTAAAACGTGTTTTTTCACCTTCAGATTTTGGCACATTCGATGTTTACCTCAAAGTGTTTGGGATTCTTGTGGCGTTATCAGCTCTTAAGTATGAAAGTGCAATTCTTCTGGCAAAAAAAGAAAGTGATTCTAAGCATGTAATGTATCTAAGTATATTACTAAGTATTGCAACCTTTGTACTTTGCATTTTCCTGATTCTCATACTTGAAGAGCCAATATTATTACATATACCACAGCTAAATTCTACAGCTCTATGGTTACTACCGTTTAGTGCCATGACTTATTCTATTTTCAATATCACTAATTTGTTCTTGATTAGAAAAAGAAAATTTATGCTATCCTCATCGACCAAAGTAATGAGACGATTAGTAGAGGGAGTTACTCAGAGTGGGTTTGGTAGTTTGGGTAAGCCTACAGGGCTAATATGGGGTGATGTAATAGGGAATATTAGTCAGGCAATCTTTTCTTTTTGGAAAGTTAGTAATTTAACCACATTCAAAACTATTAGCTTATTGAAGCTGAAAAAGGTTGCTAAGGAATTTATAGAATTACCTAAGTTCACACTAGTTCCTAATATACTTAATACCTTTGTTTTAGGATCACTAACATTTTTAATCTTAGATAAATATTCAATTCAGGAAGTTGGTTATTTAGAGTTCACACAAAAAATATTGGCAATACCTTCAGTTTTCATATCTGTTGCGATTTCTCAGGTTATTTTTCAAAGAGTTAGCCTAATGGTTATTAAAAGACAAAAAATATTACCCTTCATATTATCGGTAATCACATTACAAGTTTTATTTGCAATTATATTGATAGTAATGATTCATTTTTTTGCTCAAGATCTATTCATTTTCATAGGAGGAGAACAATGGGATAAGTCAGGTGAATATGCAAAAATTCTAGTTTATGGAACCAGTGTAATGCTGATTTTCTCTCCTTTGGGAAAAGTTCTAATAGCTTTGAAAGAATTTAAAATGAATTCTTTCTGGGAGTTTAGTAAATTTATAATCATTGCATCTTTTTTCTTTATGAATGACATTCCAATAACCACTTACTTAGTTAGGTATACTATTGCCATTAGCCTATTTTATCTTGTTTATGGCTTTTTAATCATTTATGCATCATCGAAATATCAAAGACAGTTAATTTGAAATTATTGACCATTAAACAAAATAGATTTAATGTACTTATTCTCGAGGTGGTTATCTTCTTTTTAATAAGTCTAGTATATACTGTTATAATAGTCGAAAACTATGAGTACATGGGGTTCGAATTCATGTATTCTTTAGGTAAAATTATAATTGGACTTCTGTTTTTTTCTTTTTTCCTGATACTTGGATATTTGATAAAAAATGATCTTTTCTACGCAATTTGGCATACTGTATTTATACTATCTTTTTATGGCCAAGTAATTTTTTATCAATATTCGGATGGAACTATACATCCGTTACTTGCCAATGCGATTCTTCTGGCAATTCTTTTTGGCTTTTCACTCTTGAAATTACCAGTAAAAATTAGAGAATTAAAAATAAAAAACCCGAGTAAAATCTTACTAATAATTAGTCTTTTTTTGCTCGTTCCGGTGATTCTGAAATATTATTCTTATGTAAATATTAAAACTTTATTATTTCAAGACATATATGAGACTAGGCTTTTTTTTAGAACTTTTGATGATAAATATTTTGGATACCTTAGGGTTCCTCTATCCAGAGTGGTATTACCTACCATTATGATATTGTCGATAAAATCAAAAAAGTTTTTCTATGCAGTATTAGCAATAGCAATGATTCTATTTATTTACACAATTGGAGGATTGAAGAGTGTATTTGTGGGTATGTTGGCCTCGCTTTTGTTTATGAATGGGAAAGATTTTATAAGTAAAGTCTTTATAGTATTGTACCTATTTCTTTTCCTTAATTTCTTTGGTTTATTAGTGTTTACTTTTGATAATACTAACACTATGCTCATTGATGCATTTGTAAGAAGAACTCTTTTCATCCCTCCTTTAATTGATAACATTTATTATTCATTTTTTGAAGAAACGCCTCTTTTGTGGAGTCATAATATTATCGGTAATTTGTTTTTCGAATATCCGTTGGATAGACCTTTAAACATGTTTGTTGGTGAAGTATTAATGAATAAGGAAGGGATGAGCGCAAATGTCGGCCTTATTACGGAAGGTTATGTGTCATTTGGATATTTTGGTGTTTTTTTACATTCGTTATTTATCGGGTTGTTTTTCTTGTTACTTAAGTCATTTCGAATTGAATCCATATTTTTTGGACATATCTTTGTCTTTATTTATTATATAAATACATCTTTTTTTACGATCTTGATGGTTACGCATGGGGGATTATTTTTCTTAGTATTCGCATATTTCTTTCTTAATAAACTACATGTTAAAAAACGCATTACTACATATATCAAATAATTTTGCAGACCAGAAGATATATGTAAACTTGGTGAAAAAATTATCAGGGAAGGGATATAACCAAATTGTTTACACTGCATTAAAAGAAAAGAAGTTGCTTGATGGCAATAGGGATGAATCTTTGAAAAGAGTTGAATATCATTATTCATTTATTTTAAGTAAAAATATTTTTCATAGAGTTAATTATAATAGAAATATTAGATTAAAACTTAATGACATTGAAAATAAAGTTGCATTAGATACTGTATCACTTATTCATGCGCATTTTTTATTTAGTGATGGGGGAGTAGCCTATTTACTTAAGAAAAAATATGGAATTAAATATGTAATAAGTGTAAGGTCATCTGACATTGTTTATTTTTTTAAATACATGCTTCATCTTAGATCCTTTGGGAATAAGATATTAGCGGATGCTGAAAAGATTATATTTATTAACCATGCTCACAAAAAAGTGTTTATAGAAAAATATCTAAAATCAACTTACAGAAAAAATATTTTGCCAAAAATTTTAATTGTACCAAATGCTATTGAAAATCTGTGGTTTGAAGAACAGCCTCAAACAAAAAAAATACTAAAGGACATAAATTTAATATATGTAGGGCGTATAATAAAAACTAAAAGGTTGGATTTAGCAATTTTGGCTGTGAAAAGGTTGAATGAACTAGGCTATACTGTGAGATTTGATATTGTTGGTGATGGTGAGTTTTTGGATAGTGTATTAAAGCACGCATCTGAGAATATTATTTTTCATGGCAGGATACAAGAAATAGATAAGTTGAAGAAGCTCTATGAGCGCAGTCACATATTTGTAATGCCTTCAACACGGGAAACTTTTGGATTGGTATACATTGAAGCAATGAGTCAAGGCCTTCCTATCATTTATTGTGAAAATCAAGCTGTAGATGGTTTTTTTGATGATCAACCTGTAGGTAAATCTGTAAAGCCAAAGTCTTCTATAGATATTGTCAAAAAGATTATTGCTATTTATTCAAACTACGAAACACTAAGTGGAAACGCACTTGAACAAGCCAGACAATTTAATTGGGAGGATATAGCTAGTAGATATGATAGTATTTATAAATCATGCTAAAAAGCAATTCGGGGATGTGGAAGTCTTTGAATTGCTTTTTCTTTATTCTCTGGGACTGACACTTTTCTTTCTTCCTTTTGGTGTATTTCCTTCTAATATATTTGTAGTCATTTCAATGATATTGGGAGTTGCACAAATAGTGAAGACAGGAATGTGCAATTTTTGGCAATGGACTTTAGTTTTGCCGATCATGGTAGTTTTCATGACTGTGACATTGATTTATAGTCAGGATAAAGCACAAGGAATAAAGCTATTGGAAAGATCATTGTCAATGTTTTTACTCCCAATAATTATTTCTGGCATGAAAATTAATTTCAATAAACATGTCAGATTGTTTTATTTTTTGATAGCAGGACTTATTACCACATTTGCAGTTTCTGTTACTAATTCAGTCATGAGATCAATAAGCATAGTAAATGGGGATTGGTTCTTTAACAGTTCTGTAGATAAATCTTTTGCTTTTTATGATTCAATTTTACGGGGAGGAAATTATTTTTTTGGAGGAGATTTTTCTCAATATTTCGCCCACCCTACCTATATATCACTTTTTGCCACAATAGGCATAATTTTTCTAATGAATAAAAAAGGAAAATTATCATATATCTTAATATCTACACTAATTATTTACATTTTTTTATTGTCTTCAAGATCCGCTGTATTCACTTTAATCGTGATATCGGTATTTTATATGATCAAGTTTAAAGTGAGAAAAGTGAAACTGATAGGTCTAATGGGGATGCTTTTAATCGCAATTTATATTCTTAACCCAAGGACAAAAGTGCTCTATGAAAGGTTGATAGATTTCACATCGAAGAAAAACTATAATTATACAACGTCTGAACAGTCTCGACTATTAGCATGGAACGCAAGTATCTCATTAATTTTAGATCAACCTTTTTTTGGTTTTGGAATTGGTGATGCCAATGATGTGTTAAAAGAACAATATCGGACTTCAGAGTACAATTACAATTACAATAATGACTATAATGCTCACAATCAATATTTACAGACAGGGCTTCAAATGGGATTTGTGGGAATATTATTATTAATATCTCCATTGTTATATGCCTTTATTAAATATAATAATCCACATATACAGGCAGTTATATTATGTTTTATTATCGCTTTTTTATTTGAGTCAATGCTTTCTCGTTTTTACGGTGTGTTATTTTATACTGTTGTAATGTCCATTATTTTAAATGATAAAAGTGCTACTTTTACTTTTGAAGAGAACTCTAAGGAGTCTTAATATATGAAAGAACAAGCTCAAGAATTGGTATCAATAGTAACGCCAACATATAATTGTGAAAATTTCATTCAGGAGACAATCGATTCAGTTATTAATCAATCATATGAAAATTGGGAATTAATATTAGTTGATGATTGCTCAAATGATAATACAATAGAAATCTTAAACCTATATCAGAAAAATGATTCGCGAATAGTATTAATTCAGCTTGCTAGAAACGAAGGAGCTGCCAAGGCGCGAAATGTTGCTATAGAAAAGGCTTCTGGTCGCTATATTGCCTTCATAGATAGTGATGATTTATGGCTGCCTCAAAAGCTTGAATTACAAATTGCCTTTATGCGAGAACACGAAATAGCATTGTCATATTCTAGTTATCAAAAAATATATGAGGACGGTACAAATACGAATTTGACAATACAGGCAAAACCTAAATTGGATTATCAGACAATGCTAAGAAATAATTATATTGGATGCTTAACAGCTATATATGATACTGGACAAATAGGCAAGGTGTATATGCCAAGTATAAGAAAAAGACAAGATTGGGCATTATGGTTGAAAATACTTAAGAAGACTGAATATGCATATGGTATTAACGAACCATTGGCTAAATATAGACTGAGGAATGAATCTATCTCAAGCGCAAAAGTGAATTTAATTAAGTTCAATTGGAAAATATATCGGGAAATTGAAGGATTCTCACGACTAATGTCGTTGTACTACATGTTGCAATTCTTACTGTTTTATTTCATAAAAAAAAAGGTGAAGCCTCTATAGTCTCACTTCATTAGTGATTTTCAATATTTGCAGGGTCAATGAATGTGGTCTTTTGAATAGCTGACAAAAAAGTGTAAGTTAGATGCAATAAGTAATTGATATAAATATTATAAAGAAATGAGTTTGAAAAATATTCTTATTACTGGGGGGTCGGGTTTCATTGGTAGTCATTTTCATAGAACACTTCCTCAGGAGTGTGTGATAAACTTGGATTTGGAGGAGCCCAAATCAGAATATAAATCACTTTACATTAAGGGGGATATAAGAATTAAAAAGGATGTTGAAAGGGCAATAAAAGGCAACAACATTACTACTATTATATCACTTGCAGCTATGCACCACGATTTTGGTATTAGTGAGCTTGAGTACTTTGAAACAAATGAGAAGGGGACAGAAGTCATATGTGATGTTGCAAGTGAGGAAAATATAAACACTATAGTGTTTTATTCTTCGGTGGCGGTATACGGAGCAAATGTAACACCGTCTTATGAGGGAATGTTACCTAATCCAAATATGCCTTATGGTGCTTCTAAATTGGCAGGAGAAAAGATTCTGGAAAAGTGGGCTTCTGAAAAGTCGTCAAGAAGAGTTTTAATAATTAGACCGGCCTTGGTATTTGGAACTAATAACACAGCAAATATGTACAAACTGATACATCAAATAGATCTGGGTATTTATTTTCATATAGGTAAAGCGAATAACGTAAAATCTATAGCATATGTTAAAAACATCGTAGATGCTACATTGTTTTTATTGACTAAACTGGCTGAAGGTGTGTCAATTTATAATTATGCTGATGAACCACATTTAACAAGTAAAGAAATAGCAAATACTATTTCTAAAAAATTGGATAAAAAAATAAAAATTACTTTACCAAAACAATTGGGGATAATTCTCGGCCTACCTTTTGACTTAATAATAAAAGTAACTGGTAAAAACTTGCCAATTTCTTCTGCCAGAGTGAAGAAGTTAGCAACCGAAACTTATCATTTGGCTGAAAAGGTAATCGATGATGGATTTAATGCTAAATATTCAACACAACAAGGATTAGAAGAAATGGTTGAGTGGTATGAGAAAAGTAATCAAAAATAATCAAAAATCATTTAATTTAATTAATGGTGTTATATTGAAATAATGATAAAAATATTTTCAGCAGTTGTTACATCTTATATACTGGCCTTTCTAATAATTCCTGTAATAATTTCTTACTCGAAAAAGAAGAATGTATTAGATACTCCGGATAGAAGAAAAATCCACAAAGGCAGCATTCCTTCGCTTGGAGGTATTGCTATTTTCATTGGGTTTGTCATTTCTACATGCATATGGATAGGTTTAGCAGGTATTGTACATTACAAGTATGTTTTAGTTGCCTTGTCAATCATATTTGCTATGGGTATTCGCGATGATGTTCTACCTATTCGACCAAAGGTCAAGTTGATAGTTCAATTGGTTGCCGCTACAATGGTAGTGCTTCTGGCTAAATCTAATATTCAAATAACTTCTTTGTACGGTCTATTCGGGGTATTCGAATTAAATTCTGAGCTAAGTTTTGTACTGAGCCTTTTTACAATTATTGTTGTTACTAACGCTTTTAACTTAATAGATGGGTTAGATGGATTGGCTGGAGTCATAGCTATTATTTCATTAATTTTCTTCGGTGTGTGGTTTTTTTTAATAAAAGGAATAGGTGCGCCAAATTACACACCTATACTCATTTTTAGCATGCTTGGAGCTGTATTGGCATTTTTAAGTTTTAATTGGGAACCTGCGAAAATATTTATGGGAGACACGGGAGCCCTAGTTCTGGGTTTTTTATTTTCAATACTGGCGATTCATTTCATTGAAGTTAATTACCATTTACCAATGAATCATACTTATAGGTTTAATGCAAGTATTACCACTGCAGTATGCGTTATCATTATACCACTTTGCGATACGCTAAGAATATTTATTGTTAGACTCTCAAAAGGAAAGTCACCTTTTGACCCAGATAAAAGTCATATTCACCATGCTTTGATGAGATTAGGACTTAGACATTATCAGACTGCTTTGGTGCTAGGTATTGTCAACATTCTCTTTATTGGTGTGGCAGTTGTATTTCAAGACTACGGAGATAATGTTCTCTTACCAGTTGTTCTGGTATTGGCAATACTTTTTAGTATGAGCATTGATGCGCTTATTAAACGCAAAGTGACTACCGTGAGAAAGTAAAGGTTAAAACCCTAAACACAAGAACCCTCCATTGAGCAATGACCCTTTGTTATATGTAAAAGTATCTGTTTCTTGATTGCCTTTGTATATTCTCCCACCAGCGGCTTGTAGGACAGCTTGACCTGCGGCAGTGTCCCATTCCATAGTAGGACCATGACGATAGTATATGTCAGCCTTGCCTTCTCCCACCATGCAAAATTTGAGAGAACTGCCTACAGAAATACTATCAGTTACTCCATATTTATTCAAGACAACTTCTTCTTCTGGTGATGCATGTGATTTGCTTCTAACTGCCACACGATCTAAAGAAGAGTTGTTCACTTTTAATATTTCAATCTTCTCATGTGACTCTTTGTAACAGGTATTGTCTTCTGTGTAGTACATTACAGCAGTGACTGGCACATATATAAACCCCTGTGTGGGTTTGTTGTTTTCAATCAAAGCAATGTTGACTGTGAACTCTCCATTACGATTAATGAACTCTTTAGTGCCATCTAATGGGTCAATGAGCCAATATTTGGTGTAGTGCTTTCGTGTATCAAAAGGAACGTCTACCCCTTCTTCCGATATTATTGGAATATCTGGCGTTAAGTTGGAAAGTGCCTCCATGATCACATCATGTGAAGCTTGATCTGCTAGGGTAAGCGGAGAATCATCGGCTTTAAAATTAACAACTTTGGAAAACTCAGCATTATTATATATTTCCATAATAGCCTTTCCAGCTTGTTTGGAAATGGCTATAAGTTCTTGTGTATTGATCATTGTTCTTTTTCTGTAATTCCAAACTTAGTTTTATACCATGCACGTTCATGAAGATAGTATAGCGCCATTTTAATGAAAAACTCCCACCCACCAACTTTCAAACCTATCATGGGGTCTCCAGAGATGAGCCATGCGAGTATTATGGTCGTTACTGTTGCAGTGATCCGCCAAGTAAATGTCTTGGCTAGATGTCGTTTTTGAGCTATGTTTTTCACTAAAATGTATTTGATAAATTGATCGGTAAAAGTAGTTATTATATTGAAAAACCTAATGCATTATTATATATGTGTGTTAATTTTGGCAGTTAAAGACTAATGTGCTAAATGGAGAATATTCACCCTATTTTTGAGAATACCTTGAGTCCCAAAGATAAGTCCGATCAAGTCGGCCAAGAAGGTCTTGTTATTTGGATGGTAGGACTATCCGGTTCTGGTAAAAGCACATTGGCTACAGGTCTTGAGAATAAACTTCATGAATTGGGATATCACACGATGCTTTTGGATGGTGACAATCTCAGAACAGGGATCAATAATAACTTAGGCTTTTCAGAAGAAGATCGCAGGGAAAACATCAGGAGAAGTGCAGAAGTCTCCAAGTTGTTTGCCAATAATGCAACAGTTACCATATGTTCGTTAATCAGTCCAACGGATGAGGTGAGGCAAAATGCTAGAGATATTATTGGCGAAAAGTATTTTGAAGTGTTTATCAATTGCCCTTTGGAAGTTTGTGAGCAGAGAGATGTTAAAGGACTTTATGCCAAAGCACGTAGAGGGGAAATAAAGAATTTCACTGGAATAGATTCCCCATTTGAAAATCCTGTGAACCCTAACGTAGAAGTGAGAACGGATCAATTGTCACTTGAGGATTCTTTAGATATACTGATCAAAGAAATAATACCAAGAATTGAATTAAAATATTAATATGGCTTCATATAATTTATCACATTTAGAGCAACTTGAGTCAGAAGCTATTTACATATTCCGTGAAGTAGCTGCTCAGTTTGAAAAACCAGTAATCCTATTTTCAGGGGGGAAGGATTCTATCACAATGGTGCATTTGGCACGTAAGGCATTTTGGCCTGCAAAAATTCCATTTCAATTATTGCATATTGATACCGGACACAACTTTCCCGAAGCATTGGAATTCAGAGATAACCTTGCAGAAATATATAAAGTGAAATTGGATGTAGGTCTAGTGCAAGACTCCATTGATCGCGGGACGGCACAGGAGGAAAAGGGGGCAAATCCAAGTCGTAATTCTCTGCAGTCAATTACACTTTTGGAAAAACTTGAAGAAGGACAATATGATGCTGCATTTGGTGGGGGGCGAAGGGATGAAGAAAAGGCAAGAGCCAAAGAAAGATTCTTTTCTCACCGAGATGAATTTGGACAATGGGATCCTAAAAATCAAAGACCTGAGCTTTGGAATCTTTACAATGGGAAGAAGGCAGTAGGAGAATCATTCAGAATATTCCCAATTAGTAATTGGACTGAGATGGATGTATGGCAATATATAAAGAAAGAAAAAGTAGACCTTCCAAGCATTTATTTTTCTCACAAGCGTAATGTAGTTAATCGCGGAGGTGTCTGGGTTGCTGACTCCCCATACAATACACTGTTAGAAGGAGAAAAGTATGAAAATAAAGTGATACGCTATAGAACCCTTGGCTGTATGACGATCACAGGGGCGATTGAATCTGAAGCGGATGATTTGGATAAGATTATTGATGAAGTAGCTGCCGCTCGTCAAACTGAAAGAGGAAATAGAGCTGATGATAAACGCTCAGAGGCAGCTATGGAAGACAGAAAGAAACAAGGGTACTTTTAGGTCTCTTGATTTATTAAAAGGCAATAATAATTAGATATGAGTAATAATAACAGTGGTTATCTGGATATGGATCTTTTAAGATTCACCACAGCAGGAAGTGTAGATGATGGAAAGAGTACTTTGATTGGTAGGCTGATGTATGATACCAAGTCAATATTCGAAGACCAAATAGAAGCCATAGAAAAGTCCAGTGAGAATAGAGGAGATGAGCACGTGAATCTTGCGCTTTTGACAGATGGGCTAAGGGCTGAACGGGAACAAGGGATTACCATAGATGTGGCTTATCGTTACTTTGCGACTCCAAAACGAAAATTTATAATAGCAGATACTCCTGGCCATATTCAATACACAAGAAATATGGTGACAGGAGCCTCTAATGCCAATCTTGCGATCATATTGATCGATGCTAGAAAGGGAGTTATAGAGCAAACAAAACGCCATTCGTTCATTGCTTCATTACTTCAAATTAAGCATATCATTGTATGTGTCAATAAAATGGATCTAGTAGATCACTCTGAAGAGGTCTTCGAAAGTGTTAAAGAAGATTTTTTAAGTTTTGAGGCTAAATTGGCAATCCCAGATATCAGATTTATCCCTATCTCCGCACTCAATGGAGACAATGTGGTAGACAAGTCCAAGCATATGGATTGGTACGAAGGACCTTCCCTGTTGTGGACTCTTGAGAACGTGCAAATTGCTTCAGATCGTAACTTGATAGATAGTAGATTTCCAATACAATGGGTGATACGACCCCAATCTGATAAATATCATGATTTTAGAGGATACGCTGGATTGGTGAGTGGAGGAGTCATGCGTAAAGGGGAGGAAGTGGTTGTTCTGCCATCTGGATTTACTACTAAAATCAAGTCAATAGAAACGATGAACGGACAATTGGATGAGGCTTTTCCTCCAATGTCCGTAACTATGACTCTTGAAGATGAGATAGATATTAGTAGAGGAGATATGCTGGCTAAACCCAATAATCAGCCACAAGTGAGTCAGGATATTGATATGATGATTTGTTGGCTGAATACTAATGCATTGAAGCTTGGGGGAAAATACATCATCAAGCACACTACCAATGAAGCTAAGTGCATCATTAAGGATATCCGTTACAAAGTGAATATCAATACTCTAGAGAAGTCAGAAAATGATAAAACTATAGGAGTTAATGATATAGGAAGAATATTGATTAAGACGGCTAAACCATTATTTTTTGATTCATATAGAAAAAATAGAAATACTGGTTCTGTAATCATCATTGATGAGTTCTCACATGAGACGGTAGCTGCAGGAATGATTATTTAATACCATTATGCTAAACAAAGTAGAAGAAATAAAGCAAGCATTAAAAGCTGTGACTGCCAAGTCTCAAGAAGAGTTGGAACAGTTTCGGATGCAATATATCAGCAAAAAAAGCATTGTTAATGACCTTTTTGGCAAGTTCAAAGATGTTCCCAATGATCAAAAAAAGGAATTTGGGGCTAAACTCAATGAATTAAAACAGGCTGTACAGGAGAAATTCAAGGTATTGATTGCTGAACTAGAAGATACTTCTACAAGTACTGATACTTCAGGGCTTGATATGACGTTGCCCTCGCTTGGGAGTATAGGGAGTATTCATCCACTAACTGCGACTAGAAACCGGATAGTAGAGATTTTTGAGCGAATTGGATTCAATGTGTCTGAGGGTCCTGAGATAGAAGATGACTTTCATAACTTCACAGCTCTGAACTTCCCTGAGAATCATCCAGCAAGAGACATGCAGGATACGTTTTTTGTAGAGAAGAATCCTGATATAGCATTGAGAACACACACTTCGTCCGTTCAGGTCCGAGTAATGGAAGGGCAAGAGCCACCAATACGTACATTGTCTCCAGGAAGAGTCTTCAGAAACGAGGCCATTTCTGCAAGAGCTCACTGTATATTTCACCAAGTAGAAGGTCTGTATGTAGATACTGATGTTAGCTTCGCAGATTTGAAGCAAACGATCTACCACTTTGCCAAGGAAATGTTCGGTAAGGATACTAAGATTAGGTTCAGACCTTCATACTTTCCATTTACAGAGCCAAGTGCAGAGATAGATATATCCTGTAATATATGTAAAGGTAAAGGCTGCAACATCTGTAAATACTCTGGATGGGTAGAGATAGCTGGATCTGGAATGGTTGACCCGAATGTTTTGGAGAACTGTGGGATAGATTCTGAGAAATATACAGGATTTGCTTTCGGAATGGGAATTGAGAGAATTGCCATGCTAAAATATCAAATCAATGACCTAAGGCTTTTCACTGAGAATGACATTAGATTTTTGAAACAATTCAGCACTTTGTAATATGGAGATTGGAGATATCAAAACAATAGCGGTAGTAGGAGCGGGTACTATGGGGCTTGGTATTACTCAAATATCTGCGATGGCAGGATATCAAACAATTTTGTTTGATATCGATGAACAGATGCTGACAAAAGCTATTCAGATTATTACTAAGAACCTTGAAAAAGGAATTGAAAAGGGAAAGGTGACAGTTGAGCAGAAGGAAGCGGCACTTCATAGAATCTCTACAGTAAGTATTCTTGATGAAGTAGTGGCAGATGTAGTCATAGAAGCAATTGTAGAAAATCTTGATATCAAACAGAAGGTTTTTACTACTCTAGAAAAAGTTAATAGTAAGAAATCAATTCTTGCGAGTAATACATCATCAATACCAATTACACAAATAGCTGCTCAATTGGATCATCCAGAAAGGTTCATAGGAATGCATTTTTTCAATCCTGCACACATTATGAAGTTGGTAGAAGTAATCTCTGGCGTAGGTACTGCTCCAGAGGTGGCTAATACAATCCAGGAATTGGCAACTAAACTCGGTAAAGTGCCCGTTATGGCGAAAGATGCGCCTGGATTCATTGTCAATCGTGTAGCGAGACATTACTACCTCGAAGGGTTAAAATTACTAGAAGAAGGTGTTGCAGATGTGGATACAATCGATCAACTGATGCAAGGGTCTGGGTTCAAAATGGGACCATTTCAATTGATGGACTTGATAGGAGTGGATACCAATTTCTCAGTAACTACTTCCATGTTTGATGCTTTCTATAAAGATCCTAAGTTTAGACCAAATCGTATACAACAGCAAAAGGTAGATGCTGGACATCATGGAAGAAAATCTGGACAAGGGTTTTACTCTTATTAATAGTTTGGTTCGGCTAAAATAAGTTATGTCTTGGGTACCTTTTCTACAATGAAATGTTTTGTCTTAGAATTAGCCTTTCAATAAAAAGCAATGAAGCTTATTTTTTCTACACTTTTTAATCTAGTATTTATTTTCATTGTAATTGTTGGCATCGGATGTGACAACGAACGAATTGATTCACAAATTCCATTTACGTCATTTCCTGATATTATAATCAACCTTAAATCACAACAATACCTAGCTCTGCAAAATCCATTAGGTCATGTCTTAATTGATGGGGGGCTAAAAGGTATCATTATCTATCGATCGGGAATAGGAGATCCATATCTTGCTTATGAACGCAATTGCTCTTATCAGCCGTTGGACAATCGGGCTATTGTAGAGGTAGCCCTGAGTGGCCTGTCCATGCAAGACCTATCATGTAGTTCTACTTTTGGATTTGCTCAAGGATTTCCTTCAGGAGGCCCAGCCCAGAGTCCATTAAGAATGTACCGAACCATACTAAATGGGGATATATTGACGATCACTGATGAGCCGTTGAATTAGCCACCTATTACATTATTTTTATTATAATTAGTTGAACTTATTGAATATTTTAGTGTAATTAATTAAGATTATTATATCTTATAATTTATTGTTTGTTTCTAATTACAAACAGGATGTTTTACCGACAAGTTCTAAGAATAATACCAGGATGAGTAGTTGTATTTTGCTTAGTATTGGGCTGCAGTACTCCGGAAGCCAAAGACGGCACAAACGCTTTAGTCGAGGCTAAGTTTAAAGTGAATGAAGATCTTATTTCTGATAACCCACGTGTACATAGTAGCCTGCAGACCACTGGGTTGGACATCTATGAAACTATCAAATGATGGTGAATTGGCTTCTTTATTAATCAATCAACTAGAAAATAAGGTAATAAGCATTGAGGGGTTCATGGGGATGAGCAGGACTCTTCCTTTATGATAATTAAAGATGTAACTGGGTTGGACTAATTAATAATTGATAGTTTAAAATTGCATTTTGATCTGTTGCTAAATAAAGAAAAGTATTGGAATGATATTCAGTATAAGCAATTCAGCCATGATTGTTTTGAGATAGATAAGTATGTTTTACAAAAAAAATGATTTTGTACTTTTCAAACTTATCGGTAGCTCCTTTAATGAAACATTAAACCCTGCTGTTTTTGAAATATTATTTTTGCTTAAACGAGAGCTAGTGGGTACTAAAATTAAGTCAATAGAGTCCTCTATAGGATCATTAAAATGCATATAAATTAAAAAAAAAGATTATGAAGAAAGTCAAAGTATTATCGTTAGTGTTAGCCGTATCACTGGCTATGTTATCATGTTCACATTTACACATACAGTAGGTTCAGGAGCGCAGGGTTCAGAGACTGTTAAAGAAGGTAAATGGTTTGCACTATGGGGACTTGTACCAATTAGTGAGCCTGACTCAAAGCAAATGGCAGACGGAGCAGAAAATTATACTGTAACAACAACTCATACATTTGGAGATCAGTTAATTTCTATTTTCACGAACATAGTGACTATTAGCAAAACGACTGTTCAGGTAACAAAGTAAAACAGAATATCCTATAGAACATATTGACCTAAAATGGCTGCTCCATTATTGAGTAGCCTTTTTTTACATCAATTCTTCAATAATTCGGTCTATTGAGTAACCCTCGGCCTCAGCCTTAAAACTACGCACAATGCGGTGACGCAATACGGGTTTTGCAATCGCTTTCACATCTTCTATATCAGGAGAATATTTACCATTGAATATAGCATTGCATTTTGCACCTAGTACGAGGTATTGAGAGGCTCGTGGTCCTGCTCCCCACTCTAAGTAATCATTAGATATTTTAGGAGAATCTGGAAGATTTGGTCGTGTCTTGTGAACAAGACTTACCGCATACTCTACAACATTGTCAGCAATAGGAACCTTACGCACCAACTCCTGAAATGCTGTGATGTCGACACCGGAAAGTAGCTTGTTGACGGTTTGTTTTACATCACTTGTTGTGTTTTTTACTATATCTACTTCGTTTTGGTAGGAAGGATAATCCAATTTAATATTGAACATAAATCTATCCAATTGTGCCTCGGGAAGAGGATAAGTTCCTTCTTGTTCTATAGGGTTTTGCGTAGCTAATACGAAAAATGGCTTGTCTAGCTGATAGTCTTCACCAGCAATTGTCACTTTATACTCTTGCATTGCCTCTAGTAAAGCTGCTTGTGTTTTTGGGGGAGTACGATTGATCTCATCAGCTAAGATGATATTGGAAAATATTGGCCCTTTGATGAATTTAAAATTTCGATCTTTATCCAATGTCTCAGCGCCTAAAATATCTGATGGCATCAAGTCAGGAGTAAATTGAATCCTGTTAAAACCTAAGTCCATTACTGAAGCTAATGTTTGTATCAATAAAGTCTTTGCTAAACCAGGGACACCAACTAATAGACAGTGTCCTTGACAAAATACTGATGTCAATAATAATCGAACCACATCATCTTGACCAATAATAACCTTTGATATTTCAGTTTTCAGATCTTGATAGGTAGTGTTTAGTCCGTCTGCCGCTTCTACGTCTGTAGCAAATTTTGTCATTATAGTCAGTATTAAATATTTATTTCCTTAAACTTAGCTCAATCGAAAGAGCGATTGGCTTGAAGTATTCTCGATAATCATAAAGAAATAAAATATTTCTTCACTTACCAACTTAAAATTGATCAACGGAGGATGTTACAGTTATCGTAGGTCTCATCTATATTTATAAAGACATCTTTTCGAGCATTTTCAAACCATTTATTCAAAGTAGCATTCTGTTTCTCATTGAGTGCAGCCGCCTGAATTTTCTGCCAGTCTTGTCCAAGGTTAGCTTCATGGGGTTTGACCTTAGACTTATAGTAAATTATTCTTACAGCATCTTTACCAGCATCTGTCCTGAAGTTCATTGGCTTTGAGATCTCTCCTAAGACTAATGAATCAGTAATTGTCAAATAGATAACAGGGTCAAGACTCTCTACAGAGATGCGAGATGCGCCTGTATTGTCCATGAAATAGCCTCCATTTGCTGCAGTGTATTTGTCTTCAGAATTATCCTTAGCTATCTTTTCGAAGGCCACGCTATCATCGACAATTACTGATCTTAGGCTATCTAAGTAATCTACTGAGTTTTGAATGTCACTCTCTGAAGGAATAGGCTGCATCAATATGTGTCGAGAGTTGTATTCGTTACCTCTTCGCTCTATAAGTTGTATGAGGTGCAGTCCAAATTCCGACTTGATAGGAAAGGATATCTGGCCAGGTTTCAATGCCAAAGCACCAGCTTCAAATTCAGGCACCATTGCCCCTCTTTTTACAAACCCGAGATTACCACCAGCTCTCCCACTTGGCCCTTGAGAGTACTCTCTTGCAAGAGTTTCGAAATTTTCACCATTTTCGATCCTTTTTTTATAATCCATTAGCCTTTCATATGCCGCATCCATTTGAGGCTTACCTACTTCTGGAACACGAACAATTTGGCCTACTTCTACTTCAGTTGAAAAAAATGGAATACTGTCTTTCGGGATATTGTTATAAAATTTCTTAATCTCGGCTGGTGTGACATCAATTCCTCCTGTGATATGAGATTGCATGCGCTGTATTACAAGTTGCTCCTGAACATCATCTCGTACTTCACTTCTGATTTGTTGTAAATTTTTGCCATAATAGGACTCTAATTGCTCCTCAGAGCCTCCAGTTTGCTGGATGATCATTTGCATTCTACGGTCAAGATTGTTATCCACTTCTTCAGGAGAAACCACAATAGAATCAATCTCTGCCTTGGCTACCATGAGCTTCTGAGTGATAAGCTGAGAAAATATTTGACACTTGAGGTTAGCACTGTATTGGCCGTTGGTCAAAGCTTGCTGATGGGCACTCTCTAGGTCAGACTTAAGTATAATGTAGCTATCTACTTTCGCGATGATTTCATCAGCCAATTGCCCTTTTGATTGTGCATTGACTCCAATAGTCACTACTACCATCAAGATAGTAAGTGCTATGATTTTATTGATTTTCATAAATCTCGATTTCTTTATTTCTAACAGCTTTTTCATATACCTCTTCTTCCAATTGCCTAGCAAGTGCTATCTTTCTTTTATTGATAATAATATTTTCAATTTGATCTTTCACGAATTCCATTGGGGATAGTTCGTCCGACATTTTATACTCAGATATACTTAGATAGTATAAGTTCGTGGAATCGACAGACTCAGTATATTTTTTAGTTTTCAAGAACTGGACCTTATTATCAAGCTGAGCCAAAGGTGTACTTCGCACCAATTCGTCAAAGTTGATCCAAAGGGAGTCATTGAGTTGATACGAGATAGCAAAACTTAAACAGTAAGTTTTGAGTAATTCAATGTCGTCTTCTTTGGTTGAATTAATTAACTGCTTAACATCTATTGTGCTAGGGGCTCCAATAGGTAGATTGATGAATTTTCCTCTGATGATGTTTTGCTTGAGTGTAAAGTTGTCAATATGATTAGTGTAATAATCTTGTATTTCCTCATCGGTAATGTTACTGACTAATTTTTTATTCACATAATATGATTGAAATTCATAACCCATCAGGCTATATCTGTAATCCAGAATTTTTCTTTCAATCTCAGCTTCATCAAATTCAATATTTTGTGAAGCTTCTTTGATAAGTAATTGTTTCCTTGCCCAGGAATCAATATATCTATTTACACGTTCGGCACTATCAGAAGTAGACATTCCTTTTGGCACGATACCATCCAAGTCCTCTGGATAAAGGAATGCATCATGAGCCCTGACTATTGGATTCTTTTGTAGATCATCACTTTCAGTAATATTTTCCTTTACTTGAAAAAACTCACAAGAAGCCATTAACAAAATAAGCGGTAATATGCAGACTATATTAGTTTTCAAGTTTTGATAGTGTTTGATTCCAGACCCTCTTATTTATATTGGCTGGGTATTTTTCTTTAAGTATTTTAACCCAATCTTTTTCCAATACTTCTTGATAGTCAGCTATGACTATACCTTTACATTCTTTTAATTTCTTAGGTTGTGATGCTATAACTTCCAATACATTGATCAAGTAAAACCTTCCTTGATGAGAGACTTTCTGAATCCCATTTTCCCACTTGATTAACTTTAATATTTCGTGATCATCGTTTTCAAAATATTCTTCTTCAACTTTAAGACTTAGTCCTGAAGTTGAATTGTATTTATTAAGCAATGATTCTGACTCCAAAGATACTGTATCCTGTTTGTCAATCATAGTGCTAATCTCTGCCAAAATAGCCTCCGAGGAAGCATCATAAATGGAGGCATTCAATCGAGATTCCCAATTGTATTTATTTTGATTGTTTGTGAAATAGGCCTGTAGCCCAAGAGTATCTTTCACAGCCTTTTCCCAAACTTTTTCGTTCATCAAGTTGAAAAGAAGAATCCCTTCCCAATATTCTTTAACGAGCATTCTATATTCCACATTTTTTTCTGCTAGGTGATCTTTTTCATATTGAATTAGCGACTCCTCTAAATATTTATTATAGATCTGATTGGCATAAGATTTTATGCTCTTACCTCTGACAGATTTTTGTTTCTTGACCATATACTCATATGCCTGTCGGCTGGTATAGACTGTACTATTAATCTTGAACAGAGGCAACGAATCTTCAGGCGAAGTATTGTATTCCCATTTGCCGATCAATAGCGTACTGTCGAGTTTGTTGAGAGATGAACTTCCTTTAGAGAGGTTTAAGAAGCCATTTTGTGATTTCAGTTTAGTCACCAATGCTTTCTGTGTGATTGCTACACGTTCGTCTCTACTTATGTGATTTTTTATTTGTGGTTTCATCTTCCCATAACTTTCGATAGGAACGATTTCATCTAATTTGACAATATGCCATCCAAAAGGTGTGGTAATCGGATCAGAGAATTGTCCTTTTTCTTGCAAGTCAAAAGCCGCTTGTGAAAATGATGGGGGCATTTGCCCAGAACCGAATGGAGCTAATTTTCCGGCTTTGTTTTTTGTGTTATTATCATCTGAAAATTGTTTGCACAATTGATTCCATTCAACACCATTGTTGAGTTGATCATGGATCTCAAATATTTTATTTCTAGCAATCTCCTGCTTTTCAGCATTGTCCTTCGGAGTTGTCCTGATCATAATATGTGACGCTGATATTTTACCTTGAGAAGATCTGCGATCTTTTATAAAGAGGATGTGATAGCCAAACTTGGTTCTTACTACCTGAGACACTTCTCCTACTGGGGTGTTATATGCTGCCGATTCGAACGGATAGACCATACGCATTGAAGTGAAATATCCCAGATCGCCACCATTTTTGGCAGCTGAAGGGTCTTCTGAATAGACTTTAGCGAGTTCTGTAAAGTCATCCCCTTTTAGCACAAGTTGTCTTATCGAGTCTATTTTGTGATAAGCTGTTAAAGTATCTTCGTCATTAATTGTACGGATAAGTATGTGTGCGGCAGATATTTCTTCTCTATATCTATCATAGGCTTCTTTGATGAGTTTTTCCGTAAGATCATTAGAGTTGATATAGCTATTAGCTAATGATTCTTTGTAGGAATTAAACTCAGTTAAGAATTCATTAGTGGTGTCTTTTCCGAGACTTTTTGCTTCTTGTACTTTCTGTTTAAAGATGATGTATAAGTCTAGATATTCTTCAATATCTTTTTTTGTGTTAGCCTTATCATTGTTGAAGTTGTTTTTCTGATAAGCATACTCAAACTCTTCGGGGTCTACTGACATACCATCGGCAAGACTGAATAGCTCGCTGCTATTAGTTGGTGAAGTTGTACTCGACTGTATGGCACTGCAAGCAGTAGTGAGCAACATCAGAAGAATAGAGAAGAAGGAGAGGTGTTTTTTCGTGTTGGTCAAAATCTTAAGAAATTTTTCAAAGTGCAATTTTAGCGATTTTTGACGACTTAGATGTGTGTTTGTTGAAAATAGTGTCGAAACGGTTAACTGATGTTTATTTTCTTAAACAATCGACAAGTATTCTTATTCTGTATCTTGATAAAGTCTATATCATCCATAATTTTTTTAACTAGTATTAACCCAATCCCACCTTTTCGTTTAGACTTAATGAGGTCATCTATGGTTGGTTCTTCGTACTGATTAATATCAAAGCCGACACCCTCATCTACTATTCTGAACTCTACACCTTCGCGTATTCCTACATTGATAATGATCTCAATATGTTCTTTAGGATTACAATGATGAGAATGTATAATCAAATTCGCACAGACTTCGTCAATTGCCAATACCATAGCACTGATATCAACATCAGACAGACCATGTTGACCAAGTGAGTCGTTTACAAACCCCCTGATCTCTTTGAGCTGTTCTTTAGTACATGGAACTTTACGTTTATACTTCATTTAAATATGCCTTTGCATCAACTGTTGTCGACTTGATTGTCAATAGCTGATGCAGTCCTAATATTTCAAAAACATTATATACTTTCTCACTAAGTCCACAAATGACTAATTTGATATTGTTAGCTTTTATGTCCTGTATATATGACATAAATACGCCTAGTCCTGCCGAAGATATATAATTGAGATTAGCGCAATCCACTAGAATCTTTCCCTCTTTGCTCTCTATTGCTGCCTTGAGGGCGGTATCTAGTTCGATTGATGAGCTGGCGTCTACATCACCAACTACATTCAATATCAAAATATCGTCCTCCTTTATAGTTTTAATATCTATCATCTTATACGGATTATATGCTTTCTGGTTCCTCTTTGAATTTTAATATCAACGTAGTGTAATCATCATCTATGAATTCCGTCCCAGTAAATGAGTACAGGTCTTCAATAAGTCTCTTCTGTATGGTCTTTGGAGTTTCATTAATATGTGCTTTGATTGTATCTCTAAGTCTGTCATATCCATATTCATCTCCTTTTCTGTTTTGTGCCTCTGTGATTCCGTCAGTATAAAGCACCATCACATCATTAGGTAAATATGACTGTTTATTGATTTCTATATATTGATGAAAGTCGTCACTTCTCAATATCCCTAATCCGAGACCTTGATTTGTGAAATATGTTGTTGTTTTTTCCTGGCTATCATAGTACAAGGTTGGACAGTGACCAGCTCTAGAAAATTCGATCGTCTTAGTACTTTGATCTATTATAAATACAGTGGTGGTAATGAACGAGGTTTTTTCCAAACAGTTGCTTATTGCAGTGTTGGCTTTGGCTAAAAAGTCTTTGCTGGTTAGATCCAATTGTGCTAAACTTTGAAATACTCCTTTCATCTGAGACATGTGAAAGGCAGCAGAAGTCCCTTTTCCAGAAACATCACCGATGATAAGTATAACTTTGTCTTTATTAATTCTGAAGGAATCATAATAATCTCCCCCTACCTCGTCTGCTGCAATAGAGAAGGCAGAAATATCAAAATCAGTATTGGCATCAAGTTGATCTGGCAAAAGACTACTTTGCACTTTTTGCGCAATTTTCAGCTCTTCCTTATAGCGCTCGTTGACGATGGCTTGGTTCAGCAATCGGTAATTTTCGACTGAGACTTCTGCTTGACTTACAAAAGTCTTTATAATATTGGTTGTCTCTTTATCAAATCCATCGGCAACTTCTTTAAGAAGTGCCAAAGTTCCAATCTTCTTGTCTTGAACGGTAATGTCAAATCCGAGTATTGACTTAAATCCTTGACCTTTGAGCTTAGCCAAGTGTTTCTCCATCTTGAGACTTTTATCGGTATTATTATCAAAAACACCTGTGATGTTGTTTTTGTCAATGTAGGTTTTGATTTGGTTAATTTCTTTATCGTTGATCTGATGCTGAAAATATTCCGTAGACCCATCTTCACGGGGCAATTCAATCCAAGCGGCATCTGCCATAACTGCACTGACTGCGCTATCCAGTAATATTTGATAAACCTGTCCTTCACTTTGATCGGGCTGGATAGACTGACTTAGTCGCTGGAAGTTGAGTACTTCTTCGAGCTTTTGTTCAAATACTGATGAGGTAGGTAGGTTGAATAGGATGACGAGCAGTGAGAACAGTGCGTATAAGAATGTGAATGCAATCAATGCAACCAAGAATACATTACCCCATATAGTATTGGTAATAGTGATTTCTGGATCAATGTTGCCAAAGAGTGTATTGCCAAAATATCCCAGATAGAGTAATATTAGTAATATGAGTAGGATACTCTTCCATTTTTGTTTGAAGTTGAGATATGCGACCCATCTCATATTTACTGACAAGAACAGCCCCATAAGCACAAGTAATATTACATAATAGAGACTATATGTTTCAGGCAGTTTAAATGGAAGTATATTGTATACTAAACTCAACATCAGAGTGTATTCGAATGTCGTCCAGATCTTTAGTAAGAACTTAGATTTTTGATATAATATGAGTCTCTTCCAAACAGCAAATACAGCTACCAGAAATATCGAGACAAGCCCCAAGTTGATAATATAGAAAGTGTCTATTAAGAAAATATTTTGTGCAAGCGTAGTACTTCCTAAGGCAGCCACAAATATTCTTAGTAACAACGATACAAGCGTTGCTAAGAGACCAGTCACAAAAATATTCCAAAGTAAGTCAGTGAAATTGACACTTTCTACTCGATTCACTTTATATCTGTAATAGATATATAGTGATGCTATGAATAAGTTGAGCATGAGGGTAGGAATGGCCTCATGAATGCCAGAATTGATGTCATTTGACTGGCTGAATAATAGGAACAGATCCGTAAACAGATACAAAAGCCAACATATAAAGGCAAATCCAGCACTTAATCTTATGATGACTTTTTGAGACATTTATTACTATGTGATAATTTTCGCTTGAAGATACAAAAATATATTACGTATGATCAAAGGTTTTGGTCTACCAAATGTAGGAAAGGGTAAATTGACGGATGTCCGTTAATAATTGGACTTAACATATACAAGCACCAATTCACTATCAGATGCTCCTAATAGTTCAATTAGAGGGTTATTAGGTTTGTTTATAACTAGTAAGTCTCCAATATTCATTTTATAAGAATATTTATCTAAGTCGATATTGATGGCCCCAGTATGGAGATATAAGAATACCCAATCCCAACCAGTGTCCAACTCTTGATTGAGCTTTTGATCTTTCAATACATTAATGCCGATCTGATCACCCTTAGTTTCTTTCATAGTCATCAGATTGAAGTCTATGCACTTTCCAACCGATGAGGTTTGCCAGACTCCATCAAATCTATCTACAGAGAACTTACTGAGATTAGCTTTGTGTTGACCTTTATGAATGAGCTGCATATTTCCTTCTAAGACCATCAGTGTTCTGGAGATGTTAGCCAGTGGTGTGAAAACTGATTCTTCAATTTCAACGGTAGCAGTACTCAATCTGAAATCGAAACTCTTATCTTGATAAGCTGATTCTGGTGGGTATATAAATAATTCTGTTGTTAAACCTCCTGACCATTCTGTCGATTGAAAAGTCCGAGATTTTAGATGTGTAATTTTCATAATGATGAATTGATCATCAAAAGTATGTATTATATTGAATAATTGTGGAGTCAAATATTTCAACAAAGTAAATAAGCAAATGTCAAAAGTAAGATGTACTTGGTGCGAAGGATCATTTGAGGCTTATGTAGCCTATCACGATGAAGAGTGGGGCGTGCCAACACACAATGATCAGCAATTATTTGAGTTTCTTGTATTGGAGGGAGCTCAAGCAGGATTGAGTTGGGCAACTATACTCAAACGAAGAGAGGGTTATCGCCAGGCATTTGCCAACTTCGATGTGAAAAAGGCGATAGAATATGGTGAAAGTAAAGTGCAAGAACTAATGCAAGAGATCGGTATCATACGTAATCAATTGAAGATAAGAAGTGTGATCAATAATGCAGCTCGATTCGTTGAGGTGCAACAAGAATTCGGAACATTTGACAAGTACATCTGGTCATTTGTCAACAATCAACCAATCATCAATCACTGGGAACAAAGTAAGGATGTACCAGCCACTTCACCAGAATCAGATGCACTTAGCAAAGATCTAAAAAAGCGAGGATTCAAATTCGTGGGTAGCACTATCATGTATGCTTATATGCAGGCTTGTGGTTTGGTCAATGACCATACGACAGATTGCTATCGCTACTATGAGATATCGAATTAGATTCCCATGTCCTAACATTGACAGTGGACTACATCAGGACTGAGGCATTACCCCTGCAAACTTGCCACTACTTCCTCAATCATTTCATTGTTATAGCTCTTTTTTGCAGCTTTCATATTGATATCTACCCGAATAGCCTTGAGGCCATGAGCCCCTTGTAGCTGCTCAAGCTCTACCATTTCCACCTCTTTGTTGAGGTAACCTGTTGACTGAAGATATTTCACGTATTTGAGGTATTCGTCAGCCTCTTTGGCCTGCGCATAGACTATCGCAATCTTACCTGGCTGGGTAAGGCGTTCATTGGTGTCTTTGATATATGCTTTATCGATTCGTTTTTTCACGATCTCATATCGTATATTATAAGCGCCATCTACATCAAACTGCTTTTCATCCATGCGGAACCGGATAGCAATGGGCTCACTGTGAACCAATATCAATTGCGCAATATCCATCGACTTGGTTAGTGTTTTCTTCAAGTTTTCTACAGCGTGAGCTACTTCACACATGGTAATTAGCTGCCACAGTCTGAAATTCTTCAGATATACATTGTCAAAAAGGCGATCCTTCACTAAGGATTGCCCTAAATACATATTGTACTCGACTCCATCAGTTTTATATTTTTCAAAATAGTGAGGGAATACTTCTTGCGCTTTGACTTGCTGATCATCCAAATAATCTGCTATAGTATGATTGATCGCAGTGATACTCTCCTCATAAGCTTTTCTCTTGTTGTATATAACACCAAGTTGTGGGTTGAGTGCATTTTCATATCCTTCGATAAGCGGCCTCAAAGCTTCATCTTCTTGTTTGAAGTGAGAGAATAACGGCACTATTTCATTTTTCAAGAAATCGAGTACACCTACTTCATCGCCAGAGTTGAGACCTTTTTTAATTTTACCAGACTCAACCTTCAATCTGTGTTTGATCTCGTCAAGAATTGGCATGTTTTTATAAGCCAAAATATCAGATACTACCTTTTCTGCTAAATATAGGTTATCAATCAAATCTTGCTGAATAGCCAAGTTTCTCTCAGATGACGAACCTCGAACATCGGCCATACCATATAACGGATATACGTTATCAAATACAATGTCATCTGGAATAGCTTTTTTTCCCTCTATGCGTTGATGCATTATCTCTGCACTCGCTTCTACAAACTTCCATTCTACCGTAGGATGAATGGCTGTGAACTCTTCTTGTATGATTGCCCTGATGTCAGTCTCCATGTCAACCATCACGCGCTGAACTGCGGTGCTAAACATGGGTAGTATATCCTCTGCTTTGGCTGCAGTAACTGGATTTAATTTCCCTGCATAAGGAGTTCCAAGTTCCAAAATACCAATGACTTCTCCGTCATATATTAAAGGTGCTATGGCAATGTTTTTGATCCCACTTTTGATCAACGCGTGTTCGATTGGTGTCTTATTAGGATGGTCCTCTAGATTTTCTACTATTATTGGTTTTTTATTGATATGTAGAAGTTCATAGATAGAGCCTTTATAATCTTCACAAACAAAGTCATTTTGAGTTTCTAACAATATACTTTTCCAGAGCTGGTTTCCATAATTGGAAATAGCACTGTTGGCATTGAAAGCTGCCATTCCAATTCGCATCTCAGGAAGCCTAAATAGTGCCCGAATTTTTTGTTGGATTGTAATGAATCGTTCTTCCGAAAGCACAGCATCTTTTTGTAGTAGGTCATACTTGATCGAAGAAAGCATTTCTTGATCTGTGACATCCATCAATTCAAATATCATGAACCCTTTAAATTCAAACAAATGGTGTGGCAGGTAATTCAACCAATGATCAACATCATAAAGATTGGATAATAAAAGATTGATGTCATTTTTATCCAGAGAAGGTAATTCACCGACACAATTCACATCCAAGAACATGTCGTTGAAGTCTGCTTTATAATTTCTATCCAAATCAGTCGCTGGATCCTTAAAAGTGAAAATGAGTGGGCGATCTTTCTCTAAGGCTACGCCATAGAATTTGCTTAGAATCATCATACATGCATGAACAACCTTGCCTGTAAATATATCATCTCCCAGAATATTAGTTTTGGGACGAAAATCCTTACCCATCGGTATCAAATGTGTATAATTGGGTGTTGCATAAAACGCATTCATACTGAAATTCTGCAGTGCCGCCATAGTTTTAGTCTCTACTGTGGCGGGAGGAAATATGGCTGACATCAAGAACCCTAAAAGTTGTTTGTGCTTAGTGAGCTCTTTTAAATCCTCAATGGGCTTATGCAATGTCGTAGCGGCATCAATCCGTTTGATAATTTCTTCTGTTGGATAGATTTGAGAAGCGCTAGATAGGTTGTCTTTCCAATACTTTATCAATAATGATAAATCAAGAGTAGTCTTAAATGGGAATTGCTTATCTATTGTAGTATTTTTATTTGACATAATCCTGTGAAATGTTCGTTTCGACCTAACAAAACTTGGTGTTAATAAGTTTACCAAGGGGCAACTTATCGAGTGTATGTATACTCGAAGTCGGATATCTCCGTTTTATATTTTATTGTAATAACATAATTTTAAACACACATGAAATATTTCACCCAGGTTCTCTTAATAACGATGATGTATGCCATGTCCAATTTGGGTTACGGGCAAGTAGTGGGGAAGACTTTCCCAGAGCTGATAGGAGAAACCGTAGATGACCAGGTGATCACACTACCTGAAGATAAACAAGATAAATTCACTTTGGTAGGGATGGCTTATTCGAAGAAGTCTGAAGCGGACCTTAGCACTTGGTTTAGCCCAGTGTATAACAAATTCATCAAAGAAGATGGAGGCGGGCTGTTTGCTGGATTTTCACACGATGTCAATGTTTTTTTTATCCCAATGTTCACAGGAGTGAATAGTACAGCAAAAGGAACGGCAAAAAATAAGGCAGCTAAGAAAATGGATTCACGACTATTGCCTCATATCCTTTTTTATAAAGGTAAATTAAAGCCATACAAGGAGGCGTTAGGATTTGATAAGAGGGATGTTCCTTACTTTTTTGTGATTGACAAATCTGGTAAAATTGTTTTCGCTACTTCGGGGAAATACACAGAAGATAAAATGGATGAGGTTGAAGAAGCTTTGGATGATTAGCTTTCAAAATTATCCTGCGCAAGACTTTCTCTCAAGATTTTAACCTTACTTTTGCTTGATGAAGAAAGTAGGATTGGTTCTCACAGCACTTCTTTTAGTGCTGTTTTTTATTATTCCAGATATAGCAGAATATTATATCGAAAGTCACGATGAGGAATTGATCGGACGAGAGCTTGTCATTGACGATATCGACATCAATTATTTGACTGGTAATGTGACAATAGCGTCACTCTATATGCTGGAGCAAAATGCAAAAGATACTTTTGCTGGTTTTGAACAGCTAGAAGTCAATCTAGGAATCTTATCAAGTATCTCAGGTGAATATTCTATTGAATCTCTTCACCTTATCAATCCTCTTGTAAGAATAACTGAGTATGACAGCACATTCAACTTTAGTGATTTGATCCCAACATCTGATACTAATGTTTCAGATAGTATAGTAGAAGAAGGCGATCCAGTGAAGTATAGTGTTGGGTTAGTAAGGATTCGTGGACTGGATGCTAAATATACTGATCGAAACGGGGATGGAGTTCAGTTAGATAGCTTAGGTGTCAATATCAATCCACTCGCTTGGAATCGACAATTACTTAGTGGAGACTTTTTCATTTCCTTACTAAAGGGAGGTGAAGTTGGGATTGATTTCGAATTGGATATTCCTAATGGAGATTACCAAAGTGATATAGAAATCAACAATGTTGAACTGTATCAATTTTCACATTTTATTAGACCATTCGTTAATATTCAGCACTTAGATGGCGCTTATAGTAATCAACTTTCAGTTAACGGTAACTACTTAAGTGATCCTACAGACCTTACCTTAAAAGGTAGTCTACGATTGGATAATTTTCGACTGCGAGATAATTACAGTATTGAACAAATAGCATTCGACTCACTCTACATAGAAATTGATTCGATTGATATGAGGAGTAATCAATACAGGCTGGGACAATTTGCGCTCAATTCCTTAGCGATGAATTACGCACTTTACCCTAACACTGATAGCTTCTCCGAATTGTTGTATGAAGCAGATAGTACTGGCCAAGATCAAGAGCAAACTATTGATTCAGCAGCAACTCAAGATACTACCAGTATTTACTATAGTATCAACAAAGTTGGGATTACCATGGCATCTTTAGGTTTCGATGATTACACGATGCTCAATGACTTCAACTACAGCGTAGATGCTATTAGCATTCTGACTGACAGTATAGACTCCTCAGTCCCGCAGTCAGAATTGAAGATCAGTGCATTGCTCAACTATAAGGGAGGGCTAAAAACAAAGATAAACTTCGATCTCAATGACCCTAAAAACTTTGCCTATCAAGCAACCTTAGATAGTGTTTCTATGCAGGACTTTAGCCCATATAGCTTGCAATTCGTAGGAAACCCAATCACAAGAGGATTGATGCACTTTGAAGGTAGCGCTACAACATCTGCTCACTTCCTAAAAAGTGATAATCAAATATTGCTTGACCAACTAAAGTTGGGAAGTAGGATCAAACATGCAGAAAGTTATAAACTGCCTGTAAAGACAGCGGTGGGTTTGTTGAAAAACCCTAAAGGCGAAATTAAAATAAAACTGCCTGTCCGAGGAAATCTTGATGACCCATCATTTAGGGTTGGAAGAACTGTCCTGAATACTTTGAAGAATCTAGTCGTCAAGACAGTGGCATCTCCGGTTACTGTATTGGGAAAGATCGTTACTAGTTCAGATAAAAATGTTAATGAGATTCCATATCAATATTTGCAAACCCAGTTTGGGGATGTACAAGTGGATTTGATTGAAAGTGTAGCAAAAAGCATCAATTCGCGCAAAGGGAACGAAGTATCTATCATTCAATATACTAACCCTCCTAAGGAAAAGGCAGCTATCGCCTTATTTGAGACTAAGAAGAAGTATTATGAAAGTGAAATTGGTTCAGATGGATTTTCCATATCAAAGGCACGGAAAATCTTACCGATAGATTCAGCTTTTCAGTCATTTGTCAATAGACAAATTTCACAAGATTCAGTGATGAGCCTATCTGATAAATGTATGTTTATTGTAGGAGTGAAGGTGATTGATGAAAAATTCACGGAATTAGTGAATAGTAGAAATGAGGCTATACGTCAGTTATTGGGGAGCAATGATATAGTTCGTACGGCAGATTATGATCCTAACCAGTTAAAAAATCACCGTTTGGTCTTCAAAGTGATTGAATAGCCCGAGTTATATTTGAGTATGTAAATCTCCTTCATCAGAATAGAAATTTTCAAACCAGTGAAGATAATCTTGGTAGTTGACACAATGATCAATAACCGTTTCTGCCATTTTTATTTTGATAAACTCTACAGCAGGCATCCATTCATCGATTTGTGTTCTTTGATCGTGAGGCAGGTTATCTAAGTGAATGTAGTTGATACCTTTATAGCTGAGTGCACTTATAGGGGTCATTTGATTATTGTTTTATTGATTATACAATAATAATGATGCCAGACTACCTTATGGTAACCCCAATGTTATCAAAAAATAAACTTTAGAGGCCCTATGTGTGCTTAACGTAGTTGTCCCATTTCTCCAATACGTCCAAAAAGTCTTGAGGAAGATCTGATTCTAGCTGAATATCTTCTTTTTTGATTGGATGATAAAAACCCAATGACTTCGCGTGAAGTGCCTGTCTTGGCATTGCCTTGAAGCAGTTGTCAACGAAGGCTTTGTACTTCGTGAATCTTGTACCTTTCAAAATTTTGTCACCACCATAAGTAGCATCATTGAATAATGGATGTCCAAGATACTTCATATGTGCCCGTATCTGATGGGTTCTACCTGTCTCAAGGTTGCATTGGACAAGCGTTACATATCTTAAGCGCCTTATGACTTTGTAGTGTGTGATTGCGTGACGTCCACGACTTCCATCTTCTATGGCTACCGTTATTCTTCTGTCTTTTTCACTTCTACCAAGATTCACATCAATCGTCCCTTCATCTTTTTCTACTTCGCCCCATACTATAGCATAGTAGGTCCTTTCTATACTGTGATCAAAGAACTGCTTGGCTAAACTCTCCATTGCAACTTTGCTTTTTGCAATTACCAACAGTCCTGATGTGTTTTTATCTATCCGATGTACGAGACCAGGCCTGCCTTCATTGCCTTCCATTTCTGGAAGATTGTTGAAGTGAAAGGTTAGCGCATTGACCAATGTGCCACTCCAGTTGCCATGAGCAGGATGCACTACCATTCCTGGCTCTTTATTGACTACCATGAGGTCTTTATCCTCATATATAATATTTACAGGGATGTCTTCCGGGATGACTTCGGTATCTCTTGGAGGCTTAGGAAGTTCCACGGTGATTACATCGCCTGACTTGACTTTGTAATTTGCCTTTATAGACTCTTCATTGACTTTTACATATCCTTCTTTAATTCCAGCCTGAATACCATTTCTGGTTACATTAGGAAGCCGGGCCATTAGAAATTTATCAACTCTAAGTGGTGCTTGATTAGGATCAATTTCAATGCGATGATGCTCATATAGCTCATCATTTTCTTCTAGATCTTCGTATTGGTTTTGCATATATGATGCAAAGATAGTGTTATCACTAATATTTATCATCTGACACTGGCAATTGATTTTCATCTTGATACTTTTGCCTTGTGCTTATCCCTCAACAAACGCCCGTACTTCAGCAAATCAATGAATCATTTCTTGCTGAAAGAGAGGTTATACTTTATTTAAAAAGGGAAGACTTAATTCACCCGTTGGTGTCTGGAAACAAGTGGAGGAAGCTCAAATACAACCTTTTAGAAGCTAAAAAGTCTGATTATTCCAAAATACTGACTTTTGGTGGAGCATACTCCAACCACATTCACGCTACAGCAGCCGCAGCCAATTATGAAGGATTTGAATCAATTGGCATTATCAGAAGGGAAGAAAACTTACCTCTTAATGAGACGTTACAGTTTGCTACAGATCAAGGGATGAAGCTTCATTATGTCAGTCGTTCTGAATATCGGAATAAAACCGAATCTGATTTTCTTGAAAATCTAAAGAATAGGTTTGGTGATTTTTACCATATACCGGAAGGTGGCTCCAATGCTTTGGCAGTTGAGGGATGCATGGAAATCAAGGAGAGTATTGATCAAAATTACCAAGTGATTTGTTCGCCAGTGGGAACAGGGGGTACTTTGGCTGGATTGATAGCTTCGCATGATCAGACTGTTGATATTCTTGGTTTTTCAGCGCTGAAAGGGGAAGGGTTTTTAGATCAAGAAGTGAATAATCTACTCTCTAGCCGTACTATCAAATCTAAGTGGAAAATAAATTATGATTATCACTTTGGAGGATATGCTAAAATCAAACCTGAACTTATCGAATTCATTAACGTATTTCACAGTAAACATGAGATTGCACTGGACCCAATCTATACTGGCAAAATGATGTTTGGTCTTTATGATTTGATTTCAAAGGGAGATTTTGAAAAAGGAACCACAATAATAGCCCTACATACGGGAGGGCTTCAGGGGATTAAGGGAATTGAGGGTAGATATCACATTAAACTCCCCAAATAAAACTCTTGATGCGTTTGTGTCTTTTTAAAAAGTCTATTCCTGAAACCATAAGTGCATGATATATTATCAAGATTGCCCATACTATAGCAATGAAAAATAGACCCCACCTTTCTGAGAGATTTTGAAAAACATAGTAGATAATCCCAAAGTTTACCAGAAAGTAAATGATCACATGAATCATAAATTCGTTCAGCTTTCTGTAGAGTTCCTTTGTTTTTTGATGTAGATCTTGATTATCCATTATGACTAAAGATAGTAAATATTGCTATTTGGTGCAATTTTTAATTACTTCACAGTCTCGATTGTAACCGATATGAAATATATAATTTTACTAATACTTCTTATTACTTCTTCATTTTCTAGTAAGCTTATGAGCCAGTCGGTTGATAAGTTGGAAGAAAGAAATGGGTTTAAGGATATCAAGTTAGCTACTGAAGTACACTTGTATGAAGGGCTTGAGTATGAAGAAGAAATTCCTGATGAACTATTCAAACTACTGACTGTTTATAAAAGTAAGAAGGGTTACTATGAGTCTATTGGGTCAATAAAAATACATGATGTAGAGGTACTTGCGTACAATGGTGAGGTGTACAAAATAAAGGTAATTACAGAAAAGAACCCGAAGCTCTATAGCGGTCTGAAAAAAGCATTTGGGGAGCCTATATTCTCCCCTCGTGGAGACAACTACTATTGGTCAACTGATAATCTCAACTTGACTTTTGGTAATAGTTCAAAAACTAAACTTCAACTTGTATATACGTCACATGTGATGAAGGGCAGGTTGAAAAAAGACAAGGAAGAAGAGATCGAAGATATCTCCGAAGACTTCTAATATCATATAATATGAATCTAGATCTTACAGGAAAAACGGCATTGGTGTGCGGAAGTACGCAAGGAATTGGTAAAGCCATAGCTATGGAATTGGCATCAATGGGCGCCAATATTGTGTTGATGGCTCGTAATGAAGGAAAACTTCAAAAGGTGGCTGCAGAATTGCCGAATAACAATCAAAAGCATCAACATCTTTGTGCGGATTTTTCCGACCCGTCACAAGTCAAAGAAGTTGTCGACAAGTTTGTTCTGCATCAGGATATCGATATTCTTATCAATAACACCGGTGGTCCTGCAGGAGGTCAAGCAATAGAAGCTGGACTAGATGAATTTCGTCAGGCATTTAATTCCCACTTGATTTGTAATCAGATTATTGCTCAAGCAGTAGTGCCTGGCATGAAGAAAACTGGGTTTGGGCGAATTGTAAATATTATTTCGACATCAGTTAAAATGCCCCTTAAAGGGTTGGGAGTATCCAATACGATCAGAGGTGCGGTCGCTAACTGGTCAAAAACGCTCTCAATGGAACTCGGGAGCTTTGGAATCACGGTAAACAATGTGCTGCCTGGGGCTACGATGACTTCACGATTGGAGTCAATTATCGAGACTAAAGCAAAGAAGCTTGACAAAACAGAGGAAGCTGTGCAAAATGCGATGCTTGGTGAAATTCCGGCTAATCGATTTGCAGAAGCAGAAGAAGTGGCCAATGCAGCAGCGTTTCTTTGCAGTCCTGCAGCAGGCTATATCAATGGAATCAACATCCCAGTTGATGGCGGGAGGACAGGGTGTCTCTAGTCAATTTGAAAATGTATTGATTTGAAGATGTGAGAATTGACTTATCGTCACATCTTCAAATTGCATCATTAGTTACTCCCAATCCCCTTCTTCCAGGTCAAAGATTTCATTTACAATGGTTTTAAATACTGTAGCCATCTTCAATGCGAGCAAGGTTGATGGCACATATTTTCCTTTTTCTATCGAGTTAATAGTTTGTCGTGATACACCGATCTTTTCTGCCAACCCTTCTTGCGTCATGTCATTTTTGGCACGTTCTACCTTTATAGTGTTTTTCATAACCTTATCTTCTAGCTAAAAATAGATGAAATCGAATCACAAAGAATAAAGGCAAGGCGAACAGATTGTAAATCATCACTTTAAAATATCCATCGCTATATACCATTAGTGTACTCATTATGATCAATCCAATATTCAGATAGGTAGCCCACAGCAAAGAGTCCAATCTGATTTTTTGAACATATTCATCCTCTATCTTTAGTTTAGAGAATCCAATCAAAACCAACCCTATGAGGGTCCCTATCAAGGCAATTTCATCAACAAAATCATCAATCCATACAGGAAAAGGATAAACTGTTTCAGTTGGTAAAATAAATTCCTGGAATAAAAGAAGTATTCCAAGAGTAAAAGAAGGCGATAAAATCACCCAACCCCATTTCTTAAGAGAGTGTGGAAATAAAAATTGTGTTTTCATAATGTATGGTTTAGTTGATTGAAAGTAAAGTATTTTTTACAAATAGTCAAACAAACCTAACTAAAAATATGTGATGACGTTTCAGATTGTGTGTTGACTTATCTAACAATAGCAAAAAAAATCATTAACGCATTAGTACAAAATCTCCTATCTTGCAGATATAAGTCTTATGTCTAGCTTCTAATATCTAGTATCTTAAATAATGCAAAAAATACAGAATTACATCAATGGTGAGTTGAAAGCGCCAGCTTCGGGCAAATATCTAGACAACTATAACCCAGCGGAAGGCAAAGTTTATAGCCTGATTCCAGATTCAGATGCACAGGATATTGAACAAGCAGTAGATGCAGCTAAGAATGCTTTTCCAATTTGGTCAAAGACATCGACTGCCGAACGCAGCAGAATCATGCAGCGCATTGCTGATTTAATTGAAGACAATTTGGATCGATTGGCGCTAGCAGAGTCTAATGACAACGGCAAACCTCTTGCTCTGGCTAGGTCTGTAGATATCCCAAGAGCCTCTGCCAATATGAGGTTCTTCGCAACTGCCATTGTGCACTTCAGTAGCGAGGCACATAAAATGGATGACGTTGCTATTAACTATACGACAAGAGAACCCGTAGGTATTGCAGGATGTATTTCGCCATGGAACCTACCACTTTATTTATTTACCTGGAAGATAGCACCCGCACTTGCCGCGGGTAATTGTGTCATAGCCAAGCCTTCAGAGATCACACCTATGACTGCCTATCTCCTTGCTGAGCTATGTATTGAGGCGGGGCTACCAAAAGGTGTTTTGAATATCGTTCATGGATTGGGAACAAAAGCAGGACAAGCGATAATAGAGCATAAAGAGATTCCATTGATTTCCTTCACTGGAGGAACGGCTACTGGAAAACATATTGCTTCCACAGCGGCACCTATGTTTAAGAAGCTTTCACTTGAGCTTGGAGGGAAAAACCCAAATATCATTTTTGCCGATTGTGATTTTGAACAAGCGGTGAAAACATCGGTTATGTCATCATTTGCCAATCAGGGACAGATCTGTCTTTGTGGTTCTCGTATTTTAGTGGAGCGATCTATTTATGATAAGTTCGTGGATGCCTTTGTGGGGAAAGTAAAGAGGATGAAGGTTGGTGATCCGTTAGAAGAAAGTACAAGAACGGGTGCTGTCGTTTCTGAAGGTCATATGAATAAGGTGTTGTCTTATGTCGAGTTGGCTAAAGAAGAAGGCGGAACAGTAGTAGCGGGAGGATATCAAGTCAAGGTAGAAGGCCGATGTGCTGAGGGATACTTCATCCAACCGACTGTGATTACTGGGCTTGATCAAAACTGTCGCACCAATCAAGAAGAGATTTTTGGACCGGTGGTGACCATCATGCCATTTGACTCACAAGATGAAGCGGTAGAATATGCGAATAGTACAGCATACGGTCTAAGTACTACTGTTTGGACTGAGAATCTGAGACGAGCACACAATGTGGCAAATGAACTCAAGAGTGGAATTGTTTGGGTCAACTGCTGGCTAGTAAGAGATCTCCGCACACCATTCGGAGGGATGAAACAATCAGGAGTAGGTCGTGAGGGTGGGCTAGAAGCTTTGCGCTTCTTCACAGAGACCAAGAATGTATGTATTAAATTATAAGCTTTTCATCATTAGTTCTTTAGTAAGTTGAAGGGAATCCAGTTTGTTAATATTGTCCAACTGATTTTAGTTTTTCAGAGTCTATTTTTTAGCTTATTTCTGTTTTCACAAAAAAGAGGGAAGCTGATTAGTAACAGAATATTAGGCGCATTCCTTGGTGTGTTGGCAGTTCACATGATTCTCAACTTTTTATTTGAAACCAAAAGCCAACAAGTAATTCCAGATATTACATCAACGCTTGGGTTTATCTACGGTCCATTAATCTACCTCTTTATTGTGAGTCATATTTACAAGGAACTGTCGTTCTGGCCAAAACAAATTTTTCATTTGATACCATGGGGAAGTTCAGTAGCTATAAGTCTTACTTCACCATGGGTTACAGATTATTTAGGAGTAGGCATATTCTTAAGTTTGATTATTTATATCTCACTTTCCTTCACTGCTATCAGCAAATATCAAAAAGTACTTCGATATACTCAGTCCAAATTTGACTCCATAGCATTGAATTGGATTAAAAATGTACTTTATCTATTTCTTGGAATTTCAATATTTGAAACGATTCGCAATTTCATAATTCCTCATTCACTTCTACTGGAGAATTTTTTCTATGCACTTCTAGTTTGTGCGCTACTTGTATTTGTTGTCACTTTAGTTTTTAAAGGGCTTAGGCAGCCAGAAATATTCAAGGGAATTACTATTGAAGATGAGGCCATTGCGTCATCTGTCCATGATAAATATAATTCTTCAAATATGCTTGATGTTGAAGCTGAGAAAGTGGCAGCAACGGTCCAAAAGTTTCTTGAAACAAAAAAAAACTACCTTAACCCTGACCTCAATTTGGAAGAGCTAGCTAAAGAAATATCCATACCGTCAAGAGTGTTGTCACAAGTTATTAATAGTCAATTTGAAAAGAATTTTTCTGAATTCATCAATGAATTTAGAATTGGTGAGGCCAAAATTTTATTGTCCAATTCATTAGAAAATAAAAAAACGGTTCTCGAAATAGTCTATGAATCAGGCTTTAATTCCAAGTCCAACTTTTACACGGCTTTTAAACAAGAAACTGGGGTGACACCTCTACAATTCAAATCAACACTAGGTACTAAGTAATTTTTCTAAATAATCAATCCAGTATCACGATCTTGGACGACTTTGAATAATGAGTGCTATATGTTTGCTGAAAAAATATATACTCATGAACTCAAAACCAGTAATTAAAATCGTCAAATTCTTTATAATCATCATCACCTGCACAGTATCATTAATTGCGCTATCAATTCCTATTTCCAGAATGGAACGGTCCAATGAAGAAATATTTCTGGTAGACAGTGTAGCAATAGCATTGACGCATGTCAACATCCTGACATTCGAAAATCTAGATGATACGATCAATAATGTCCTTTATAATCAAACTATCATTATTGATAATGGCAACATTCAATCCATTGGCCCAACTGAAGGGCAATTGCCGCAACACATTAAAATCATAGATGCTAAAGGAAAATACCTCATGCCCGGATTAGTTGATATGCACACGCATTTGTTCGATCGATCCGATTTGACATTATACCTGGCCAATGGTGTGACTACCGTTAGAAATATGATGGGATTCCCCATGCATCTAAAATGGCGAAAAGAAGTTGCATCAGGTAAGCTGATAGGTGCAACAGTTTTTACAGCTAGTCCAACTATCAATAGCGGTGACAATGCTGGTCCATTTCATAAGAAAGTGAAGAATGAAAAACAAATCAAAAAGGCAGTGGAAAAGTATGCTAAAGCTGGATATGACTTTATTAAGATTTATGATGGATTGGACTCTATCATGTTGGACGAAGTGTTAGCTGAAGCCAAAAAACACAATATGCCAGTAGCTGGTCACCCACCATACAAAGTTGATTTTGATGAACTCTTAAGTAAAGACATTGTTTCACTCGAACATGTAGAAGAAATTCTTCAAGGTGAGTTGAATTACAGTTACAATGAGGCGAGCATGAGAATCATTGCACAGAAAATTAAAGAAGCGGGTATATACGTTACACCGACCTTGTCTGCTTATCGACATATCCTCTTGGCATCCGAACAAAAAGAGTTGTTTTTAAGAAGAGATTCCGTTGAATTCATAAATCCAGTTATTCAATTCATTGGTCGTAAGCAATTGGGTGATTATATTGAAATGGAGGACAATTCGAATGTAAAACTGAAGTTCGAAATCATGAAATTAATAGTAAAAATACTTCATGAAGAAGGGGTTAATTTATTGTTGGGAACTGATACGGGACCAAACCTAACCTTGCCTGGTTTTACGTTGCATGATGAAATAATACTGAATATTAGTAGTGGCGTTGATGCTTATTCAATTTTATATTCTGGTACCATGAATGCTGCAAAGGCACTTGGTATTGATGACCAATCCGGATCAGTATCTGTTGGGAAAAATGCTGATCTCATTTTGTTAAATGAAAACCCATTAGAAAAAATTAGTACTCTGCGCAATCCTGTCGCTGTATTTCAAAAAGGCACTTATTACAATAAGGAAGCACTATCCCAAATGAAGGAAAATGGTAAAGACCACTCTAGTACATTTGGAACAATCGGCAGACTTCTAGATAGCATATTAAGTAAATAAAATGATCAGAATTGATTATATTACTTTCCTATTGAACCAATGCTTAATGAAAAATATCAATGAATAAACTCACTCCCTTTCACCTAGCTATTCCTGTTCAGAACTTAGAAAAGTGCAGAGTCTTCTATCGAGATATCTTGAAATGCTCAGAAGGCAGAAGCTCAGAAAAATGGGTAGACTTCAACTTCTTTGGACATCAATTGGTTATTCATCAAAAAGACGGCTATAAAGCTGGGGAGTCACTAGAATCAAATGCAGTGGATGGAAAAGATGTGCCCGTGCCGCACTTTGGCGTGGTGTTGGATTGGGATATTTGGCAACAACTCTCAGAAGAATTGAAATCCAATGACATCTCGTTTGTGATAGAACCTTATATCCGTTTCGAAGGAGATGTAGGGGAACAAGCTACCATGTTCTTCTTAGACCCTGAAGGGAATGCTTTAGAGTTTAAGGCATTCAAAGACATGACTCAACTATTTGCTAAATAATTGAGGGCTTTCTTCATGACATCTGTCTATTGAGCATCTTGAATGAAAACCTCGGAGCCAAACGACTCATCATTCTCACTAGATTTGACTGAGCTGGGGTTATCTCATATTTGTTTGATTTCAACCCTTTTACCAGTGTCTTCGCCAGCTTATCTGGAGCCATCATTGATTGTCCGGTAAATTGTGAGACCATCTCAGTATCTACCAGTGGAGGCATGAGTTCAAAAACTCTCACATGGGTATTGGCTAGTTGATAACGCAGCGACTGTGTCCAAGAGTGAAGTCCAGCCTTAGTTGCACTGTAAACTGGTGCAGAAGCTAAGGGCACAAATGCAAGGCCTGACGATACATTGACAATAGCAGATTCGAGCTTGCTTTTCAGCATTGGAAGAAAGTGGTGAGTCATCCTAATGGGCCCTAAAAAATCAATATTAATTTCTCTTTCTTGTGTTTCCATCGATTGCGAATCAGCAGAGTAATCTATGTTTTCAAGTACTCCTGCATTATTGATTAATATATCAATTCCCCCATTTGCTTCCAGGGTATTAACCAATTGAGAAATCTGCGAATCATCAGTAACATCACACACTTCTATCCTAAGATTAGACACCTTAGATTTAGCTACGTCAAGCTTTGACTTGTTTCGTCCACAGATAATTACCTCAGCACCATTCTCTATTAATTCATGGGCAATTGCCAGTCCTATTCCTGAACCACCACCTGTGATCAATGTTTTTTTATTAGTTAACTCCATCTTTATTTATTCTATTTACTTGCATTACACAAGTAAATTTAAATATTAACTTGTGTAATGCAAGTGTTTTATATATATTTGTTTATGAATCGCTCATCATGCCCAATTGCGAGTACTTTAGATCTCATAGGAGATAGATGGACAATGGTCATTTTAAGGGATGCACTATTCAAAAACTTCACAACTTATGGCCAATTTCAATCTGCCCCAGAAGGTATATCCTCCAATATATTGGCCGCTAGATTAAAGAATTTGGTGAATAATGGAATCTTCGTCAAGAAAGGAGATGAAAAGAATAAATTGATAATTCATTATACACTTACTAATAAGGGGAGATCATTAAGAAGTGTCATTCTTGTTGTTGGATTATGGGGAAATCAGAATATTCCCAATACAGATGATATCGTGGCTAAGATTGAGGCTGCTAAAAAGTAGCATAAAGAACTAGCTCTATTAGGCTCAATTGTCATCGAACCTTCCACTTATTATAACCTGTTTTAATTATAGATTTTATGATAATGAAGCCTTCTGATAGATTCTAGAGATTAGTTGAAATCATCTATCTAACCAAATCTAATAATCCAGCTTCACCGGCAGTAATATAAACCGATTGATTACTCAAGGCGATAGAGGTAGGGATATTGTCTCCTATATTTAATGTTTCGCTTTCTAATAGAGCAGGGCTATTAATATCAGAGAGATCCACTCTCAGCATAACAGGTTCATCATTACTATATCCTATGATGTACGCCATATCGCTAGATGTTTCAACAGCAATGGCATTAATTCCAAAATCATAAAGATTGGTTTGTCCAAAGGCTGAACCTTCAATAAGCTGAACAATGGTGAGTCCGCCTCCATGTGCTACCAATAAGTGACCCTGATAGACTTTGGTATGGATAGGGAATCCTACTGGAGAAGTTCTACCTTTTGTGAAACCAGCTTCTGGAATTCCTTGTTTAGAAATCAGCGTTGGAATCCTTAGCTCCTTACCTAAAGAGAGTGACTCAATGCCAAATCTAGCATCGTCCACCGGAGTGTTAAAATCAGTGGAAATAAAAGCAGACAGTCCATCTTCTGAAAGTAACACGTCTGGATGTCCTCTATCCCTACCAAACGTGACTGGACCACTCAATTCACCTGAATTAGAATACTGAAAAAATTCCAAAAAACCTGTTCCTCCGGCAACAACAACATTTCCTGATTTCGCAGAAATTCCGTTAAAAGGCCCACCATGAACTTCAATAGGAGCATCTACTAGTTCTGGATTGTTAATGTCAGCGATAGAATAGACGGCTAGGGAATTTCGATTCCTAGCATCGATAATGAACAACAAGTCACCATCAACATCAAAGTCATCAATACTCCGCATATCTCTTGGAGGAAATACGTGGGCGATGACTTGATCAGTGATAATATCTGTAACAATCAAACCACCTTCTCCATAGGCTACAAAAATTCTATTGTCAAATACCTTTACAACCCCTGGAAAATGATTAGGCACTACATAGTCTCTACTACAGCCTAATGAAAGTAAAAGAATATAAATGAAGTATCTTTTCATTCTGTAAATATATACACATTGACATAATAGAATTGTCATAGTTTCGACTTTTACAAAAGGAAAATATTTGTTAATTCGTGCTATGAAAACTTATCTCCACGCCATTATTTTATTTATTGCATGCCTTTTGGTGATAGAACCTGCGATAGCACAAACTGTTTCTTCCGTAGAATTACAGATAGCCCTACCTAACTCCTATGATGGGGCAGTGATATCTCCATCTGCTCAATTTGATTTTAACAACCACACTTGGAGTATTGGCCCGACCATTTTACTTTCTTATGGCGATAACATTGAACAGCGAGAGGGTGTAAAACTTAGTGGCTTATACATTGGTTATGCCAATTATCTGCACGGGAGATCAGAGAAGTTTAATCTGTTTCATTCTTTTGATTTGATCTTGCAGAGAATCAACGATGAGCAGGATTCAAGATACTTCAATACAGCATCCAATAACTTCGAGGAGTTTGAACTAGTACAAACGGATAATATCGTTCAGCTATTTGCAAATTTCGGGGTGCTAATTAAGTTATCGAATAAACTGAAATTGATTCAGACATTAGGGGTAGGTCTCAATACTACATTTAGATCTACAACTTCCCCTTTTAATGATTTTAATGATACTTTCATCGCCCAAGATTGGCTGCTAAAGACTGGATTGTCTTATAAACTAAATTAGTTGCACAGCGCTAGTTGATTATCCATTCTAGCTGAGATCATACTGCTCAAAAACTTTGAATTCAGCATTAGTACTTTCCAATCATCTACCTGCTGTACTTCACCAGAAACGGTGACAGGCAACCCAACAAATTGAAGTATTTCTTTATTGATAGGCTCTCCATTTTCATCAGTCACAAAATAATAGTCTGTGAAAATGCCTTTTTCTCTAATGGCTAACACTGGAGGAATTCCTCCAGAAATACATCTAATCGCACAGCTACGATGGATTTTATTGTAGCCAGGGTTCATGACTCCAAAGAAGCATTTCGGATCAACTATTTCACCTGCTATTGACAGTGCTCCAAGATTTTTATTGTCTTGAATATAATCCAGATTAGAGTCAGTTATTGATACGATACTCTCATCACCTTCAGTAAGTTCCATCCAAGTCTTATCTTGAAATGTAAGTGAAGTACCTTTGAGAGTTACTTTCAAACTTGATAGTGATTTGCCATTTGTCCTGGCCTTAATTTCTTCAAGAATAGGAAGCGCATCAAATTTACCAAATCCAACCAAAGGAACAGTTACTGCTTTTCCATCAACCTTAGTTCGTAGTCCAAAAACGGGATACTCCACAATTGTTCCTTCAAGCTCGGTGAGATTGCCGTAGTCAAAATAGTTGTTGACAAACTTATTTTCCATAAACAGATAGCCCGTTCCAAATAGTATGATGAGCAATAAACCCGCAATGAAGAATTGTCTTCTCCCTTGTAGGTAGGATGGAGTAACGTCATCTTGCCAACCGATATAAAATTCATCTTGCTTTTTCATTCCAGAGTGTTTTCATTAAACCTTAACATATTTCCAAAAGGGTCTTCTATTTCCATTTGTTTTGTCTCCCAATTAGTTTCCAATACCTCAAACTTTAACGTTGATTTACGAGTCAATTCTTTTTGGAAGACGTCAATGGCCTGCGTTTCAACGAACACTATTACTCCTGTCTGAAATCTTTCATTTTCAGTTAAATGTAAGACCAACCCTTTTTTTGAAATCTGCATATAGACCGGTTCAGTTGGTCCAAATCTATGTTCCCAATCAATGTCAAATCCAAGAAGGTCGATATAGAATTCTATTGCCTTTCTATAGTCATTAATCCTAAAAGTAGGGATCCCTTTAAACTCGTATTGATCTTCCCTCATCATGGCAGTACTATAGGTGTTACTTCGGTACCTACAGCTAGTGGTTTTGGATCGATCCAAACCTCAGCACCTTCAAGCTTCAACTTGTAGGTCTCTATCTTCTCAGTAAATGGGGGAGGTGATTGACCATTATGCGGCAAGTACTGATATCCATGCCAAGGGCATGTGATACATCCATCTACCACTTTTCCTTCTCCAAGTGGACCTCCCTGATGTCTGCAAAAGTTATTCACTGCAGATAACTTCCCATCATATTTGAAGATGGCAACACGTTCTCCACTTACGGTAAATATTTTAGCTCTATTGTCTTCAATTTCTGACACATCGCACACTTTGACAAAGTCGCTTTCTTCAGCGTCTATCGGTTCATCGACACTGCGTTCTGTGAGTCCTGCATATATGTGCATAGAAGAAACCAGAATGAAGCCCAGCAGGACTACACCAAAAAGAACAGGGGATGTCTCATTTTGCAAAGCACCCAGCACAACATGTAGAATGATCAAGGCATATGCCAGATAAACTAGCATGTGAAGACTCTTCCAAAGCTTAGGCCCGAGATTCTTTAGCCAGAAGTCGTGGCTTGTTGTTGCCATAAGCGCAAGTATGATTAAGGCAATAAATCCCAGTACCTGAAATGGAAATTCAATGATTGAATCATACCTGAGATTTGATAAGAATACTGATTTTACCGGATTCATATTGCTCAATGAATGAAAGTTGAGAATACTAAACACACCATGTATGGCTGCCATAATAAACATGGTCACTCCAAGATGGCGTCTATTATAAAGTATGATGAGATATTTGGTGTTGATTCTTGCAAGTGGTCCAATGACCAAGACAACATGCAGAAACAGAAAAGCAATTAGCCCGAAATTTCTAATGAAGATGGTCTCGAAAGTAGCGACAGGGTGTAAAACCACATGTCCCACAAAAAACAAGATTGTGAAAGAGAGCACAAAGATAAGGATACCCAAATCGTATTTTTTCTTCTGCTTATTCCACAATATGGAGGCGTATGTTACACTCATAGTTTAAAAAGTGGGGACGTTAATAAATGCATAAACAATGAGCGGTAGAATCAGAGTCAAGATCAAAATCCAAGCCCATAAATGTCTTTTCCTCAATTTTCGATTCATGATTTTCGGGTTACTAGCTTGTATAACAAAACTGACCAGATCAAAATACTCCCTGGCAGTAAAATCAATCTAAAATGCCAAGGCGTTCCTTTCGCCCCTTCATCCAGTTTAGGAGCTCCAGCAATAATAAACCATATGCCAAATACGAGCCCTATTCCGAAATAAAGAAACATCAGATCAATCAATATAGATAATACACTACTCATGGGGTTCATGTTTTTTTGAAGGTGTGTAGAAAACTCCCAATAGATAAGTTTGTTGAGAAAGGTCTCCTGTCAAATGTATCACTTCAGTAAACATTGTCCATTTCTTTTTAGAAAAATGGAGTCCTGCCCCAATGTTAATCCCGAAAGCTTCATGTACGTCTTCACCTGCTTCTTCTCTACTCCAATTGACACCGGTTAATGGATAAAATCCTAGATGCTCTAATCCGAAATATAAATGATGGTGTCCATTGAAGTTGAACTCGGTCAATGATACATCAATACTCTCTCCCCCAATCTCATGCGTTGTTTTAGGGAAGATTGTGACTTCAGGTCCAAAACAAGTCTTATGATCTACATTGTAATAAGCTCGAATCTGATAACCCGCTGCTTCTATTTCTGAACCATAAGCCGCAGCCGCTCCAATGCTATAGCGTTGAGCTATTGTGTCAGTGGCCATAAGTGTGATTAGACTAAGGATTAATGCCCGCATAATTGATTCCTGTTAAACGATAGATGTCATGGTCAAATGTAGAAAGATCTTTATGTGAAAATTTATTCATATCATCATGACCACATGCTCTTGCCAATACTTTCATTAAATCTGTACTTGCACTAAAAAAGTTATGCAGCTGTTTTGCTGAATTTTCAATTAGCAATCTTGCCCTTAGATTCTCCTTTTGTGTAGCAATTCCTACAGGACAGTTATTGGTATGACATGCTCTCATGCCCAAACAACCTATGGCTTGTAACGCAGAGTTGGAAACTGCAATAGCGTCTGCCCCCATAGCCAACGCTTTGGCAAAATCAGATGGCACACGAAGACCTCCTGTAATAATAAGTGACACACCATCCGCACCTCTTTTATCCAAATGCTTTCTGGCTCTTGCTAATGCAGGAATAGTCGGCACATTGATATGATTCCTCAGAATAATAGGTGCTGCACCAGTGCCGCCTCCACGACCATCCAGAATCACGTAATCAGCTCCTGCATCCAACGCAAAATCAATGTCATCCTCAATTCTACTGGCCGCCAGTTTATAACCTATCGGAATTCCACCAGTGACTTCCCTTACTTTATCGCCAAACTCCTTGAAGTCTGCGACTGACGACATATCTGTAAAAGTTGGTGGGCTAATAGCAGCTTCTCCTTCGTTCAATCCTCTAACTTTGGCTATTTCCGCACTCACTTTATGACCAGGAAGATGACCACCGGTTCCTGTTTTGGCTCCTTGACCACCTTTAAAATGAAAGGCTTGCACCTTCTTCAGCTTCTCCCATTCAAATCCAAATTTGGCTGATGCCAACTCATAAAAGTATCTTGAATTTGCTTCTTGTTCATCCGGTAACATGCCTCCTTCTCCCGAACAAATCCCTGTGCCTGACATTTGCGCGCCTTTCGAGAGGGCTATTTTTGCCTCTCTAGACAACGCTCCAAAAGACATGTCCGAAACAAATATTGGAATGTCTAGTTGCAATGGCTTCTTGGCATTTGGGCCAATAATCACCGAAGTACTTACAGGTACATCATCGAGCAATGGTTTCTTTGCCATTTGAGCTGGAAGCATCTGTATATTTCCCCATTTGGGAAGTGTGTTTCGATCTACTCCCATGGCTTCAGTAGCACCATGATGTCCTAGTTTTGAAAGGCCATCTTGTGCCAATCCTTTGATGTATCCGGTATATGGCTCTGTTGCCTCAGGGTGTGTGTCTGCATATTTTCCCAAATATTCATCTTCATTGAATGGTGATGGTGTATCTATCTCGAACTGCTCTACTTCTTTTTTATCTATGTACACCTTCCCATCGACTACATATTCCTTGAACTTATGTAGTACTTCGCTATTGTTGTACTCACTTACACCTGTATCAATTCGATAATCCCAATTGTGCAAGCCACAAATCAGATTATCTCCTTCCACAAAACCATCACCTAATAAGGCTCCTCGGTGAAGACACCTGCCATAAAGCACGGATACTTTGTCTTCATATCGAATAAGCACAAGATCTGTCTTAGAAACTTGCGCATGGGTTGGTTTTCTGTTTTCCAGTTGATCAAAGACAGCTACTTCAGCTGCGTTTATTCCTTGAAGTATTTCACTCATAGTATTTCTGTCAGTTTGTGATATCCATTTTCAAAAAAATCAAAAATTGTAGTCTCCGCATTGGTTTCATTTAAATCGCTCGCTTTGAGTACTCCACCAGTCCATCCCTCGGTATTCCAGAAAGCAGGTTTCCTGATTTCGTATAGTTTCTCAGTAGGAGGGTAAGGCCATGGTGTCAAATAAAAGTAAGGCTCATCATATCCGCCATCACCAGGAGAAAATCCAAATCCGATAGACTTAGCTTTTTCAGGATCTTCATGTGCTATAACGGTCACCAAAGTAGCTAGATCATAGTGATGAGGCCAGCATCTAATCTCGGATGCAGCAGTGACGCTTCCAAAAGCTTTTTGAAGCAATTTTGAAGTGAGTGAGTAAAGTTCTGTTAATGCTTCCAGTGCTTCTGAGTCTTGCTTCACGAAAGGATTACCAAGCTTCACTATACTCTCAGGAAGTTCATAAGGCAATTCTTCTTTCAAGAGATCACCTTTGAGACCCAAGTCCGTAAGTGTATTTTTCAGATCTTCCAATACCTCTTCAAAGCTCCTACCTATTGTAGGGACTCCAATCACATGACTTGAGTCTTTGTGAATGTGTATTTCTTGTGTGCTAAATTCATAAGCTATTATAAATCCATACACCTCTTGTGATCTCAGCATTTTGAGTTCATCATCCCAAATTAAGCTAGCAGAAGAATCGGTTGGATCAGCAGCCAACAGATGCCTAGGAACCATAGCTATCAACTGTACTGCTGCATGCGTTTCTTCACGAGCTGCTTTTAAGGAGGCTTTATCTTTATTCATAGTTATTCATTTAATTTAGCCACACTCCACAAGACTTCATATTGCTGACAGTGAATCAGCAGCGTTTTATATGACATGAGATTCACAGATTTTGGAATGAGAAAAGACTGTTTTCCATCATAGGATTTCAGATCAGCTATTTTTACAGAACCTTTCACAGCATTATCAGCATTAATTTTGTTGACTTCCAATTTGGATAGAAAAATCTTCAGATCAGGAGCTTTCTTAGTGTCAAAATCTTCATCAAAAATCAAATAGTGAGTATCTCCTTTCTTTACGATTTCCCACGTGCCTTTTACTTCATAAGACTTTTCTATCCAGCCTCCAGATTGAGCAAAAGATGTAAGCGTAAAAACCAACAGCAATATTGAAAGTATTGTTTTCATGATTTAGATAGTTTTAATTTTTTAACCAATGTTTTGATAGATAGTCCTTGAACTATGATAGAAAATACGACCACAGAGTAAGTAATAAATACTAACAACTCCCGGTGTTCATAATTTTCGATGGATAGTGCCAATGCTACTGATATAGCCCCGCGTAAGCCTCCCCAAGTGAGCATTAATACGGTCTTCTTAGGATGAAGATCATCAGCATGTCTTAATAACTTATAAGTAGCAGTTACACTTAGCCACCTTGTAATCAAGGTAATAACAATCGCCATTGCTCCTGCCAATAGATAGTAATTCTCAAAGCCTATGGTCAATATTTCAAGACCTATAAGCACAAAAAGCAACGAGTTTAGAATCTCATCTAGTGTTTCCCAAAATAGATTTAGGTACTCTTTTGATACATCGTCAAAGGCTGTACTGAATAATTTATTTCCTATGAAGAGTCCAGTAACCACCATCGCCAGAGGACCAGAAACGTGAATAATAGATGCCAATGTATAACCACCAAGAACTATGGCCAATGTGAGTAGCACTTCTATTTTCGGATCGTCTTTGATTGATTTCAGCATACGAAACCCTATATAGCCTAAAACAAGCCCATAGATAACTCCACCAATGGCTTCTTCAGCAAAAAGAGTCACTACTTCTCCAATTCCAATAGATTCCATTCCGGTGAACCCCAGTATGGTAAGAAACACGACTACTCCAACGCCATCATTAAATAAAGATTCCCCAGCTATTTTGGTTTCTAGTGACTTCGCCACGTTAGCTTCTTTAAGAATAGCCAGAACGGCAATTGGGTCTGTTGGTGATATTAAGGCTCCAAAAAGCAGGCAATACACCAACTCTATAGGGTGACCAATTAGCTGAAGTGCGTAAAACAAAAGTCCTCCAACTACAAATGTAGAGATGACTACTCCGATTGTGGCAAATGCCAAAACTGAGAATTTTTCATTATTTAAATCCTTGATTTTGACATGGAGCGCACCCGCGAAAAGCAGTAGGCTCAAGATAACATCAAGGAGGAATGTTTTAAAATTGATTTCCGTCACTACAGCACAGGCTTGATGAAAAACATCTGGAGAATATATCTGCAACAGTCCCATTGGAACAGACAAGGCGATGGCCATGATCATTAGACCTATGGTAGTTGGTAACTTTAGCCATTTATGATTTACATAGCTGAATAATGCAGCTAGCGATAGTATGATTGTGAATGATTGGAACATGTTATATTAAAGTTACGTCAGCAAAAACTTCCAAAGTGGCAGGGCCATCATGTGCAAACAACTGTTTCATTGCCTCATCCAATTCTTCTTGCTTGGTGACACGAATACCCAGCGCTCCACAGCTCGTAGCGAAGTCAGCAAAATTTGGATTTTGAAGTGATGTCTGCCAGACATCAAGTTCATCTGCCCGCTGCTCTTTGGAAATTTTACCAAGTTCGTTATTGTTAATCAAGATATGTTTGATGGGCATTTTGTATTTCACTGCAGTGGAAATCTCTCCCATATATTGTCCAAAACCTCCATCGCCTGTCACTGCTATCACAGGTCGTCTGTCTCTAACTGCTGCCCAAGCTCCCATAGCTGCCGGATAGCCAAAACCGATAGAACCTAGATATCCTGACATTAAGAAAGAATGATTTTTAGGTTCGAAGTAACGCCCAAAAGAATAGGCATTGTTACCAACATCCACACACATCACTGCGTCATCTGGGGCTAGTCGATTCATTGCTTCAAACACAGCCACAGAACTTAATCCATGTCCTTTATCATCCTTAAGTCTGTTAGCTTTTTCCTCTCGCCAAAGCTCCCATCTTTTTTTGATGTCTGGTCGTTGATCTTGCGCTACATTGTTATTCAGCTTATCATTGAAGATTTTTGCAGTCACCCCTATTTCTCCCCAAACAGGAACTTCAATGTCATGAAACTTAGACAAGGCCATTCTGTCAAAGTCTACCTGAATAGTAGGCATCTTAGGAGTAATACCTGTGTGATTTGAGAATGATGCACCAAAAACTATGAGTAAATCTGCTTCGTTCATTACCCAACTAGCTATTGGAGTGCCACTCCTTCCCAAGACGCCACATCCTAGAGGGTGGTGATCAGAAATCTGTCCTTTCCCTTTAAAAGTGGTCAATACGGGCGCATTGAGTTTTTCAGCCATTGCAATCACTTCATCCATATTGAATCTTGCTCCATGACCAACTATGATTACTGGTCGTTTTGCCTTGTTCAATAATTTCATAGCATCCTCAACGACCGTTGTTGGAGGAGCTATTTTATCTTCCGCTAATCTCTTTGTTAATTTTTTGATGGTTTTATCTGGTGCAGGTTGTTTCTGCATGTCATCTGGAAAAGTAAGATGAGATACTTCTCTGTTGGCTATGGCTCCTTTGATCGCCCGAATCATCAACTCGCTGTGCTTACTATTAGGTAATACCCGATGATTGAAATCTACAACTGACTCGAAAGCCTGTACTAAATCAACCTCTTGGAAGGCTCCAGTTCCAATAACTTGTGACTGCACTTGACCAGAAAGCACTAACATTGGTGAACGATCATTTTTGGCATCCCACATACCGGTGAACATATTGGTCGCGCCAGGCCCTGCTATACCAAAACAGGCCGCTGGGCGACCTGTCAATTTTCCGTATGCTGAAGCTGCAAAAGCACCTGCTCCTTCGTGACGTATGCCTATAAATGTAAGCTTATCTTTCTTCTCTAGTCTACGCATGGCGTCAGCAACACCTAGATTGGAGTGACCTACCATACCAAAAACTGTATCAACTCCTGCTTCAACCATAGTTTCCATCATCACATCTGAGATAGTCACTTCATGAGCAGGCTCATCTTCTACACCCACATATACGCCATCATCTCTGATGTCTATTGGATAGGTAATGATGCGATCATCATGCCCCCCAGGCGACTGTCCTGTGCAAGGATCAAAATCCCATCCATGCCAAGGGCATCTCAAAAGACCGTTTTCGATGGAACCTTCTCCTAATGGCCCTCCTTGATGGGGGCATCTATTGTCAAGCCCGGAAAATTTTCCTTCATAGTGAGTCAGACAGATACCTTTATGATTGGCGGTAACTGTGGTAACTCTTCCTTCTGGCAATTCTGCTGGAGAATTTAGTACTCTGTGCCATGAAATGTTAATTGATTTATCGGACATAGTTGATGTTTAAATTTCTTTAAGATAAATAGGTAAACAATTAAATTTTGTATTGCTCAGTACACTTTGTTCTTTAATGAGATTTTCATCATTTGAATAAGTTAGTAAAAAATATTAGCATTGGATCAATGATGATATATCAATAATCACGTGATAACTTATGCCTGGTCAGACAGCTAAGTCAAAACTTATGTTTTCTCGACATCCTCTTTAGCTAACAATTCGTGATCTTGCTCCAGGTTTTTTTATACTTAACTTTCCATTTTGTTCATTTATTTTCATAATGTATTATAATTATTGATGCAAATATTACGGATAACTCGTTGTTTTGGTTAGGCTGGTTTTCCCTATTGATGGTCAATATTTCCCTTCGCGACATTCATTATAAATTTCGCATTTGAACCTACCATATTCACGCATCCATAAGTCTTCTGAGAAATTTCTGGTGTTTGCTTTGTTCTTGACGAAGTCATCTTCTAAACTTCATTGTGGTTGATTTTTTACTAATTATCGACTTTGAGCATTGCTCAGAAAATGAAATCCAAAGAGTGCCGGTTTGTCATGAGGTACTTTGGCTATTCTAACCTCTAAATGACCTCTCTACTAATAAATAGGTTGCGAGATAATCTCACGAAATTGAATTCGGGGTTGAAAGGAAGAATTCACCACTATTGGGGAATTCTTTCATAACTCTCTAAGGAGAAAACACCTTACTTTTGTTTATATCAAATTCAGCAAAGTGTTGAGATTCATTAAAAGGTACATAATTAATCACAACAATAACTCAATCTACTTTTAATCTTTAAAATTCATTGTAATGAAAAAGGAACCACAATATCTAGAAAATGGTAAAGCGTTGAAAGGGCATGATCCTTTGAGTGTATATGCTGGAAAAGCAACTATGGGGAATGAAAGTATTACCTCCATTTATGAAGACGCCATCTACCAGTTTAGATCTACAGAGAACAAAAAGGTGTTTGATGAATCTCCAGAAAAATACGCTCCCAAATATGGTGGTTATTGTTCAATTGCAATAAGTGAAGGAAGTCTTGTCGAGGCAAATCCACATAGTGTGGTAATTCAAGATGGTTCATTACATGTTTTTTACAAAGATGAAGAAGAAGATACTCAAGACGAGTGGAACGAAAATCCTATTGAAAATAAAAAACGAGCTGAAATTGAATGGGGAAAACTTCTTTAGGTGAAAACCTTAAGAAAAAAATGCACACCTACGATTATCATTCAACATATTCATGTATGGACTCCTCGCTTGTCTAATTGACTTTATAAGTTGAGATGTATTTTTTACAAAAGTATAGAGTTCTTCGATTTCATCTGAGCAAAATCTACACAGGGACTTAGGATAAGTTAAATACGTTTACTTTCTACATGCTTCAGTTTATAGGTTTTGTGGTAAATTGAGTAAGTTTTTCCTTGAAGCATTTAGATATATGAATGATAAAATTAGAAACAGAAAAGTAGATGAACGTGATTACGAAGTCATTTCAGAGCTCAGTTCTCAATTTGGATATAAAAGTTAAAGACCGAATTTGTTCTTTACTTAGGCATGAGTATCACCTGGTTTGTGTAGCTTAAAAAAATGAAATTGTCATTGGTTTTATTCAAGCCATTTTCACCATGCGGTTAACATCTGAACTATTCTTAGAAATAGGTGGCTTAGTAGTAAAAGTCTCTGAAAGAGAAAAAGGAATTGAGGAAATGCTAGTCCAACATCTTGATACTTTGGTGAATAATGGCACAGAGATAAGAGTTCGCTGCATCTCAATTCGAGAAGACGCTCACAGGTTTTATAGTAATATCAACTATATTGAATTCAAAGAACAAAAGGTATTCTCAAAAAAGACTAAATGAGTGTCATTGAAAATAAATTAAATGAACTTGGAATTAAGTTGGGTCAGCCTAAAGCTCCTGTAGCAAATTATATTGGGTCTAAAAGATGCGGAAACATGCTTTTTGTCTCAGGCAGAAAAAGCCAATTGATTGGAGCTGTAGGGACTGATGTCACTGAAGCTCAGGCAAAGGAGGCTGCTAAAAATACTGTGGTTATGATGTTGGCTATTATAAAAAGAGACATTGGTGATTTGGATCTGATTGAAGGCATACTCAAGCTGCAAGGCTATATTCGATCATCAGATGACTTTACTAGGCAACCGCAAGTCCTTGATGGAGCTTCTGAACTACTTATCGAATTATTTGGTGAAAATGGTCATCATGCACGAACGGCTACAGGTGTTAATCAATTACCATTTGGAGCTACAATACAGCTAGATATGGTTTTAAATTTGAAGTCAAAAAAATAGATTAGAACTAGTAATTGCTACTTTCTTTTCTCACTCTATTATGCTAATCCTTACTCGGACCTTATCGAATTTACTGGATTAGCCAAAGAAGCATAAATAGATTGATAGCTCACTGTTAGTAATCCAATCGTCAAAGCTAAAAACCCTGCAAGAGCAAAGGTCAACATTGAAGAAATTGATAATAAATCGATCTTGTATTGAAATTCACTAATCCAACTTGAAACCGCCATATAAGAAACGGGTATTGCCAGAACACAGGCCATTAAAATCAAGATTACGAATTCCTTGGTTAGTACTTGTACCACTTGCGTAACACTCGACCCTAGTACTTTTCTGATCCCTATTTCTTTACTTCTCTGCTCAGCCATGTATGATGACAATCCAAAAAGACCCAAACAAGCGATAAAAATTGCCAGCCAAGTAAAGTTTATCACCAACCCAGAAAACTCGTCATCAGACTCAAACATCTGGGCAAACTCCTGCTCAAAGAACTGGTATTCAAATGGATAATCTCCATAGATACCGCTCCAAACACTTTCTATGTGAGTTAATGCAGCTTGGGTATTTTCATTGATTTTTATTGACAAATTGCCATTGGCATCCGGATTGTAAAACATAATAAGTGGTTCAATGCTGTGGCGCATAGAAGCAAAATGAAAATCTTTTACAATACCTATTATTGTTCTTTCCTGATCATTGCCCATAGTGAGTTTCTTACCTAAGGCATCGCTCCATCCTACCTGTCTGATAAATGCCTCGTTTACTAAAATCCCGTCTTGTTCATCTGTACCATGCTCGGGAGAATAGTTTCTTCCATCTATTACCTCCATATCCATCACATCGAGATAATGCTCATCAAAAGAAAGTGCACTGACTATCCAATTCTCCTCATCTTCTGGTACACCTTCAGGAGTAACCCCTGTTCGGCCAAATGTTCTCCCTGGCATATTATTAGACATCCCGGCATCGGCAATTCCCTCGTACTCCAGAAGTTGGTTTCTAAATGCCACCATGTTTTGTGACAGAGTTTGATCATTCATGCGAACATTTACAATTTGTTCTTTCGAGAATCCTAAACTTTTCTTCTTAAGAAAATCCAGTTGCTTATTAATAAATAAGGTAGCGACTATTAATGTGATAGAAACCACAAACTGCATGACAACCAAAACCTTTCTCAATGCCACACCACTTTTACTTGTTTGAAAATTTCCTCGCAGGATATTAACAGCATTGAATCCTGATAGAACAAAAGCAGGGTATACACCTGCAAGTACTCCTATACCTAAAGTAACGATAACTATGAACAACAAAATTTGAGAATTGGATGACAAATAGGATAAAATATTCTCCTCAAACCCAAGTTGGGCATATGGAGAAACTAAACCTATCATTATGAAGCTCAAAAGCAACGCAATAAGGCAGACTAGTATGGATTCACTTAGGTGCTGATTAATCAAAGATTGTCGTTGGGCGCCAAGCACTTTACGTACACCAACTTCCTTGGCCCTGGTTGACGACTTGGCAGTCGAAAGATTCATGAAATTGAAAGCGGCAATAAGAATGACAAAGATGGCTATGGCTGACAAAGAATATACATATACAACATCCCCTTTGTTGTTATTATTACCATCAAATAGAATTTGGGAAGATTGTAAATGCGCATCTTCAAGAGCCTGCAATTTTGTAACCCAAAATTCAGGAACTTCATTTGCATGACTAAGAACATTCATCTGATCTTCAACTTCCTTTGACTTTGCTGGATCACTCACTTTAATATATCCTAACATTCCAAGACCTCGCCAACTGCTCAAATAGGACGCACGACTAGAATCGGCCTGCGAAGGATAAAGAGACATCAGAAGATCAAGTTTGAGATGCGACTTTTCATTAATTTCTTCCATTACGCCTACCACTTCCCAGTCTTCTTCATTGATTCGCACAATTTCTCCAATTGCTGGCTCATTCTTAAATGTCCTGTCAGCAAGTTCTGAGGATAAAATAACCTTGCGTGGAGCGCTAAACTTTGAAGTATCACTGCCTTCTTTCAGCGGAAAATTAAACATGTCAAAAAATGAAGTTTCTACGGATTTAGCATCTTCAGTGAAAACTTCGTGCTCCCCATTCAAAATTCTTACTCTCCCTTGCCCTGATATCCGAGTAGAAGCAATTATATCTGTTATTCCTTGCTCAGCCGCATGAGTCATTATCGGGTTAGTAATGCCTACATTATTACTGGAGACACCCAGTGCTTTATCTATAGTGGTCACTCGAAAAATATGGCTAGAGTCCTTGTGAAATTTATCGTAACTCAGCTCACTTTGAACGTAAACGTATATCATAGTGAAACAGGATAATCCGATTGCCAACCCAAGGATATTTATAAATGAAGCTCCTTTACTTTTTACAAACCCTCTGAGGGCTACTTTTATGTAATTTTTCAGCATAACGTTGTTATTTGAGTAGTTGTAAGTCTTTGATATTGTAAGCCTCAAAGGGTTGTTGACCAATGAAACATTAGTAATAGTACACAAATCACCCTGAGTTTACTCAACTATTTATATGAGCGGAAGTATATCCTCACTAAGGTAATCTCTCGAGAAATTGGTTTAGTATATTTGACCTCATGGAATCTGGAGTAAAATGACAAGGCATTATGAAAAGAGGATATTTACAGTATTTGATTATTTCAGTCACAATAATTGGATGTAGTTCGGAGCCAGATCGCGTACTACAGAGAACTCGATTTACAGATAAATAATTCACTATATGAACGAAAAATCGCATGCCAAGTATATCATTATAGGAGCAGGACTATCTGGTTTGACGACTGCTTATGAACTGCTACAACAAGGTGAAGATGATTTCATTATTCTAGAAGGAAGAAACCGCATTGGTGGTAGGATAAATACAAAAAACAACATCGACCTTGGAGCTACTTGGTTTCAAGATTATCATTCTACCTTATCCGAACTCATGGTAAAAATGGGCATCAAGGCGTTTGATCAATATAGCATCGGTAAAGGAGTTTTAGTGTATAATGAAATGGCTCCTGCTCATTATTTTGAAAGCGATCCGAGTACTCCCGCAGCTAATAGAATTGGTGGAGGCTCGACTACACTCATTGATGAATTGGCGAAACCTCTTTTAGGAAAAGTAATTCTTAACACCACTGTTAATGAGGTTATTGATAATAATGATGGTATTAGCATTCAAACTGAAGGTGGTGCATATTCTTGTGATAAAGTGATCATCACCACTCCTCCCAAAATAGCTAATCTTTTAAATTATGATCCGGCACTCCCTGAGAATTTGATTGATGTGATGTCAAATACTCATACTTGGATGAGTAATGCGATCAAGGTAGGTATTACTTATAAAGACGCTTTCTGGCGCGGAAAGAATCTGTCTGGTACTGTTATAAATCAAACTGGCCCTGTGACAGAAATTTATGATCATTCGGATATTACTGATACAAATTTTGGTTTGATGGGATTTGTGAATGAGAATCTAAGGAGTGAGTCTTTCGGAAGTCGTCAAGAGATGATTTTGAGCTATCTAGAGAAATATTTAGGGAGTGAGGTGAGAGGCTATTTGAACTATCACGAAAAGGATTGGTCTGAAGATAAATATACTGCTGTAGAACTGACTCCTCTTTACAGTATGCCTCAATATGGTCATCCGTTGTTTCAAAATGCTTATATGGATGGAAAATTGCTTTTCTCTGGTGCAGAAACTTCTCCGGTCTATGGAGGCTATATGGAGGGTGCGGTATATAGCGGTTTATATATCGCTAATAAATTATTGAATAAATCATTCGCTAAAAGTTGATAATGAACTACGACATAATATTTTCGAGTATCTGCGATAAGTTAAAGGGTACAACCGATTCTGGTCAGGTAGCTTCTTACATTCCTGAGCTTGGTAAAGTAGACCCTAACAAGTTTGGCGTGCACCTCATGACAATCGATTCAGAAAGTCACAGTTACGGAGATGCGGATGAGAAATTCTCTATTCAGAGTATTGCTAAGGTTTTATCTCTGACGCTAGCCTATGAATTAAAGGGTGAAAGCCTATGGGAGCGTGTTGGTGTTGAACCTTCCGGCACACCATTTAATTCTCTGGTTCTTTTAGAGTATAATCATGGAATACCCCGTAATCCTATGGTCAATGCAGGTGCTATTGTGATCTGTGACATCTTATTAAGTAGTCTCGATAGCCCGAAAAGTGACTTTCTTAAATTCGTTAGAAGAGTAGCTAACAATCCCGCACTTGACTATTCAACTACAATTACAGCGTCTGAAAAATCAACGAGCTATACGAACACTGCAGTTATAAACCTTATGAAGTCGTTTGGCAATATTGAAAATGACATTGATGTGGTAATGGACTTCTATTTCAACCTCTGTTCTATTGAAATGACTTGTAAGGAGCTTGCCCGTACTTTTCTCTTTCTAACTACTGATGGGACGGACCCCATTACGAACGAAGTCATCACTAGCCCGAGTAAGTCGAAACGTATCAATTCTATAATGCAGTTGTGCGGATTTTATGATGAAGCAGGAGAATTCTCTTTCAGAGTAGGATTGCCTGGGAAAAGTGGTGTTGGTGGAGGAATAGTGGCTATTCTTCCTGACAAATATAGTATTGTCGTCTGGAGCCCTAAACTCAATGAAAAAGGCAATTCATATAAAGGGATGAAGTTTTTAGAAATGTTTACTACCGAAACACAAACCTCAATATTTTAAAAGACATGGAATTACGTTTTAGAAATGCTCAGAAAAAAGATGTTTCATTTATCATTGAGATGTTGGCTAATGATAAGTTGGGCGCACTGCGTGAAGACTATCAAGAACCACTTCCAGAGAAATATTATGAGGCCTTCGATAATATTTATGCAGATGAAAAT
>JAWUWD010000006.1:0-46972 GCA_034112085.1 Cyclobacteriaceae bacterium
GTCAGCGATATATCCGTCTAAACTTGTTGCAATAAACACACTATTCTTTATATTCATTATTCTTTTCAGGTTCGTTTTTCGATATGGCATGCAACGCCCGTAAAGAACGCTGTGCCTATCCGATGCTTAATGGTGATGAAAGTAGTATTTTCTGTGTTTCGAACCAAGTTGCAGAGACTTTAGCGACAGCCTCTCTAAGTTGTCACCAGCCGGAACCTGCGTGCAGGCCAACCACAACCACAAGCTTCAGCGAGACCTTCTGAAATAGCCATGAAACTCTAAACACAGAAGATACGGACGAGTAGCACGCACTTGATGAAACGTGAGTAAAGGCATGCGTTTCTATATTATGTTAGCCACTGGCTTTCTTCTTTTAGAATTGTATTCGGATTGTAATAATATAAGTCCAAATAATAAATAGTAGTTGTAGAGGTATTCTAAACCATAAATACATCATGCCGTTACCATCAAAAGTTCCTTTTTGCAGATTCACATTATTCATAGAAGCATATATATTAGCAGGTAACATTAACAGCAGAAATACAATGAGGGTCCATCCGGTTATTACTTTTAGCTTAGGAATTAATAATCCTACTGCTAATAGTATTTCAAATATTCCAGTTAGGTAAATAAAAATTTCTTTAAAAGGAATGAATTTAGGTATCATCATTGACATTCCTTTTGTAAAGACGAAATGTCCAATAGCTGTAAATACAAGCATTATTGACATTGCTATTCTTGCTGATAAGGCCAAATCATATTCTTTTTTAACAGCCTTAATTACGAAAATCGCGATTGTAAAACTTAATAAAAGTACAATTAATGGTTTCATGTTTTTCTGAATTATTGAAATCTAAAGGTCAGAAAACACCAAATTAAAAACAATGAACCAAAGTTAAGTAATGCGTCTTCTTATTCTGCTTAATGCTTGAGGAGTAACGCCAATATATGAGGCAATATATTTCAATGGAATTTGTTGGAATAACTTTGGACGGTCAGAGAATAAGTCCAAATATCGTTCTTCTGCTGTTTTACTTAATAACGAAAGTTCTCTTTTTGATTTTAATAAGAACATATTTTCAGCCATTTTACGTCCGATAATATTTCCGCTGTTTGTTCTTTCATAGACCTCTTGCAAGTCTTCGTGAGAAATTTTCCATAGAATGGTTTCGGTCAAAGTTTCAATTTGATATTCAGAATGGGTTTGTGTTAAAAATGAATCATAACCTGTGACAAATTCATTTTCGAATAAAAAACCAAAAGTTAAATCGGATTCTTCTCTTGGAACATAAAGTCTGACGATTCCTTTTGTTATAAATGATAAGTAGTTCTCAATCTCTCCAAAATCCAATAAAATAGAATGTTTTTTGAGTTTTACTTCTTGCAATTTTGAGGAAAAAAACTGCCAATCAGAATCGTTAATTGGAGTTATATTTTCAATAAACTTTCTGATTTCGTTCATTCACGATGTTTTTATTTGCTTGTGGCTAACGCCCGTATAGAACGCTGTGCCTATCCTGAGCTTAATGGTGATGAAAGTAGTATTTTCTGTGTTTCCCTGCAAGTTGCACTGAACTTAGCGACAACCTTTCTACATGATCACGAGCCGGAACCTGAGTGCAGGCCAACCACAAAAATCAGCTGCAGCGAGACCTTCATAATCAGCCATGAAACTCAAAACACAGAAGATACGGGCGAGTAGCTCTCACTTGATGAAACGTGAGTAAAGGCATGCGTTTCTATACCATGTTAGCTGACGTATTTCATTTTCAAATTCAAAACACCGCGCAAGGTTTATAAATATTAATTTGAATTTAATGTCAAAATTATTCCTGAGAGATGGATGTTAATTGAAGAGCATGTTCTTTCGTGAATCCTTGTTGAATATGCCAATCAAGAGTCATCCAACTATGAAGGTGATCCCACTTTTTCACTCGTAACAATCCTTTTTCTTCATAATTCACTTCATATTCTGTATGACCTATACAATGAAACATAGGAAGTTCATTTATATGGTCTTTATGAGTCATGTCAGTTTGACAAGGGTCATTTTCTGTAGGTAAAATACGATGTGTATTACCTGCTGCAAAAATTAATATTGATAATATTAATAAAGATATTATGATTGTTTTTCTCTTCATATACAGTTTTTTTTAAGTTCATATTTTTTTGCCGAATTAATAATAAACTATGTTACATAATTTGAGTTGTTGTTTTCATTTTTTGATATGACAGCTAACAAATCGCTATCAACAATTGTTGATATATAATATTGGTGCTAATCTTGGTTATTATTTCTTGTTTCTTAAAACGTAATGAGAAAATCATTCTTGTGCCTTCTCCTTTTCTTTCCTAATCGCGATAGAAAGAAAATAGACAAAACCACCCATGATGGTAGTCAGGATAACAATCATGCTGATAATGGATATTGTACTCATAGTTCTTCTTTGTTGGCGAATTTATCATACAGGTACTTATTGAGTAAGAATCCAATCAGTAATACCAATCCCCATTGGGTCACAATAGAAGCATTGCTGTAGACATCAAACACATTCCAAAGGCCATTATCATCAAACCAAGGATTTGTGCTATACCCTTGCGACATCCACCAGTAGATCAAGAACACCCCAATAATCAGGTTGGCGATAATACATACTCTGAAGTAGGTAGTTGATACTTTGAAGTCAGCATCAGCATCGATCAATTCAGTTTTGAATTTTGTAATGCCATATTTAGCGACAGCTAACAAAATGAAGAGTCCTGTTAGAATCAGCCCAATTCCCCATACCCAATCTTGATTGGAGAAATAGTCCAAGCTGTAAGCAGAGGGCAGACCGAATATGATAAAGAATAAGATAACCCTGATAGCGGATTTTTTCCTGCTAATACCTAGATCCATCAAATTTTTGGTGAATAACTCGATCATAGGGAGTAGTGAGCTAAATGCCGCTAAGAATAAGGCTAGAAAAAATACAATAGACAATAGACTTCCACCCGGTATATAAGCGAATAGCTTTGGGATCACTGTGAAGGTTAGTGCCTGATTACCTGCTTGTAAGTAGGTGATGGCTTCTTCCGAAGAAGCAGAAAGAGCAAATACTGCGGGCAATACGGCCATTCCTGCCATCAGTGAAGCGGTATTGTTTCCAAAGGCTCCTATGAATGTGTTGAGTGTTACGTCTTCATTGTCACGGGAGTATGCCGATATGGTCATCATGAGACCCCATCCAGCTCCGGTTGACCAGGCAGATTGAGAAAGTGCCTCTATCCAGACCGTGGGGTTCCTAAAGTGACTCCAATTGATGGTGAACATATATTCTAATCCCTTGAAGCCATTCTCCATGTTGAGGGCTATGAAGGTGATGATGATCAGCAAAATAAATAAACTAGGGATTAGTATTCTATTTGCCTTTTCCAACCCTCTTTTGATGCCTCTAGAGAGCATGAATACTCCCACGATAGTGACGAGTATATATAGTGCGATCGTGAGCCAATTCCCATTAGCAACAAAGTCCCAATATTGATCTAGGTGCATTGGGTTAGCAGTGAGTTTTTCTGCCAAAGTTGGTTCTGAGAATATTGGATCGAGTGCATTGACTACCGCGAATCCTAGGTATTGTAATGCCCAAGAGGTGACTACTGAGTAGTAAAAGGCAATGCCCAATGTGCAGATGGTGATGAAAAAACCTAACCAAGTATATTGTTTTCCTGCGATCTGAGCATATGATCCAATAACACCATTCTTGAATTTCTTGCCAATCGAAAACTCTGCGAGTAATAATGGGATGGACCAAATGAAAAGGAATAATATCCACAAGAGGATGAATGTACCCCCATACTGTCCTGCGAGCCTTGGAAAACGCCACAAATTGCCAGCGCCTATGGCCATTCCTAATGATGCGAGGATGATTCCCCACCGATTACTAAACTGCTCAGGTTTCGACATTAATCAAATGCTTTTATAATCAATCTTCGATAATACCGATTTCCACTCGAAAAATACAGACTATAAGCAATTGTTTTTCGTAAATCAGGTAGCTATTCGTCTAGTAATTCTACAATTGGATTGCCTGTAGTGCCATTTGGGAACTTGATGTTGAGCAATGTAGATATGGTTGGAGCGATGTCGGTGATTGGGTGATACTTCACCGTACTTCCTTGTTTGATACCTGATCCAAAGAAAATCAAAGGAACATGTGTATCATAGGTGAAGCCTGACCCATGATCTGCAGCGTCACCCCACAAGTCATCAAACCAGTTGGGTTCTAATACGATCATGATTTCCCCCGATCTTCTGTGGTTGAATCCTCTGATCAATGTGCCTTTGACACCACCCTCATTGAAATCTCCGTTGAGCATGCTATTAGCGCTGTAGGCTTGCATGACGCCTGGTTGGGTCATGATGAACTGGTAGCACTTCTGGAAGAACTCTTGGGTATTGATCTTCTTACTACTCACTTCTTTCCAGTTGAAATAGAGTTGTAAATTCATGCAACGCTCTACATATGATCCTTCACCATATTTTTTAGAAAGGTAGTTATTGAGGTTAGCGACCAAAGTTCTAGAGTTGAACGATCCGCTGGGAATTTTCTTCTCTTTGAGGTATGCTGGAATATCCAACGCTGCATGATCGGCTGTTAAGAACAAAGTGTAATTACCCTTTCCTATGGACTTGTCTAGTGACTCAAGTAGTCGACTGATTTCATCATCAAGTCTCAAATAGGTGTCTTCAAGTTCAACAGAATTAGGGCCAAATTTATGACCGATATAGTCAGTTGCCGAATAGCTGACTGTTAAAAAATCAGTGAATTCACCTTTTCCCAAAAGCTCATTGTTAAGTGCTTCGATGGTAAAGTCAGTAGTCATGGTATTGGCGAAGGGGGTGTATTTCACCACTTCGTACTTTTTCACTTTATCCGCGGTTAGTTTACTAAGGTCATGTGGAAAGCTAGGAGTTTCCTCATTAAGTAGTTTGCCTTCTGCGGAGTAGTTATCTACGCGACTCATTGTATATTCTTTGATAGGAAATTTTGTCGCCCATGTTGAGTTCATATACTTCTGAGCTTCTTTTTTCTGATTGTAATTTGTCGCCCATTCTGGAAGTTCGTTCATGTAGTAGGAACTTGAGATGAAATCACCTGTTTCAATATCATACCAATAGGCTCCATTCGCAGTATGCCCTCCCGGAAGGACAGCGCCTCTGTCTTTGATCGAAATACTGATGACTTTGGATTGCATTTGATTTGAAAGTCTAAGTTCATCAGTGACCGTTGAAGTGATCATTTTACGTGGAGATGCTTGACCACGGGTACTCGCACTTCCGATCGTTTTTTCACTTCGGTCTGTTACACAATACACTTCCTTCTTCGTGGTGCGATCGTACCAATTGTTACCGATGATCCCATGTACGGCAGGAGTGGTCCCAGAATAGATAGAAGAATGCCCTGGAGCTGTTTTAGTCGGGATATAGTTGTAGTGTACGTTTTTCAATGAAAACCCTTCGCGTATCAATCTTTTGAACCCTGTTTCGCCATAGTGATCAGCGAAGCGATGAAGATATTCATACCGCATCTGATCGATCACCACGCCCACCACTAGTTTGGGTTTATTGGTCTGTGCCGTTGATTCTGTACCAGCGATGAAAAGAATAGCAATGAAAATGTAATGAAGGATGTTTTTAGACTGCATAATGACTGATTAACTCAGATGCAATTATACGAATTTAAAGGCAGTAATTAATGGAAGCAGTTTATGGATTTTCACAATTGACATTTTGATGGTATTGCGATTCCATTGCATGTTTGAAAATCACTTCACCTTCAGTATTGTAATACATAACTACATAGAAGTCAGCTTCTTCTATGTATTTTTCAGCAATAAATATTGATGCGTCAGTATTTTCTATTTTATATATATTGTAAAATGTAGCCGGAATAATTATGCCTTTTTCACTATGGATGAGCCCATAACCGTTTTCCTTGAATATCTTCATGACTTTGTGATTCTCATTTCCCATCACTGGAGTGAATTGACTAATTCCCTTAATAATAGGCTCATTGCCAGGTATGCCGTAGATCATCCATTGGTATCCTTGTTTTACCAAAGCACTGGTATCATTCCAGTATTCAATTTGATCGAATTCGAAGGGCGATATTGTACTACCATCACTATCAATCAGACCATAAGAGCCATTGAGTTGGGCTATGTAAGTTGAGTCATTGTATGATTTCAGGATTTGATCAAATGCTGGTGCTATTAAAGCATTTTTCAAGGTGTTGAACATGCCAAATTTTGAATCTTCTAGTAAAGTGAAAGTGCCTGACTTGTTTTTCTGAATCGCATCATAATCCAACGAGAGAATACTTTCACCTTTAGTGTTTATTAATCTGCTTTTGCCATCCTTCTTAGCGATCAAAAGGCTATCTCCCACAGGGGTTAGTCTTTCGTAGTAATCTAGCGTATTAAATTCTCCATTAGACTTCAATAATAATGATTGATCCGATTTATTGATCAAAATGTATGATTCATTAGAATGATTCAGCACTTGATAAGTTGAGTCTTGATGAATTTTGATTTCACTATTTTGGCTGAAGTACATGCTGTCTCCTTGGTAGTATTTGGTGAAATAGTCGCCAACGAGCGCTATCGAATCAGAGCTGATTTCTACAGCTGAAGAGTTCAGCCATTGAATCCAATGATTGTCAAGTTCGTAGTATACGCCACTTTTATTGGATAATATGGGTGAAATGACACTCATCACTTTTTCAAAAGTATTTGAATCAATTATATGAGATTCTTCTGTGTCATTGGTGATAAAAATATTGTTGCCATCTCTTATCTCTAAAGTGGACCGATCAAACCTCAACTGTAAATCATTTGAGAGAAGATTGACATTCTCGCCCTGGTAGATGATCAAATGCTGATCATTATAGACCTCATAATCGTCAATATCAAAAACGAGTTTCAATGGATCGATCAAATAATTGGCCAGTATAGCGTTATTGATAATCGCCCATTGATCATTTTGCTGAAGAAGAATGAACTCATCTATTCCCGCAATAGTCTGATATATTGGATCAATCAATTTTCTACCGAGCATTGATGTGATTCCCCAGAGTCCATTTTCTTGATAGGCGATATAGTTATTATTGATGAGCTGGACGTCTTGAAATTTCATGGGCAAAAGATTATTGCCAGACTTATGAATTACTCCAAATTTTTGCCCTAAAGTGATTGTCAATATTCCATTGCCAAGGTCTTTTACTTGATCTAATACACCAGTATAAAACACATCACCCGATTTGGTAATCAATTGATGATTGCTCCTATCCCAAATGAATCCAGTATACACTATTGGGCAATCAGGAGACAATAATGTATCTGTTTGATAGATGTTGGGTAGGATTACATCTCCAATAGAATTGATGAATCCAAATCCATTTTGATAGTAGGGCAGTAGCTTCTGTTTATTATTTGTATTCACTTGCGACAGCGAATCGTGATGATTTGGGAAATCAATCTTCACACTAGGAACGACATTGTTCAGATGATATGCATAGTTCAGCGCAATTCTAGAATAATAGCTAGAAGGAAATTTCTCTGCAAATGTCAGATACGAATCTAAACTGTTGGCCAGTGTAGAAAGTTCTAGAATCTGTAACTCAGCGAGAGTTCTATAAATGGATTGTGGATGATCTTCTAAAAATTTAACATAACTAGCGAGCTGACCATCTTTTACACTTTCATCAAAGTATAATTTCTCAAACCTTCTTTTAGCTTCTTTTAGCTGTGAGGATTTGGGATACTTCTCCATGAAAGAGCGATAGCTGTGATAGGTATTCTCTTGAAGCGCGTCCGAAAATGCCAATTGATTCCTGAGTGAAGTAACTGAATCTATTAGGTGAGAAGGTCTGTAGGTATCTAAGTAGTAGTTGTATCCGATGATACTGGAGCTGTCAAGAGCAACCTCAAAGGCGAGACTATCAATATGTCTTTTGAAATAGTTCAGATAGGTTAACGTGATGTTATTTCTCAGAAGTTTTGAAAGTGATTTTTCATCAGTTTGAGAGAAATGGCCTATGGCTGTCAAATTTGAGTAATGTGAAGAATCTATATTGAAATCTGGAAAGGCTGAATACGTGAAATAAACAGCTTGCGCCTGATATGCCGATACATTGATGGAGTCCTTTGATAGGGACTTCTTGATGCTTTGATATGCGTTATCATACTTTCCCTTTAGGAGGAGTCTTTCGGTCTTACTCACTAAATCGGGTTGACCATATACTAGACTTGACAGCATTAGTAAAAGCGAAGTAATAGATAGTATGACAGGTGGTTTCTTAAGCACGAGCAAATATATAGTTTTCATGATTTAGAAGACTTTGCTTACAGTTATTTTTAATTATCTTGGGTAGATATCTCATTTTAAAGAAAGTACATGGATATAGAAAACATAAACTTAGAGAATGCATCTAGAGCAGATCTTGAAGCTTTCGTAGTTAAGCAAAATGAGCGAAATGAGCGAATCTCTTTTGCCTTAGAAGCTACAGAATCTGGAATCTGGCAATGGGATACAAATAAGAAGGAAATATATATGAGCTCTGAAAGTTATGCCCTCATGGGATATAGCCTAGATGATCAGATAATGACCTATAATGACTTTTTTGAAAATGTACATCCTGAGGATAGATACCTTACAGATCTTACAGTCAAAAAGTATGTTGAAGTATATCCCGAGAGTCACGAGATAGAGCTAAGAGTTAAGCATAAGAATGGAAATTTTATTTGGTTAAATAGTATAGGTAAGTTAAAGGATAAGGTTGTTGCAGGGCAAGAACCTATAATTATAGGGTCAGTATATAATGTAGATAGGCGGAAAAAACTTGAAACGGAATTGCTCAAATATCAGAAGCATTTAGAATCACTCATAAGCGAGCGGACGGGTGAAATCGAGAAGCAAAATGTACTACTAAAAGATCGCGAGAGAGCCTATGGAACGCTACTGGAAAATCTTCAAGGAATGGCTTATAGATTTCTCAATGATGGTAAATGGACTATGCTATATGCCAGCGATGGGTGTGAAGAATTAACAGGGTACTCTGCGGGTAAATTTATTCAAGGGACGGTCAAAATGGAGAGGGATGTCCTCGTTGACGAGTTTTCAGACTCGGTGTGGGAACATATTACAACTGCATTGAATGAAAAGAAGAGTTTTAAGATTTCTTATCCGATAATCACTAAAAGTGGCGATAAGAAGTGGGTTTTGGATCGAGGGGTCGGAGTGTATGATTCTAAAGGGGGATTAGTCAATCTTGAAGGAGTAATTGTTGATATAACAGAACAGAAAAATCAAGAACTTCAATATCAATTGGCTCAAAAAACTATCGATAATGCCCCAATAGCTATTCAATGGATTAAGGAAGATGGGAGTTATCACTATGTCAATCAAACCGCTTTGAATTATTCTGGATATACCAAAGCAGATTTCGAGAAAATTAAAATATATGATATTGATCCTTTATTAGACGAAAATGGCTGGAGATCACTTTTTAATGAGAGGATGACTTCGCCTGCATCTGATATTGAAAGTAGCTATGTTGGTAAAAATGGACACTTACTTCCTGTACTTGTCAATGCTTCTAATATTGAATTTGAAGGTGTAATCTATAATTGTTCTTACATCAATGAAATCTCAGCATTGAAGTTGGCCGAAAACAAACTTCGAGAAGCGTATGATGAAATATCAACATCAGAAGAAGAGCTACGGCAACGGACCGAAGAACTCAATACGCTCAACGATAATCTAGAAGCTCAGAAAGGAGAACTAGAGAGTAGTATTTTCAAGCTAAGAGAAGCTCAGGACCAATTGGTGCAAGCAGAGAAAATGGCATCATTGGGTGTTTTAGTTGCGGGTATTGCACACGAATTAAATAATCCAATAAATTACCTAAGTACGGGTGGTGAAGGCTTGAAAATCATTATTGAGGATGTGTTGAAAGTAGTCAATACCTATAACGAGATCACTGCAGAAAACATTTCCGAAAAACTGATAGAAATTAATGAATTGAAAAGTGAACTAGACTTTGAAGAATTGTTGACTGATATGACCAAAATGACCACTAATATCAATATGGGGGCAGAACAGGCTTCGGATATTATCAGAGGATTAAAATCATTCTCGAGGATGGATACTGGTATGCTGAGCAATTATGATATTCATAATGGGATAGACAATGTGTTGCTAATGCTGTATAGTACTTTCAAATTTAGAGTGAAAGTCGTGAAGAAGTATGGAAATATTCCTGAGATCGAATGCTATCCAGCGAAGTTGGGACAAGTCTTTATGAATTTAGTTAGTAATGCGATTCAGGCAATTGAAGGAGAAGGAGAAGTAATAATTTCCACTTATATTGAGCATGGTGATGTCGTAGTAGATGTGAAAGATTCAGGAGTTGGTATTCCAGACCATATCACTAATAGACTTTTCGAACCATTTTTCACTACTAAAGATACTGGGCAAGGCACAGGGTTGGGTCTGTCGATTAGTATGGGGATTATGGAAGATCATCATGGTCGAATTGAGTTTTATAATAACGAAGATAAAGGGGCTACGTTCAAAATTTATCTTCCTCAAAATCAACCAAAACCACAATAATGAATGGCCTTTCTAAATCCATTCATTATATTGTATATCGCTTTATATAAAATTATATGACATCAGATAAGGAGCTAATACTGTATGTAGACGATGAGGAGAAAAACCTTGATAGTTTCAAGGTTATTTTTCGTAAAGAATATAATGTGAAGGTGGCAAACTCGGCTAACGAGGGACTCGATTTCATGAAAGAGAATCATGTTAGTTTGGTGATCACTGATCAGCGAATGCCTAATATGACGGGTGTTGAGTTTTTGGAGAAGATTTCCGGAATTTATCCTGATGTTGTAAGAGTAATATTGACTGGATATAGTGACGAGGATGCCATTATTTCAGCCATCAACAAAGGGAAAGTATTTCGATATATCACAAAGCCTTGGAAGAAGGAAGAACTAAAACAGACCATCGATTACGCGTTAGAGGCTTACCGATTAAGATTAGAGAATAAAGAACTGTTGCATAAGCTATCGAAGACCAATAAGGAGTTAGATGAGTTTGTTTACCGTGCTTCACATGATCTAAGGGCACCAGTAGCATCCGTACTTGGATTGATCAACTTGGCTAAGGATGAAAGTGATTTGACTAAGCTGAGAGAGTATTTGGGGCTGAAAGAACATAGTGTCTTGAAGCTAGATGGATTGATAAGAGATATTATCCAGTTCTCAAGAAATTCTCATTTAAGAATCAATACCGATGAAATCAATTTTGAGGAGCTGATCCAAAAAAGTTTGACCAGCTACGAACATTTTCAATCAGCCACTCAGATTAAAAAGAGCTTTGAAGTTAATATGAAGTCTCCGTTTGTGTCAGACTTGTTTCGCCTTGAAATTATTATTGACAATCTGATTTCTAACAGTATTCGCTATGCGAAACTAGATGTAGACCAGCCATTTTTGGAATTGAAGGTTGATGTAGATAAAGATAAAGCAGTGATTTGTGTCTCAGACAATGGAGTTGGCATTGATAAGGAGCAAAAAGATAAAATATTTGACATGTTCTATCGAGGTACTGATGATAATACCGGCTCAGGGCTTGGGCTATATATTGTTAAAGAAACGGTAGATAAGTTGTTAGGGGATATTGTGGTAGTTTCTTCTCCAAATGAAGGCTGTGAGTTTCGAGTGTCAATACCCAATCAAGTTCCTAACTAGTTGTTTCTAATAAAAGTCACCTTGCTGATTCATTAAATCTCTTTAACATTTACGTATGGATTATATAAGATAAATCGGGTTGTGGCGCAGTCCGGCAGCGCACTCCGTTAGGGTCGGAGAGGTCGCAGGTTCAAATCCTGTCAACCCGACAAAGAGCAGATCTGTATAATATTTGCTCTTTTCTTTTTATCCATTTTTGAGAAGTTTAGATAATTCCGGATTGTAGGAAATCAACAAAAAAGGCAGACGATCAAATCGCCTGCCTTTTAATCTATAATAATTTAAGCTCCTAAACGAATGCAGGGATTCCTGTAATCTCAGCTCCTAAGATGAGTAAGTGGATATCATGTGTTCCTTCATAGGTCACTACTGACTCTAAGTTGGCCATGTGCCTCATCAATGGATATTCTCCCGTGATTCCCATTCCTCCATGCATTTGTCTTGCTTCGCGTGCAATATTCAATGCCACTTCAACTGCATTTCTTTTGGCCATCGAAATCTGTGGAGTCGAGGCCTTGCCCTCGTCCATCATCTTAGCAAGCTTCCAGTTGAGTAGCTGTGCCTTCGTGATCTCCGTAAGCATCTCTGCCAGCTTCTTTTGTTGCAATTGAAAAGAAGCAATAGGTTTTCCAAATTGGATTCTTTCCATTGTATACCTTCTGGCGCTATCATAGCAATCCATTGCTGCTCCGATGGCTCCCCAAGCGATACCAAATCTAGCCGAATCAAGACACATCATAGGAGCACCCAATCCACTTTTACCTTCAAGTAAATTTTCTTTAGGAACTTTGACATTGTCAAATACTAGCTCCCCAGTACAACTTGCTCTCAAAGACCATTTTCCATGAGTTTCAGGAGTCGTAAATCCTTCCATTCCACGTTCCACTATAAGTCCGTGAATTCTACCTTCCTCATTTTTAGCCCAGACTACCGCAACATCTGCTTTAGGAGAGTTTGAAATCCACATTTTTGCTCCATTGAGTAAATAGTGATCTCCCATATCCTTGTAGCTAGTGACCATTCCACTAGGGTTGGATCCGTGATCTGGCTCTGTAAGTCCAAAACAACCCAACCATTCTCCTGATCCTAACTTAGGGAGGTATTTGTTACGTTGTGCTTCGTTACCGAACTTATAGATAGGATACATAACCAATGAGCCCTGAACAGAAGCTGTTGATCTCATGCCGGAATCACCACGTTCTATTTCTTGCATGATGAGTCCGTAGGATATGTAATCCATTCCGCCACCACCATACTCCGTAGGAATTGTAGGGCCAAAAGCACCTACATCACCAAATTTCTTCACTATTTCATAAGGAAAGTGAGCGTTTTGACACCAGTCCTCTATAGATGGAGAAATTTCTTTTTTCACAAAATCCCTTACAGAACTTCTGATTAATTTGTGCTCTTCAGTCAGTAAATCATCTAAAGCATAAAAATCAGGTGATTCAAAAAGGTCATTAGCTGCGCTTTTTGAATTATTATTTTCTCCTTGCAAAGTATTGGTACTCATCTTATATTTTTTGGTTATTCAATTTTAACAAGGCAAATTTACAACAATATTGATGAATTGATAAAACACTCTTGAATAAAACGATCTTCCAAATATTATTTTCTATTTTGGTTAAAGAAGTGATCATAGATCGGATTAAAAGCGAGTTAATTAGTGAAAAAAGCATTGTCTTAGTGAAGAGATTCATAGTCATAATAACCCTACTAATTGTTGCAAATGAATTATTTGCACAGGGGGAAAAGCGCGCTTCATTTTATAAGGACGATGAAAATCAAATCAAGGAAGTTTATCATCTAAAAGACACCTTAGACAATGTCCTAGATGGAGAGTATATCTCATTCTTTATGAATGGTAATATGGAGAAAAAAGGCAACTATGACGAGGGATTGCCAGAGGGGCTGTGGACTTATTACTATGAGAATGGTAAGAAAAAAATGCATGGAGAACTAGAGGCGGGAGAACCAAGCGGCTATTGGACTTATTACTTTGAGAATGGGAGTAAGAAGATGGAGGGAGAGATGGTCGGAGATCGTAGGGATGGAGACTGGTTGATTTATTATCAGAATGGTGTTGTCAAGAGACGAGGCGCTTTTGTAGACGGCATGAGGAAAGGGGTGTGGTTCCATTATTATGAAGATCAAATTTTGAAGGGCAAAGTAGACTTCTATGAAAACAGAGGGAAGTACACAGAGTATTATAGGTCAGGCGAGATTAGGGCTAAGGGACTTAAGTTTGGGACCAAGAATAAAGGTAATTGGATATATTTTTTTAAAAATGGAGCCAAGCAGGCTGAAGGCCATTATACTAAAGGTGAAAAGGAGGGTGTGTGGAACTATTATTATCCTAATCAACAGCTTTCTGCTACTGGGAAGTACATCAATCAAGATGCCGTTGGTGAGTGGAAGTATTATCATGACAATGGGAAACTCCAGTCATCGGGCAATTTTGATAAAGGAAAGAAACAAGGTGAGTGGAGTCTTTTTTCTGAGAGTGGCAAACTCAAGGGCTACGGGAACTTCGATGGGGGAAGCGGAACATACTTGGAATATCATCAAAATGGAAAAATAAAGGTGAAGGGCTATATGGACAACGGTATTAACCAAGGTAAATGGCTTTACTATTACTCAACGGGGCAGAAAGAAGGAGAATGTGGTTTCATCAATGGTAAGGGTGATTATATCGGTTATTACCAAAATGGAGTGGTGAAAATTAAAGGAAAAATTGAAAGAGATAAAAAAGTAGGAACTTGGGAATTGTATGATCATCGCGGTGTATTGAGTGGGCTTTATAAGCCATACTATGAAAAAGATACTCCAGCAGAACTGTTGGCAGTAGGACCAGTGATTAGGAAAAATTATGGAGTAGCTGACTATAAATTCAAAAGCAAAAGATTCAAATATTTTGATAGTAAGATCAATGAGTTCACAGGTTTGATCGTTTCTGGCAATCCAGTTTTAACACTCCTAGGGAGTTTTCCGGTTTCAATCGAGTTTTATATGCAGGAACGCCTCGGACACGAATTTGAGTTCAAGTTGCTACGCAATCCTTTTTATAAAAATGATTTCAGGGTTCCTGTCGATGATCTCTTTAAGCGAGGCTATGCTGTTTCATTCAAACAAAAATTTTATAACCCTGATGATCAATTTGGTTTGTGGTATTTCGGTCAAGGACTTTATTACACTAATGTGACGTATTTTGCTAATATTGAAGATAGTAGTAACAGCAGCATCATCTTCACCACCACATCAGAAGAGCAGAAACTTGAATATGGGGTAGTACTGGGGTATAGATTGAAAGTCCGTACGTCAGAACCCGGATTCACCATAGACGCACATGTTGGCATGGCGGCTGGGTATCGCAATTTTGTTGAGAGCGAAATAAGACCTAAGGCATTTCAATTTTTGGATAAAACTGCCTTTTCAAATACATTTACAGCCGGCCTCAATATTGGGTATGTTTTTGCTGCCGGAAAAACAGGAAGAAAAAAATGAGTATAAAGACATTAGAACTAAAGCTAACACCTGAACAGGCATATGATCAGGAGACATTTAGGAAAGAAGCGTTGAGTAAAGCCAATATGTTTGACAATGAAGATATAGTCATCAATATCAGCAAAAGATCTATTGATGCTAGGAAATCCAAGATCATCGTCAATGTGAAATGTGATATTTCCAACAAGGATGAGGCAATTTCTGCTGTTACATATACCAAAGATTACCCTCAGGTAAGTAATGCTAAACAGGTGGTGATCGTAGGTAGCGGGCCTGCCGGATTATTTGCAGCACTTCGATTGATAGAGCTTGGAGTGAAGCCTGTTATTATTGAACGCGGCAAGGATGTACAAGAAAGAAGAAGAGATATAGCGGCCATCAACAAAGAGGAGATTGTAAATTCAGAATCAAACTATTGTTTCGGAGAAGGCGGGGCAGGGACGTACTCTGATGGGAAGCTCTATACACGATCAAAAAAGCGAGGAGATATACAGCGGGTATTAGAAATACTATCAGCGCACGGGGCGAGAGAAGAGATATTGTATGATGCTCACCCTCATATTGGAACCAATAAGTTGCCAAAGCTGATTCAAGAAATGCGAGAAAGCATATTAGGCGCTGGTGGAGAGATCCATTTCAATACAAAGGTGTCAGGATTGATTGTGGAGAAGCAAGAACTAAAAGGTGTCGTAACAGCAGATGGAGAAAAGGTTCTAGGAGAAGGTGTTATATTAGGTACAGGACATTCTGCTAGAGATATTTTTGAGCTGCTCAATGATCAAAAAGTAAAGATTGAAGCAAAACCATTTGCACTAGGTGTAAGAGTAGAGCATAGCCAACAATTGATTGATGGTATTCAGTATCACACCAATGGAGATAGAGGAGAATTCTTGCCAGCTGCTGCTTATAGCCTGGTTCATCAGGTAAGTATTAACGGTACGCAAAGAGGTGTATTCTCTTTTTGCATGTGCCCGGGAGGTTTTATTGTGCCATCTGCTACTTCTCCCGGAGAAGTGGTAGTCAATGGTATGAGCCCATCAAAAAGAGATTCAAAATTTGCTAATTCAGGAATTGTAGTGGCAATATCTGAAGAAGATTATGCATCCTACAATCGCTTTGGACCTCTGGCTGGAATGTATTTTCAAGCTGATGTAGAGCAACGTGCATGTGAGATGGCAGGTGGCACTCAGCATGTTCCTGCCCAGCGTATGGATGATTTCGTAAAAGGAAGAGTTTCAGGGTCTCTTTTAGAAACCTCTTATCAGCCAGGATTAACTTCTATGGATATGAGCGCGGTGCTACCAAAGTTTGTGTCGAAAAGTCTTCAGAAAGGTTTTCAAGCTTTCGGCAATAAAATGAAAGGATACTACACCAACAATGCACAAATAGTCGGTGTAGAAAGCAGAACGTCTTCTCCGGTAAGAATTCCTAGAGATAAGGAGAGCATGGAGCATGTGTCACTCAAGAGATTGTTCCCATGTGGAGAGGGAGCAGGCTATGCTGGAGGCATCGTATCTGCTGCTATGGATGGAGAACGATGTGCTGAGAAAGTAGTAGAGATGTACGTCAGTACTGCCCATACCACTGCCTAATGGTCTCTTGGGCAGGCTTGTTTTGAGGAGTGAATTCTTTGTTTTCTAGACCACCTATTCTTTCGTGATCAGAATGCCATTTCCAAAAGAATCCTCCATCAAACCATGGTTTGTCCCAAAAAGTCTCAAAAAGAGCTTGGTAGGCATTGGCCTGTAAATCTAGATTAATAGAAAGGGTGTCTTGTTCGTATTTCCAATGTCCATCTGTAGAATAATCTACACTTTGATAACCAAATTCTGTGAAAAGGATAGATTTGTCCCATTTCTTAGAGAATTTTTGAATGTCAACAGAAATTGAATCCCACTTATCTTTAAGGTGGGCAATTTCAGGTGATTTTTCTTCTGTAAGAGGGAAGTAAGCATCAATACCTATGAAATCTAAGTCATCCCAAAAAGTGACATTTTGATAGTTGTCCCAATTGGCTGCATAGACTACTTTACCACCATATATTTGCCGAACATCCTTTATAAGATTTCTCCAGATTTCTGGATGTAAAGTAACTGCTTTTCGATATTCTGTACCTATGCATAGCATTTCGACCTTGAGTGAATCAGCTATTTCCGCGTAGGTAAGGATGTAGTTGGCATAGGATTCTCCCCAAACCTTCCATTGATCATCGGTTTCTAATTCATAATCGCCCGCCCAACCTTGACCCTTGACCCAAACATGGGGTTTGAGCATAATTTTATGACCTTGATTATGAGCGTAATTAATAGTGGCTACTACCCCTGTTTTTGTTTCTCCCCACCATTGATGATCATGGTTGAATGATACTTCTGGTGAGTTACTATTTGAAAAGGCATAAGGTGTTATGGCCACCCAATTGGCATTAATAGATCGAAGGTGTGATATTTTAATTTCATCGATAAATCTAGGAGGAGCTACAAAGCTAACCCCATTGATCTTTTGAGAATCTTCAAAAAAGCATTTAAATGACGTGAAAGCAACTAGAATGATAAGGGCTGTTGTTAAGAATATTATTTTAAAGGGATTCATTCGTCTGATTGAGTCTTGTAAGAGTCGTTCTAAGTTATACGGTCTACTTTGAAAACTGAAATGTTAGAATCTCTAGGAGTTTACACTGTATTGTTCGGCATTGAGATCTAGGATTTTGTCGAATCTACCTTTGCTGATATGCAATAGACCTGCTTTTCTTTTGGTACTTATATTGGTAAGTATGTATAGGTAAGATTTCTCTTGATGGATAATACTTGACTCTATGCAAGATTGACTTATTGAAGCACCTTGAATAGAAGCTGATTTAGTAGAAATTATTTTTATCAATTTATCTGTGCCATCTATATTGAAAGAGTGAACATCATGACTTCCCTTTTTGGGTTCAATTTTCGCAACGGCCTTAGCAAGGTCATTTTTACCTTTATATTTCAATAAATCTTTTTCGTACGATACGACAAGATCGATACCTAGGTTAGTTGATTTTTTATTCGTGTCAACGACTTTGTCAGAGGGCGCAGGTTTTTTCGCACTCATTGGGATAAGTCGCTTTTCGATTACTTTCTGATCAACCATGTCCATCCAGATATAATTGATGACATGCTGATACCAGGGTAATAAGCTCGATAGAAAGTCATCTGACTGTTTGATCAGTCTCTTCCAGGTGTACTCATTCAACTCGTCAAATTTCACTGTCTGAATCAGTGTATTCTTTTTGGTAAAATGATCGAATTTGTAAATTTGTTCGGTACTTAGTTTAGAAGTGCCAGTTCTGAGACACTCTAGTCCATAAAATAGGTTGCGATTTTCTAAATCGATTCCGACACAAAGGAAGACCTTTTTGTCTTGATGCATGGGGTGTGATAGCTTTGCCCATATTCTCTTTTTAAATGCTCCCGCTACCTGCCAATATCTTTCTGGAGTTGTTTCAAAGTCTAATATATTCAACTTTTCTACCCACTCATTGGTTGGTCTCAATATGAAATCATTGATTGACTCACCAATTTTTCTCAGGTGATCGTCATCAGCATGATAAGGTTTGCCCTGGTTTGCTGATAGTTTGCTGAGAATTTCTGAACTAAGGAAATCACCTGAAACAACAGCCTTTTCCTTAGTCAGATTAGACTTGATTGGTTTAATAGAGAGGTAAGCTATACTATCTACTATGTGATTGATATCTCTTTTGAGTGAATACTTTTTGTAAAACTGGCTAAGAGGTTTGTCAAAGGTAGTAGCTACAGTTGGGGCACCATGGAGCTCTTTGATTTCGCGAAGTTGCCTCTTACCACCCTTGATAGATTCTATCAAATCTATAGGGATGAATTCATCTTTGAACACTAAGAATTCATCTGCAGTCTTGAAACTTTCCGAGTAAGATTCAAGATTGCTGAGATCAGTATCTGTTCTCATACTGATGATTTCTTCAATGAATTTATTCATAGTAAGTCCGGCTAGAAATTCCTGTAGTAATCACGAATTTTTGCAGTTAGTTGATTGTAAATAGGTCTAGTAAAATTCACAAACATATCTTGATTTGGAGGAGGATAGCCTTCTTTACGCTCACATGTCTTCAGTTGCGCTTTTGTCAATGCGCGACTATCTCCGTTGTAGCTTCCCCAATTGCTCTTCCAAATATACGTGCCACTGAATTTTTCATGTTTTAGGATACCATCACTATTGGCATCGAATACTTGCATACTCACTCTTCCTTGAGATTTTATTTCTTTACGATAGGTTGTGATTTTAGCTTTTACAGTTCCAAGGACTGGTTTTTTTGTACCATCAGCTATAGTAACTGACCCAACTTCAACACTATCCTTTTCAATAGTTTCAGTATCAGATCTTGTGAACTCTTGACCTACCACGAAGTCGTCAAATTGTATTTTTAGAATTTGATCTGCATTGGCAAGTTGCTCATTTCTGGCTTCTTCTGGTGTATAGAATCTAACGAAATCTCCACTGCCCTTTCCTGATCTCAAATACTCTTCAACTTTATCTTGAAAGAAGTTTGCACTTAGTTTATATCTCGTAGGAACAGGGATTTGCTCTATTATCACTTTGAGGGTTGCGTTGAATTTTGATTCAGCGATCATATCATTCACCTCTTCGTATCCCGGTACAAATTGGTTTGCCTCTCTAAATAACCTGTACGCTCTCTTAGCATCTTCTCGGTTATTATTGATCATTAGTCCGATTGCAGCATTGTAACTTTCCTTGGCAGCATTTTTCTTTAGCTCTTTGATTTTAGCGTAGTAATTTTTTGGATTTGTAATGACTCGTTTTGCCCCAGGGGACTTACGAATTTGCTCATACATATTGTTTATTTTTTGGTATGATGCAAGTGCTCTTTTCCATTTGAAATTTGCATTCGTAGTGAGCTGTTGTTGTGCCTCATCTTCTAGCCACTCTAGTGCCAGAGGGTAGGAAGCCTTAAGAGATGCTACAGATTTTTTGTGATCAGAATTTTTCCTAAGCCTAGCAATTGATTTTAATACTGATTCATAATACTCACCTCTATCAAGTGCTTTTTTCCCTGAAGAGCAGCTAGATATGAAGATGATAAGACTAAGAAAGTAGAGTAGCGAATTTCGTTTCATTTGGATTGTTTTATGAACTGATTAAAAGTACAACTAATAGCTATAAATGCCAATATTAATGATTTGGTACAAGAAAAATCTGTGCCAATAATTGTGTCCCAATATTAAGTAATATATTTATGAGTTGTAAAGTCACATGATTAGGAAGGAAATAACCTATCTCGAATATTCGAATGTAAAATAATAAAATATGAAATTAAGATTAATAGTGCTTTTGAATTTATTGATAGCAGTCCAATGTACGGCAAAGCAAGAAATTGATGAGAATTATGTGTCTCACATAGTGAAGACTTTGAGTGCAGATGATATGCAAGGAAGAGAAGCTTTTGCTACTGGAGCAGACATGGCTGCTGATTTTCTAGTAAAGGAGTTTGAGGTAACTGGTGTAGATAAGTTTCCAGGGCTTGAAGGCTTCAAACAAAATTTTGACATGTTCAGCCTGGCCATAAATTCTGTGAGTATCAAACTCAACGATGTTGAATATTCTTCTGAAGATATGTTCACGATAGCTGACCAGGAAGAACTGAAGTGGGGAAATTTAGAAGAGGTGAAAGTACTAATTGTAGCAGAATCTGAAAGACTTCCAGATGTGTTTAGACAAGCTTCGGCTGAGGAAGGGGATGTTTTGATATTAGTCCACACTTCTCATGCAGATATGTTCGCTAGATATAAAAATTATTTTGGACAAGGGACAAGGAAGTTCGAATTAGACAAAGAACATGATGTGGTGGTTGTGAAGACTGACCTCAAGCAGGTCGATAAGATTGATATAAACATCAAAAACGAGGTGAAGTCAGAATCACTAACCAATGTGATTGGAGTGATCCCTGGAAAACGTACTGATGAGATTGTACTTTTCTCTGGACATTATGATCATATTGGATATCAGAAAACGGTTGATGGTGATTCTATTGCCAATGGTGCGAATGATGATGCTTCTGGCACTGCTGCTGTGATGGCACTAGCCAAGTATTTCAAGAACGGAGCACAGCCTGAGAGAACATTGTATTTTGTGGCATTTGCTGCAGAGGAGATAGGCGGATTTGGCTCTCAATACTTCTCTAAACAACTTGATCCTGATCAAATAGTAGCCATGTTCAATTTGGAAATGATTGGTAAACCTGCAGTTTCAGGACCTAATACTGCTTGGATCACAGGGTTTGACAAATCTGATTTTGGGACTTTGTTGCAAAAGAGTGTGGAGGGAACAGCCTATAAGTTTTATGCAGACCCTTATCCAGATCAGAACTTATTCTACAGATCTGACAATGCAACCTTGGCAAGACTAGGAGTACCGGCACATAGTATCAGTACAACACCAATAGATGTTGACAAAGACTATCATCAAGTTACAGATGAATACGAGACTCTTGATGTAGTCCATATGACCAATACTATCAAAGCCATAGCCAAAGCAGCGGAAGGGATGGTAGCCGGTGAGTTAACTCCAACACGAGTTGATAAATCTACTATCGATTGATGAATGCTAACTTCATGAAAGAACTGGCCATCTATCGGATGCCTTTTGGTAAATACAAAGGACAATTGGTGATCAAATTGCCAGAGCATTATCTAGTTTGGTTTTCTAGTAAAGGATTTCCTGAAGGCAAGCTCGGTCAAATGCTTTCAACTATGTATGAAATTAGGTTGAATGGTCTTGAGTATTTGCTCAAGCCATATTTGAGTAAATATTAATAACTAAAGCACGCATTAACCACTCACAATGGCTTCGACTCCAGAAAATGTTCTCAACGATTTGAAAAATGGGCAATATGCCCCTGTTTATTTCCTTCAAGGAGAGGAGCCGTACTATATTGATCAAATTTCAGATTACATAGAGAAAAATGCTCTAGAGGAGTCTCAGAAGGGATTTAATCAAGTAATAATGTATGGAAAAGATCACCCTGTGAATGCAATAGTCACTAATGCTAGGCGATATCCAATGATGTCTGAGCGTCAGGTAGTGATTGTCAAAGAAGCGCAAAACATTTCAGATTTAGGCAAGGAGGTTGGGCAAAAATTATTGCTTGACTATATCCAAAATCCATTGCCTTCAACCATATTGGTTTTCTGTCATAAATACAAAAGTTTAGATAAAAGAAAGGCTCTTGGGAAGCAGCTTGATAAGCTAACGGTAGCCGTCACTACCAAAAAACTATATGACAATCAAATTCCTGATTGGGTGAATAATTATGTCAAGAGCAAAGGGTTTTCAATAGATCCAAAGGGGACTCAAATGTTAGCCGATTATATAGGGACTGATCTGGAAAGGCTAACTAATGAAATCGATAAACTACTGATCAACTTCGAAGAGAAAGTCACTATCAATGCAGACATCATTCAAAAGTATGTTGGGATCAGTAAAGAATACAATGTATTTGAATTGCAAAAGGCATTACAAATTAAAGATGTACTTAAGGCAAATCGCATTATCAATTATTTTGCCTCTAACCCTAAGAAGAATCCAATAATACCAATTATAGCAATGCTATATTCATTCTATAGCAAGTTGCTTTTGGTGCATTCTGCAAAAGATAAATCACAAAATAGTTTGGCATCTGTATTGAAAGTCAATCCATTTTTTGTGAAAGATTATCTAATGGCCGTGCGAGTGTATAACCTTTCCCAGACGATCAATTGTATCCAGCATATAAAAGAGGCTGATTTACGATCAAAAGGAGTAGGTTTTAGCCATTCAGAAGGAGAATTACTTAAAGAATTGGTCTTTAAATTAATTCATTAGCAATTGATTTAGGGTTAGGGTCTTGGTTATCTTTTACCCTTTCAGTTTCATTCTTCTCGTTATTTATTTACATTCCGTTTTAATTTATTGCCAACAACTAATAATTATTTATTGATATGTTGAAGAACATGACTATTAAAAAGAAGATGATGATTTTCATCCTCGGACTCACAGTGGCGATATATTCGATTACGATGGGTTACACCATCTATAGTCTTCGCAAAGATGCTATAGTAGAAGCTAAGAAATTGGCAGACACCTACGCATCAGACAAAGCAAATGACATCAAAGCTAAGTTGGATGAAGATATGGCGATAACAAGAGCCATGTCCCTAATTATGCAAGATTATATTTCCTTACCTAAAGAGCAAAGGGAAGATCTTCAGTTCAGACTGATGAAGAATGTATTGGAAAAGTATCCAAAATATGAAGCAATTTGGATGAGTTGGCAATTGCAATACATAGACAGTGAGTGGTATAAAGAATACGGTAGATTGAGTATCAATTCCTATTGGGATAATGGCGTAATAAAAACATCTCAAGAAAAGAAGGACCTTGAAGGGTTTGTATTTGATGGGCTTTACTACAGATTGTTGATCGATAAACAAGAAGTCCTCACTGAACCATATGAGTTTGATTCTTATGATCTAAATAATGATCAGATACTACTAGCGGTATCTCCTACCAAAACGCTAGTAGATCCTAACGGAAATGCCCTAGGTGTCTTGGGGATCGATATGTCATTGGAAGAATACAATAAGATGACAAATATTGAAAGTTATGATCAGGGGTATGCGTTTTTAACATCGAATAATGGGACAATCATAGCACATAATAATGCTGGATTCACTAATCAACTTGTTGATACTCTAGGATATTCCAGTCAACTGGATTTTGATTTAAGAGAACTGATCGCCTCGGGTGGTAAAGAATCATTCTCCATATATAGCGATGAATTTGATGGTGAAATATATGTGACCATAGCCCCTATAAAGGTGGGTCGATCTGATGCGCCTTGGTCTGTTGGGATTGTTGTGCCATATGCCGAAATCACTAGATCAATCAATGTGACATTTAGAACAATGGTTGCTGTTGGGATTATCGGTTTATTGCTTTTAACCCTTGTTATTTGGAAGATTAGTGGAGGAATTGTTGATTCATTGGAGTCTACTAATACTCTATTGAAGGACCTTTCTGTAGGAGATATTGACCTCAATAAAAAATTAAAAGTAACTAGTGAAAACAGGTTAGGGCAGATGTCAAATTCTGTTAATGTCCTGATGGAGGAACTCAATAAGAAAGCAGAGTTTTCAAAACAGATCGGTGAAGGAGATATGACAGCTGATTTCGAAATCTCTAGTGACCTGGACATACTTGGTAATTCATTGATCAGTATGCGCGATAATTTAAAATCAGCCAATAAGGAAGAGGCACATAGGAGATGGGCAACTGAGGGACTGGCTGAGTTTTCAGAAACACTTCAATCGGATGCTGATAATATGGATACTTTCTGTGGTGAAATAATAAGCAGTTTGGTGAAGTATATGAATGTAGTCCAGGGAGGAATATTCTTGATCAATGACGATGATGAGAATGAGAGGTATCTAGAATTAAAAGGAGCATATGCCTACGAAAGGCAGAAGTTTTTGAAAAAGCGATTGGAAATAGAAGAAGGACTAATTGGCCAATCTGTATTAGAAAAGAAACATATATATCTTAAAGAGATTCCTAACGACTATGTAAATGTAACTTCTGGACTTGGCAAATCTAATCCTAGTACGATACTCATTGTTCCGCTTATGCTGAATCATGAAGTGTTTGGAGCGATAGAGCTCGTGTCATTTGGAGACTTTGAACCGCATGAAATTGAGTTTGTGGAGAAGTTGTCCGAGAATATTGCGTCTACTATATCTTCAGTGAAGATCAACTATAGAACAAAGTCATTGCTGGAGCAATCTAAAATTCAAGCTGAAGAACTTCAGGCGCAGGAAGAAGAGATGCGTCAAAACATGGAAGAGTTACAAGCGACTCAGGAAGAAATGGTTCGTAAAGAGCAAGAGTATCTTGAGAGAATAGCCAAACTTGAAGAATTTCAGCAATAACATCTCTTAAGGGAATACCCTTAATTTAGTAAGTATATTTACCTACTGTGAATAGGTTATAAGTCTTTATGTGGTCTACGAGGGCATTTTGAATAATGTCATTTCTTGAAATTTGAAAATGATGGTCAGGTATTGTTTATCTTAGTTGAATCAATATTAAACCACATAGCTATGACAAGATATTTAGTGATCCAACTCCTTCTTTTGATTTCATTTGTAACAAATGCACAATCTGAATTTCCAGAAAACAAATTGACTGAAGAAGATTGTAAAGAAATACATCTTGTTAAGGAAAACAACAATTTGAAAATTGATATTGGGCAGCAATGTTTTGATGATGCAATGAAGCTGTGGTTTCATTCATTTATTCTCTTACAAGAGGATGGCTATGATATGCGCCAAGCTGATAATATTGCGTATCAAGAAGCGGGAGATTCATTAGTTATATGTTCACCAGACCTAAGAACAGCGCTGGCTACTGATGCGCATGGTCTATTCCCTCAACTATAATTCGTGATGCCTTTATGATTTCTATGTCAGAGATGGTCAACGGTGGGGCTATTCTGAAAGCATGTGGGCAGGAAAGGAACCAAAAGCAGATAACGCCTTTATCTAGGCAGTACTTCACTATTTTTTCAACGGTTTCGAAACTATTAAATTCGATGGCGAACATCAACCCTTTCCTTCGAATTTCTTTGATGTATTTAGAGCCAATTTCTTTCTCAAATAAGAGACCTTTACGCTCTACATCGTCTAATAGGTTCTCTTGTTGTATCACCTCTATAGTGGCAAGGCTAGCGGCACAGCTTACCGGATTACCTCCGAATGTAGTAATGTGCCCAAGCATAGGATCACGGGTAAGATTACTCATCAGAGACTTTGACGCAGCAAATGCTCCTAAAGGAAGTCCACCACCCATAGCTTTTGCCATGGTAAGGATATCTGGAGTAATACCATATTGTTCATAAGCCCAGAATGAGCCAGTTCGGCCAAATCCAGTTTGTATTTCATCTATAATCAATAGAGCACCAGTATTAGTGCACTTTTTTCTCAGAGCCTGCATATAAGCCATATCTGGAATTCTCACACCAGCATCACCTTGTATCACTTCTATGATGACTGCTGCAGTAGCTGTTGTGATCTGATTAAGATCTTCAGTGACATTGAAGTCAATGAATTTGATGTCTGGCAACAATGGGCGAAATGCATTTTTCTTTGTTTCGTTTCCTGAGACACTTAGAGAGCCATGAGTACTACCATGATAAGATTTATTGAAAGAAATTAGCTCAGACCTTCCAGTGGATCTTTTGGCAAGTTTTAGTGCTCCTTCATTAGCTTCAGTTCCCGAGTTCACAAAGTAAAAGCAGTTGATATTGTCAGAAGTGAGCTCATTGAGTTTATTGGCCAGTAAGTTAGATGGTGTTTGAATATACTCTCCGTAAACCATTACATGGAGATATTTATCTATTTGGGCTTTGACACTCTTAACAACATGTGGATGCCGATGACCGATGCTACTCACAGCTATGCCAGAAATCAGATCCATATATGGGTTGCCCTCCGGATCATAAAGATAAATACCTTCAGCTCTTTCTATCGAAATTCCAATTGGAGAGGTGGTTGTTTGAGCGATGTGATTATAGAAAACATCTGGATCGAACTCAGAAGTCATAATATGATTAACTTGTGGTATTGATTAAAAAACTGTGAAGTCAACTCTTCTGTCGAGTTGCTTGTCTTCTGTGGCTTTACTTGCATCCTCAGAATGCTCTTCGCCATAACCAACGACAGAAATATGATCATCAGAGACACCCATATCTTGCATTAGCTGACGAATTCTTTCTACACGTTTGATCGATAGTTGTACATTGTGACCAGATTGGCCAGATGCATCAGTATGCCCTTCAATCAACACATGTTTCCCTTGCAGGGCATACTCAACGGCTATAAGGAATGGATCCATATCAACGAAGGCAAATTCATCTTGATCGACTACAAAGTAAAGCGGTTCAAGTTTTAGCGGGCTTTCTTCTTCAAAATTGCCTAAGTGTTTTTCTACATCCTTCCTGATTTGTTCATGTTTTTCAGAGGTAGGTTCAGGCAGGTGGTTTTTTTTCAAAACATCATCCTCAACATGATGCTTCTCATCAAGGGTCATATTTGATAAGGATTTTGGTGGTTCAGTGTCAGTTTTCACAACTGTGACTCTGTGACTTGATGACTTAGGATCATTTCCATAAGGATTGAAACTAATAGGACCACCTTCAGCGTAGCGTTTATTGCCAGGCTGTACATAATGGGGCTGTTTTCTTGGAGCTTTTCTCCTTTTCTTGTTGAGCCCGTCACACACTTTTTTCGGATTCTTTTTTACCGTATTTCTGTACCTGAATTTGTTATAGGATCGCGCCTGGTTTTTATTATTCTTTTTAGTCGGCGCATCAGAATTAAGGTTCACCGCAGTCATCGTGACGGAAAACCATAAAGTAAATAAGACGACCCGTATATTAAGCTTCATAAGCTGTTTGAAGTACGCGAAATTAAATTTTCTCAAAGGTAACAAGATTTAACGAAACGCTATATATAATAATGGATCTTACATGTCTTGATTAATCAATTGTACATATGTCTAGAGCTAAGCTAATCTTTAATTTCAGTAAATTCCTATGCCTAATTACTGATGATTTTGAACTCTACTCTTCTGTTTTTTTCTCTATTGACTTCATTGACGTTGGGTAGAATTGGTTTCATTCCTCCATATCCTTTGACAGTCATGCGATCATTATCGACTCCTTTTGATGTTAGGTATGATTTAACCGATTCTACTCGATCAAGAGAAAGTTTGAGATTTAGCTTACTATCTCCCGAGTTATCGGTATGTCCTCCAAGCTCTATTGTCATATTTGGATTGTCATCAAGCAAGGTTACTAACCTATTGAGTGTATGATGAGATTCTTCTAATAACTTATATTTGCTTCTTGTGAAAAACACATTGGTGAGTTTAATGATTTGACCAACCTCTATTGGCACTAAGTATAAGTCTTGCTCCACCTCAGCGTATTTATGAATTTTACCCAAATCAAGAGACTCCTCGATAGGCATATAGCCTATTGCTTGCGCTCGATAACTGTACTCTTTTCCACTATGCAGAATGATGTTAAACTTTCCTGATATAGGATTGGAATGAGCAATACCTTCTTCATTCCCAGTAGATAATAGGTCAAACACAATCCTAGATTCAATAGGTTTTTTTGTTTTGGCATTATAAACAAACCCATAAAGCATCATCACCGGATCAGGTTTGAAATCATGATGTAGCTTTATTCTGAAGATATCTCTTTGACCATCTTCTAAAGATATAAAATAAGCATGGTCACCAGCTGCATCGATAGTAAAGTAGGCATCTAACTCAGATGTATTGATTGATGGACCAAGATTTTTTGGTTCGCTCCAGACTTGCCAAGAATCATTTAATCTCTTTGTGTAGTAAATATCACTATTGCCAAGACCATTATGACCTTCAGAAGCGAAGTAAAGAGTCTTGCCATCGGCTGCTAAAAATGGCGAGAATTCAGCCATTTCTGTATTGATGTCTGCTCCCAAATTCATAGGGATAGTCCATGAATTATCATCTTTGTGAAAACTTACATATAAGTCTTGATCTCCCAAACTGTCATCACGTTCAATAGCCATCATCAAAAATTTATTATCTGTCGTAAGCTGATAATCCTCGAACTCACTGTAATTATAAAAGTCACCAATTTTAATTCTTCTAGGAGTAGACCATCCACTTCTTGTACGTTTAGATATTTCTGCGCCAGGTACATCATCAGAATTGGTATGCCCATTGAATACTAGTACAGTGTGTCCATCACTTGAAATGGAATTGATGCCATTGGCGTATTGATCATTGAGAGGTGCGCCTATGTTTTTAGCCATTGACCACTGATTATTACTGAAATGAGCATAGTAGATGTCCTGATAATCTTTCTTTCCCTTGATATTGTCGGGGGAATTTTGACGACTAAAATAGAGCGTTTTACCATCAGGCGTAATGATGGGCTTAACTTCAGGGTAGGGAGAGTTGATATTACTTCCTAGATGCTCTTTTTCTTCATCAAATATCACTAATTGTGCTACTGATGAAAAGGTAAAGGATTGAAGTATAATTGTGATTATGAAGACCGGAATTCGGAAAGTTAAATTTTTCATATTCAGTGAGAAATGAGAAATAATTATTTGAAAATAACTATTTCTCATTCCTTACCAAAATTTTTCTCAGAGGAGAAATTTATAATGAAGCACTAGCGGTTTCTTGACTATCAATCCATCGATGGATATTTTCTTCTAAGATATCCAATGGCAGCGCACCATGTCTTAGAATAACGTCATGAAAATCTTTGATGTCGAAATTCTCACCAAGTTTTTCGTTGGACAGATCTCGAAGTTGGATGATCTTATTCATTCCTATGTAATAAGCAGTAGCCTGGGCAGGATTGACCATGTATCTCTCAACCTCACGCGTCATGTCACCTCTTGATAAGGGCACATTAGCTACTAGATAGTCGATAGCCTTATCTTTATTCCAACCTTCATAATTGATGCCTACATCCACCACGAGTCTACACGCTCTAAACAATTCTAGTGATAGCCTACCAAAATCAGAATAGGGATCGCTATAAAGTCCGATTTGTTTAGGAAGAAATTCAGAGTATAAACCCCATCCCTCGGTGTAAGCTTCAATATTGACCATGTATTTTCTGAAGTCAGGGAGTTGAGTATGCTCTTGAACATAAGAGCGTTGCATATGTAGTCCCGGAATGCCTTCATGATAAGCTAATGCCTGGAGCATATACTTAGGCATCAGAGTCATGTCATGAAGATTCACATAGTATACACCGGGTCTGGATCCATCTGGGGTTGGCGGTTCACTAAATGCTAGGTTGGCAGTTTTCTCACGAAATGCCTCAACTTGACGCACTTCAAGCTTTGCCGAGGGGACGCTGTTGAATAAAGCATCAATTCGTTCACCGGCTTCGCTGATCACTTCTCGAGACCTAGTAAGGAAAGCTGATTTCCCTTCAGAATCATCATTGTATATGAATGTTGGGTTTGACTGAATATAGTCAAAGAAATCTTTGAGTTTCCCTTCTTGAAACCCTAATTCCCTTACGACACCTTCCATCTCATATTGGATCAGGGCTACTTCGCTCTTGCCTAATTCCATAATCTCTTCTGGAGTCATAGAAGAAGTCGTGTATCTTTTTTACGCATGGATATAGTATTCTTTTCCATTCGGAATATTCCAAACACCATTGTTTTCTGTTGTTTTGTTTTCCAACATAGCCCAATATGCCAAAAATGCATTGTAGCCATTCTTGAATTCATTGTTAAGAGCTTCTTCCATTTCACTTACCAGTTTATTTTTCTTCCTTTGCGAAATGTCAGTTTTATCTAGTTTTATGATGAAATCATTATAAATAGGACTTTTTTGTGAGCTTTCTTCGAAAGGCAACCCTTCAAGGAGATTATGGCAGACATTAGCTACTTTATCATAGACAAATTGTGGTGCTATAATGCCTAATTCCGCTCTTTTTTTGAGGTTGTTGATAAGTTGAGATAATAGCTGTTCTACTCCTTTTACTCTCGACACATATGCTTGAGCATCTGATACGGTAACTATTTGTTGATGGTCAATTAGGAATGCTGGTACGGCAGTTTGAATCCCATTAAATTGATTGACAGGATAATTATGATAAAGGAATTTTTCTCCTGAAATCTCACTATTTGCATAGTGTTCAAAGACTTTGTAACTCAATTGGTCTTCATTTGACAGTGTCTCAAAGTCAAATTTCTTTATATCCTTCAACTTTTGCTTTAATACGCTGATTTCATTTAGTTGTGATGCGTCTGAGATATCATCTAGTAGCCCATAGTTGTCTTTTATTCCAGCCTTGGTGGCTAGCATAGGATGTCGTGATAGGTAGTCTTTGAAATAGTCATCAAGAAAGTTAACCAGTTCAGTTGAGGGAGGTTGTATGGCTTCGTTTGTTGAGGTATTTGAAGAACAAGCAAAAAGAAAAAGTGATGCAATCAAGGTTAGGTGAAACGCGTATTTACTCATCATTTTCATAGCAGTAGAACTTAAGTGAAAAAATTGATTCTAGTAAATTTCTAGGCCATATGTAAGGTTTGGTCGTATCATAATATAGCGATTACTCGAGTTAATACAAAATAAAAGCACACCCATGTTTGGCTGTGCTTTTATAACTGTCTGATTATCAGTTCTCCCTATAGCTTTTCTATTTTCTCGAATTCGAATTCATCTATCACTCTAGAATAAGAACTCAAAAGGGTAAGTATGATTTTCATTAGTCAATAAATTGTAAAGGAACGGTGATCTTGACATCATCCCACATAAGGAGCATGTCAGCAATATTATTATTCTGATCAAAAGCGATTGTAAAAGGTTCGAAAACAACCTCTTTCACCTTTGTCACACTAATACTTATTCGGAGGGCATCAGAAGGTTTGTGGTAGTTGTAAGCTCCCCATTGACCAAGTCGTTTATTGAATATGATCGTCCATTCTTCTTCGTTGGGGATAGTGAAAAGGGAATAAGTGCCAGCAGTAAGGGTGTCATTTTGAACGATCATATCGTCAGTTATAGTGATCTCTGTTGCTTCATTTGCGCCAGTTCTCCATATCTCCCCATATTTTTCTAACCCGCCAAATATTTTTCTTCCTCGCTTATGTGGTTGGCTATAAGTGACTTTCACATAGTCGTATTCATATTTCATAGTGACGATGGCAAGAGGACTTTTTCTTGGATTGATAGCTTCTTGTGCATAGGATGAGCTGAGGATCAGTAAAAGTATGATGGTCACTGAAAAAGATATTATTTTTTTCATAAAAGGAATGAGGTTTTGTAATAGGTTTTAAATGTACGAACTTTCAATTTATTGTAGAATCCCTTATTGGGAATTCCTTAAACATAACAATTTCACCAAATTGATAATGAAACGACCAGAATTTGATGATATCTATATGGAGTTAGCTGTGAACTTAGCTAAGAGATCACATTGTATCAAACGACATGTTGGAGCGGTACTGACCAAGGATACTCGAATCATCTCCATTGGGTATAATGGACCTCCATCAGGCACGCACAATTGCGATGAAGAATTCGGTGAAATGGGATGTGCAAAGGATTCTAAAGGAAGCTGTTCGTTGGCGATTCACGCTGAGCAGAATGCAATCATGTTTGCTATAAAAAACAAAGCATCAGTTGAAGGTTCGACACTATACGTAACCTTGTCTCCCTGCATCGCTTGTGCTAGAATTATTTATAGCATGGGGGTAGAGAAATTGATCTTTCTTAAATCATACGCGGAGTATAAAGGTCTCGATATTGATGAAGGGATTGCTTTCTTAGATAAATTTGGAGTGACTACCGAAAAGTACACAGGAGAGTTGAGCAATGTTACTCATATGATCTGAAATCAAGAAGGTACAAAGTTAACTTCTGGATTGAGTTTAATTCCAAATTTGTCTACTACTGATTGTTGTATTTCTAGAGCTAGTTTTTTTAGGTCGTTTCCATTTCCATCACCATAGTTAACAAGTACCAGTGCTTGGTTTTTATGTACACCAATATTGCCGATAGTTTTACCTTTCCATCCACATTGCTCAATTAGCCATCCAGCTGGAATTTTTACCATCTCATTGGGAAGATTGTAACCTGGTATTTTTGGGAAATCGATTTGCAGGGACTCGTAATTTATTTTATATACGGACGGGTTTTTGAAAAAGCTCCCGGCATTGCCTATTTCTTTGGGGTCCGGAAGCTTAATTTTCCTTATTTTGATGACAGCATGACTGACATCCTTGATTGTTGGATTTCCTATGTCTGATGCATCCAGTGTTTCTTGAATTGCACCATATGAGGTGTTCAGTTCGTGTTTGTGTTTAGTAAGTCTGAAAGTAACTGATGTGATGATGAATTTATCCTTTACTTTGTTTTTAAATATACTTTCACGATACCCAAACTCACATGTTGCCTTGTCAAATGATTGAAGAATTCCCGTAGTTTTGTGAATAGCCTCAAGTGAGATGAAAACATCTTTCACCTCTACACCATATGCTCCTATATTTTGCATTGGTGCAGCTCCCACAGTTCCAGGAATAAGAGATAAGTTTTCAATTCCTCCCCATTTTTGATCAACACAATGCATTACAAAGTCATGCCAGAGAACCCCTGCGCCTACTTGAAGCCATACATGGCTGTTGTTTTCTTTGATAGTGTCTATTCCAGATATGCAATTTCTTATAACTAGCCCTTCAAAATCTTTAGTCAATAATATATTGCTGCCCCCACCGAGTACTAAGTGATTATTACTGAGATAGATGGGGTCAGTGATGAGCTCTGTAAATTGTGTGGAATCATGTATTTCCACATAATTTGAGGCCATAGCCTTGATGCCAAAAGTGTTGAGTTCGCTTAAAGATATGTCCTGCCGAATATTGATCATGTGAATTGAGAAAATATGGACGCAAAATAGCTGGATCAACTAATAAAAAATGTAAAAACATGAAATATATTACTTCAACGGTTAGTTCTAGCGTATTCGAATTAGACTTTTTGATTTAAAAGGAAAAATCTTTTATATTAATAGGCTGTTAGAATAATAGAATAAAACAAAGAAAACCTTAAACCGCCTTTAATCATGAATCAAACGGTAGATGTAAAACTAAATGCTGAAAACATCAATGATGTAATCAGCAAAATTGAAGAATCCGGAGAGAATTTCATGATGGTAAATCCTAAAGAAAATTCTGATGAGTATGTAAATTTTTATTTTGTTGGAGTATTTGAAGGTAAAAAGGTTATTTATGATACTGTGATGTACACTTTAAGATTGCATCATAATAGTGAACTTTATGAAATTGCAGAGCATAAAGCGGCTAAACGATTTCCTCAGTTTAAAAAAATAAACTACGAAGAGGATGAGAACGGTGATTTAAAGTTGTTGGATGATAATGAAGAGGAGATAGGTCTTTATATGGCGGAGATTATTATGGAATTGGAAGAAGAGGGAGGGGTGAAAGTGAAAGAACATGCTGATGTTGACGTGAATTTGGATTTTGGTATAGGGCTTGACGTTGGTCTCAATGTAGAAGAAATTACTGGAGAGACAATTAGCTCTTTTATTCAAAAATACAATGACGATACTTTGAATTTGGATGAAACACTATATTCATATGAAACTGAAGATGATTTAGAATAGACGAAAGAGTGGAAGAGGAACAGAGGAGGTTGAGAAAAAGTATTTACTACCCCATAGGGATTTCCTTAGTGTTATGGTGCGTTAAGTTTTTTGAATGGGCATTGGAGTCTGACTTTGGTTCATTTGGAATTCTTCCGCGAAGCTTGGAAGGGACGAAAGGAATCCTGTTAAGTGGTTTTATTCACGGGGACTATCTTCATCTTGTCTCAAATACAATCCCATTGACCTTACTCGGAGCGATAATCATTTATTTTTATGCTCAAAATGGCTTTCGAATTATTTTGATGCTGTACTTATTTACTGGCTGTTTGGTATGGCTTTTTGCAAGGCCTGCATACCATATTGGAGCTAGTGGACTGGTCTATGGGATGCTTTCTTTTTTGTTGTTTAGTGGGATCTTTAGAAGAGAAAGACAATCAATGGCAATTTCATTAATCATATTGATTTTATATGGAGGAAGTATGTTTAGTGGAGTTTTGCCTGGTGACCCAAGAATATCTTGGGAGTCGCACCTGATAGGGTTTGGCATAGGGGTATTTTTGGCTGTTATATATCGTAAATCTGCAGTTTACTCTGGGAGAGAAGAGCTCAAAGACCATAATGAAAGTATTGATTTAGCGGTTGATGTAGATGTAAACTATTCTTCGACAATACCTGATAGGCAGCCCATCACTTTTCGTTATGACTATACTGAAAAGAATCCTCATGAGAATAACAAGGCCAATTGATCATCTGAAAAGCTAACAGTGTTATTTCTTTCATTATATTTGCCTCGTTTTAAATTGAATAACATAAAATTATAAAGAGGTGAAGAATATTTTAGGAGTATTAAATGTCGTGTTGTTAATAGCAGTTGCAGGATTGTATTATTTACATTTCAACGGAGCAGCAAACAGCGAGCAAACAGTATCTGCAAATACAGGAATGATGGTAGAGAATCCTACAATCGTTTATTTAAATTCAGATTCGTTATTGATCAATTATGAATACCTGAAAGATCAACAAGAAGTATTGAAAGCGAAATCTGAAAAGTTGAACAATGAGTACAAGAATAGAGCTCAAGGACTGCAAGCAGAATTCAATAATTACCAGCAAAACAGTAATAACATGACTATAGCTCAAGCTAGAGCTGTGGAGGAAGACTTAATGAAAAAACAGCAAAACTTAAAACTCTATGAGCAAGGTTTGGCGCAACAGCTGGTTGGTGAAGAAGGTAAAATCAATCAAGAACTTTATGATAAAGTTTCTGCCTTCTTAAAGGAATATGGTGAAGAAAATGAACTTCACATGGTAGTGAAGTATAACCCAGGTAGCGATGTGCTCTATGCAAATGGAGGGATGGACATCACTGAAGCTGTAATAGCTGGGCTCAATGCTGATTATAGAAATGAAGCTGTTGAGGGTGATACAACATCAGTGAAATAAAATTAGATAATAAGTTAGTAGAGAGCCCTGACTGTTCTAGTTGGGGCTTTTTTGTGTCTTAACTTTGTGGTATTCAAAGAAATACCTTATATTTCACTAATTATTTTTTAGACTAGACTTCTCCTATTTAATGCTTTCCAGAATACTCGACATTATCAATGTTCGGCCAGATGAGCGAAAGCAGGTATTACTTCTACTGGGTAAGGGTTTTTTCCTCGGTATTTTCTTAGTGACTTATGTCATTAGTGCTGAGGCGTTGTTTCTAAATAGTCTAAGTCATTTGCTCAAAGAGGCACTTCTTGTGTCAGGTGGGTTAGGAATGATTACCACAGCTATTTACTCTTTCTTACAAACGCGGATAAGCTTCGGGAAGTTGGTTGTAGGTAATTTACTATTGATATTTATTGTGACTGCGACTATGTATGGGTTGTTTTTCACCCTTGATGAATCGTTCAAAGAATATGTTATTTTTGGAATGTTTGCATTGATAGGGCCAGTCACCGCTATAATATTACTAGGTTTTTGGGGAGTGTTTGGTAGATTGTTTGATCTCAGGCAGTCAAAAAGAATCATAGGTTGGATAGATACTGGTCAGTTAACTGCTGCTATTCTGGCAACTATTTCTATTCCGTTACTTGGAGCATATATTCCTGAAACTGTCGATTATTTGCTGATTAGTGCTGGAAGTATTTTGGTTGCAGTTATTTTTTCAATTGTCATTACTATAAAATTTAATCTATCGTCAGGTGAATCTGGGGCAGATCAGAAAAGTAAAAAACTTGAAAGGACCTCTTTTAGATTATTGTTTAAGGATAACTACGTAGTCCTTCTTTCAATGTTTTTGTTGTTTTCAATGGTGACTTTCACGTTTGTTCAATTTTCATTTCAGACAGTCGCTTCTTTGCAATATCCTAGTGAAAATGAACTAAGAGACTTTCTGGCAACCTTTCATTTGGGCTATTTGATATTGAGTTTCATCATGCAAACCTTTGTTAATGATAAGATAATAGGTGTCTATGGGCTTAAAGTTGCCCTATTTATTTTGCCAACAATTGTAGGAGTGTTTACGATATGTGCGATTGCTTCAGGACTGATATTCGGATATGAGCCAAATTCTGAAAACACTTTTATTTGGTTCTTTTTGTTTATTTCCATTAGTCGATTGTTTAATTTCTCAATTAGGGATGCTCTTGAAAATCCAACGTTCAAGTTATTCTTCATGCCATTGGATAGTAATAAACGATTTGATATTCAGACCAAAGTAGAAGGAGTCGTTAATGAGACGTCCAGAATGATAGCAGGTGTAGCAATACTTGCCTTATCATTAGTGTCATTTTTTGAATTAATTCACTATTCATATGCAGTAGTCTTCCTTATTGCGGGATACCTATTTTTTATAGGCAAATTGTATAATCAATATAGAAATAAGATCAAGCTTAAATTGGAATCTCAGGCAGCAGCCTCGGATTCTATAAATGAAAGAATTTCTATGTCAAGAAGCTTGGAATCATCATTGGTTGATTCATCTCCAGAGAAAGCAATTTTCTTATTTAGATTGCTAGAAAAAATTGATCCCAATGCTGTAGGCTCATCAATCAATAAATTGATGAGACATAAATCTGAAAGTATTAGGGAATATGCACAAAGTAAACTTAACGAGATCAAAGGGCTTTCTGTGTCAGATAAATACGTTATCAAGTTTGAAGAGAATAGCGATGAGAGGGAAGGTCGAAAATTAGTAGAAGGACTAGATCTTGAGGGGTTACTCAGCTCAGGAAATATCACAAAAAAGAGAATTTCTAAGCTCAGTAAGTCAGATAATTTTGAAGACAGATTATATGCTGCTGAGTTATTAGGGAATAGTACAGACAACGAAAACATTTCTTTCCTTATAGAATTGCTCAGTGATGTGAATTATGGAGTGAGGACTGCCGCTATTCAAGCAGCAGAGAAAAGCTATAATGATGAAATCATTAACGCACTTGTTAATAATTTATCTCAACCAATGTTTAGCAACAGGGCCATGAGCGCTTTGGTGAAAATGGGTGGAAAGGCATTGACAGGAATTGATACCACATATTATCGAACGGGTCAATCGACTCAAACAATGGTTAAAATTCTTCAAATTTACGGAAGAGTTGGAGGGAATAAATCGATTAAACTGTTGTGGAGTAAAATTGATTACCCTGATAAAGTGTTAGTATCTCAAGTCTTAATTTCCCTAGGAGAGTGTGGATTTAAGGCTGGGATTGCTCAAGTGTCAAGGATTAAATTTGCGATAGAATCAGATATCAGTGATGTGGCATGGAATATTGCAGCTATTGGAGAAGTCAGTACTGATGGTCACGGGAATGCATTGATTCAATCTATAAAGAGAGAAAATCACTATGACCTGGAGCACATTTACATGCTGCTCGGGATGTTATATGATGCCAAATCAATTCAACTGGTAAAAGAAAATATTGAGAGCGGTACCACTGAAGGCGTTACTTATGCTATTGAATTGTTAGATGTGTTTTTGTCGGATGACTTGAAACAGAAGGTGATACCTTTACTTGATGATTTGTCTGAGGCGGAAAAGTCAAAAAAGTTAGAAATTTTCTTCCCAAGAGCGGCACTTGACGGTAATACAGTTCTTAAGTTTTTGATTAATAGGGATTTCAATCAGACCAACAGATGGGTTAAGTCATGCGCGATTTATCAAATAGGATTCTTTAAATTGAAAGGGATGTCTCTTGATGTAATAGCTAATCTATTCAACCCTGATGAATTGGTTCAACAGATATCCGCTTGGTCGCTTTTCCAAATATCACCTGAACTGTATGAGGAACATACGCTTAGAATTGACCGGAAAATGAAAGCTAGTCTCGATAAGATGATTGTTCCTGAAGTAAAAGATAGTTCAAAAGTGTTGAAATATGATGTTATTCATTTTTTGAAAGGTATTCAAGTTTTTAATAAAGTAGAAGGTCTGGTATTGGCAAGTTTAGCAGATAACCTTTCTATTATTACTCTAGGGGAGAACGAGATTATAAACCTTGGAAGTAGTAATGTGGAAAATTTCTACATTGTCTACGCTGGTGTAGCTCAGATGAGGTTGGAAAGTGGAATTACAAAAGATGTGATTCAAGGGCAATTTATTGGGGAATACGTTCTTTCGGAAGACGAAAGTTTGAATAGCATAGTGACTAAGTCTGATGTTATGTTTTTGGAAATAAGTAAGGATAAGTTTTATGAGTTATTATCTGATGATATTAGTTTTGCTGATAAAGTAGTTAGTTATTTCTAACTTACTTTGTATTATATATGTTAATCACTGGATAATACTTATTAGTGAAGTTATTTTTTCATGTAAGGTTGTTGCTAATTTTTTAATTATTGTATTTTGATTTTTTATAAATAGTGGTAGTGGGTTTTCTTTAGCCTTTCTACAATTTTTTTAGAGTTTTATGTTGAACCGTGATATACATTTGGGTAGTGAACGCGATGATCTTCAGGTCACTGGAAGAAATCAAGCACTCAAATTGAATAACCCTTTTCCAGGGTTACGATCATTTACATTAGACGAATGTCATTTGTTCTTCGGAAGAGAAGGACAGGTTGATGAAGTATTGGTGAAGTTGATGGATAATCGATTCGTTACTGTCATGGGAGCTTCGGGTACAGGAAAATCTTCACTTATTCATTGTGGGTTGAAGCCTACATTGTATGGAGGTTTTATGACAGAAATGGGGCCGGATTGGACAGTTGTTGCTTCAAGACCAGGGAATTCACCTATTGATAATCTTGCAGACCAATTTTTAGAAAAAAATCCTAGCTATGAAAACTATACAGAAGAAGAAAATCTAGTTAACAAAACGATCATTACATCGATTCTTCGATCAGGCCCAGATGGTCTTATCGAACTATCAAAACAATATATAAGAGATACAGGGAGTAATTTACTCATATACATTGATCAATTCGAAGAGCTCTTTAGAGTCAATGCTGATGATGCTGACGAGTCGATTGATAATGAAGCTGCGCAGTATGTAAATCTTCTGTTAGAAGCAGTCAGGCAGAAGAGAGTGCCTATATACGTAGCATTGAGTATGAGGTCTGACTATTTAGGGGAATGTGCTCAATACACAGGTCTTACACAGATGGTCAATGCCAGTAACTACTTGGTACCGCAAATGACACGGGATCAGCTGAGAATGGCCGTGGTCGGACCAATAGCGGTAGGTGGAGGAGAAGTTTCAGATAGATTGCTCAAGAGATTGTTAAGCGATATTGGAGATAACCAAGATCAATTACCCATCCTGCAGCATGCGCTGATGCGTACGTGGGATTATTGGGCTGATAACAGAGATGATGATGAGGTTCTTGATATTAGACACTATAATGCAATAGGTCAGCTATCTCATGCACTATCTCAACATGCTGATGAAGCATACGAAGAGCTTTCTTTGAAAGAGAAGAGTATCTCAGCGATACTTTTTAAATCGATTACTGAAAAAGGGAATGATAACCTTGGTGTAAGAAGACCAATGCCGCTCTCTAATATTGCCGAAATTGCATCAGTATCAGAAGAAGAACTTATAGAGGTCGTAGAGAAGTTTAGAGCTCCTGGGAGATCTATACTTTTGCCGAACTCAACTATTCCATTAAATGGAGATTCCATCATTGAGGTTTCGCATGAAAGCTTGATGAGAATATGGGCTCGACTCAAAAATTGGGTTGAAGAAGAGTATGAGTCTGCACAGATGTACAAGCGTTTATCTGAGGCAGCTGCCATGTATCAAGTGGGTAAGACTGGATTGTGGAGACCACCAGATTTGCAACTTGCACTCAACTGGCAGAAAAAACAACAGCCAACAAGGTTCTGGGGACAGAGATACAATGAAGCCTTTGAGCGATCTATTGTATTTTTAGATACAAGTAGAATCACCTTCGAGGCAGAGCAGAAGAATCAGGAGATGCTTCAACAGCGCCTCTTGAAGAGGGCGAAGGTTGTCGCTATTATTTTAGGTATTGCTGCGGTGATTTCCATATTATTCTTGGTATTCGCATTTATTCAAAAGCAAGCTGCTGATGAACAAAAATTGATTGCCGTTCAACAAAAAGATCTTGCTGTAGCCAACGAGCAAATTGCCGTAGAACAAACAGCTGAAGCTGTAAGGCAAAAAAGCATCGCTGATGATCGATATATTGAAATTGAGAAACAGAAAATAGTTTTGGAAAAAGCACTTCAAGATGCTGAAATTGCTAGAAATGAAGCTGTGATAAGTGAACGTGTAGCTAAGCAACAAACACAAATTGCCACTGACCAAAAAGAAGTAGCTGAAAGTGAGAAGGTAAGAGCTAACGAAAACTATGAAGTGGCTGTTGAAAACAAAGCACTTGCAGATAACCTATATATGCAACAACTTGCTCAATCAGTGGCAGTTAAGTCACTGCAAGTAGAGGATGACAATCTGAAAGGGTTATTGGCTCAACAAGCATTCATGTTCAATCAAGAAAGTGGTGGACGACCATTCGATCCTTATATCTATGATGGGTTATATTTCTCAATGGCTCAGTTGGACGGGAAAGCATTCAATACAGTTAAAGCTCATAGAAATGCAGTTAGATCGGTTGCTATTGATCAAACAGGCACACACTTCTACAGTACGGGTAGTGATGGAAATATTTTAAGATCGAGTATTGAGGCGTTAGAGTCTATCGAATCGATTGGGAATAATCAACACGCAAATAAAGCACTGGCAATAAGTAACGACAATAAGTGGTTGGCGATCGGTACTGATTCTACAGCAGTACAGTTATATCACATGATAAACGGTAGCAAGGCAAGCGATCTTGTAGAGATAGAAGGACACACAAGTTTCGTGTATGATGTGAAATTTTCTCCAGACGATAAGGGATTATATTCACTGAGTAATGATCGCACATTAAGACTTTATGATTTCGAATCTTCCAAGCTTGTCCGAAGTTTTAATACGATTTATAAAACATTTGATATCAGTTCAGATGGCAAATGGATGGTGTTGGGAAGTGTGGATGGTCGTGTTTCTCTCTTAGATTTAGTAAATGATACGGAGGAGCAAATATTGTCTTTAGATAATACGCCAATTCATGATGTAGTATTTAGTCATAGTGGCCAATTTATAGCTATAGGTGATGAAAATGGTAATTTAAAACTATGGAATACACAATCGAAAACTATTGTTGAGGATCTCAAAGGCCATAAGGCAAGAGTTAATAGTATAGCATTCACGAAAGATGACAAGCTAGTGGCTTCTGCAAGTTATGATGGTACTATTCAGCTTTGGGTAATGGATAAGTTGGGTCAACTTCCCATAGTGCTTAAAGATAATGGCTCCTATATCTGGGATATTGCCTTTACTGGACAAGGACATTATTTGATTGCAGGTGGGAATAATGGAGAAACCAGAGTTTGGCCTACTGACGCCTCGGACATGGCATCTGATCTGTGTAGTAAATTGGAAAGAAATATGACACCAGAGGAATGGGAAAGATATATTGGTACATCCGTGGAGTTTAGGAATACATGTAAGAGTCTTTTACTAGAAAAACGATAAGTAGAGTGTATGGAAAGACGACTACTAACAGTTTTTATTTTATTTATCATATCCCTCTTCTCTACCTCGTTGGTAAGAGCACAGAGTGTTTGTGCCACATCTTTGTCAGATGCTCAGGACAACTATGACTCAGGGCATTTGTATGGAATACCAGCTATTTTGAAGCCTTGCTTGGATAATGGCTTTTCAGATAATGAGAAAGTACAGGCATATTGGCTCTTAGTGAGAACCTACCTTATTATCGATGATCCTATAAGTGCTGAGGATAGTTATCTCAAGTTACTTAGAGTTGATCCAGAATTTGAGGTTGATGAAGTCAATGATCCAATAGAGATTGTTCACTTGAGCGAAAAATTCAAAACTACCCCAATATTCACCTGGACAATATTGACAGGGGGAATCAATACCACTTCAGTTCGTGTAATTAATACATACTCAACGGGTAGCAATAACTCATCAGACATATCTTATAAAGGTTCAATAGGGTTTCAAGTGGCTTCATCTTTGGAGCTTAATATAAATGACAATTGGAGTTTGAATGGTGGAATTCAGTACGCTACGAGAAATTACTTATACAAAAACACGTTGTTTGGGGAAGACTTGCAAGCATTGAAAGAAACTCAACGTTGGATTGAGGTTCCTTTATTTGTCAAATACAGTAGAAAGTACAATAAATTTCACCCATATATATATGGAGGTTACTCCTTTCAGTATTTGTTAAGTGCCCAACTAGGTGACGATCCCAATGGCAATGGGCAATTGGTCAATAATGAATCTTCAGGCTCAGGAGAGAATTCAAGCATAGCCGAACTTTCAGTGACTGGGCCGAGTATATCCGTATATGATTCAAGGACTCATTTTACGCAATCTGCAATAGCCGGGTTAGGCGTACGATATCGAATGGGATACCGATACTTGGTTTTAGATGCACGATATACTCTCGGCATGACCAACTTACTCAATCAGAAAAATCAATTCACGCGTACTGGGGATAATTATGAAAACGACTTATTGTTTAGATATGGATATGTCGCCAGTGATTTTGCCATCAATAGTATGTCTTTTAGCATCGGTTATGTACATCCACTGTATAAACCGAGAAAAATTGATTCAAGACCAAATTTTATTCAGAGGTTATTTCATAAGAAAGGAGGAAGTACTGATGAATAGTTTGAAGAAATATTTATTTGGGTTATTGTTCTTTAGCGTCCTGGTCAGTTGTGATACAGAAAGTAATGTTGATCCAATTGATTCTCAATACTTTGTAAAGTATTATGGTAGTTCCGGTGATCAATCTGGAAATAAGTTAAAGCAATTAGAAGATGGCTTTATTATGATTGGTACCTCTAGTCCGAGAGACGTGAATAATAGTGAAATATTAGTAGTCAAAACTGATTTGAATGGAAATGAGCAGTGGAAAAATACATATGGTAGAGATTTTAATGATACAGGGGTAGATATTGAAGAGGTTGCTACAGGATTTGTTATTGCGGGCAATTCGATAAACGAATTGGATAGTACGGATATATTGGTGATTAATATTAGCGACTTAGGGGAAGAGCAGAGCAGGGCTGTTATTGGAGGTGTATCTCACAATGATGAAGTTTCAGATATATTGATTACACAAGAGGGTAACATAATGATCGCTGGAGCTACAAGTAATACTTCAGAGGATGAAGGTTGGTTTGGAGGAAACTACGACTTTTATTTCCCTCAGTTGAGAGCTGATTTATCCATAGTTTCCAATTGGGTGGGGCATGCTGGATTTGAACAGACGGATAGATTGGTGAAAACGTTTCAAAAGCCAAATGGAGACTTCGTGTTTTATGGAATTTCGGATAAAGATGTTGATGATGGTTCCGTTTTGAGTCAAAACAATATCACTATACTACAGTATTCTAATCAAGGCGAGCCCAATACCGATGACCGCACTTTTGGTACACTGGGTAATGAAGCAGCAAGTGATTTATTTAGCACCTCAGATAAAGGACTACTATTGGTTGGGTCAACCACGACCGTTCAAGGTACAACCAACGTGTCAATCACTAGATTACGAGAAGATTATTCTGTGATTGGGGAGTACTCTGTTTCAGCTACAAATGATCTTAGAGGAGTGTCTATTTTAGAATCTCAAGGTGGTGGATTTGTTGTTACTGGCAATATAGACACGGCTACTGGTACGAATATTTATGTTGCTCGGACCACAAATAGTGGGGCGATATTATGGGAGCGAAAGTTTGGATCAGCAGGGGATAATACTGCTGGAGATATATTGCAGTTGGAGGACGAGAGTTATGTTTTTACCGGGACTATTGACTTAGACAATCAGACGAAGATGTGCTTGATTAAGATAAATGAAAATGGTGATTTGACCACCTTATAGGATGCAGGTTACAAATGATCATTGGATGATATATACAATATTGATAATAGGCGATAACTATTCATGAGAGAACAATACTCATTTAATAATACTTTTCGATTTGCCATTTTACTGGTAAGTCTTTTTTTATTTAAGGTCAATACTGGCTATGGGCAGTGTGGGTTCACTGGATTGGCAGCTTCTTATTGTTTAGATGATGCGGCAGTGGTGCTTAGCGAAACTACCACAGGAGGAACTTTTAGTGGTAGCGGGATAGCAGGGAGCACATTCACTCCTGCTACGGCCACAGCTGGGAGTCACACTATTTCTTATGTCAATAATGATCTTTATACGATTGATCAATCTGGAACTTTCAGCCTTACTGGGGGTGGAGGTTGGACTGATGTCCCTGCCAATTCAGGGGCAAATGTATTAGAAGACTTTGATGATAATGTGAGTGATGCAGTAAGTGTTGGCTTCACATTCAATTTTTTTGGCACAGATTATACCGAACTGTATGTGTCATCCAATGGAAACGTTTCTTTTACATCATATATTGAAGCAGCTTTTGCTGGAGTAGGGATAACTAGTGCGTCAGATCCTAATAATATGATTGCGTTGGTTAGAAGCGACCTCGATCCTTCTGCAAACAATGTTGCTGGTAATGATCAAATTCGATTTAAGGTTACTGGGGTAACGCCAAATCAAGTTTTTCATCTTCATTTTGATCAAGTTGAAAGGTTTGGTACCGCGACTGAAGAAATCTCTGTAGAACTAAAGCTGTACGAAACTACAAATGTCATTGAAATTCATACCGAAAAAAATGAGGCCAGCGATGAACTTAGTTTACAAGGTATAGAAAACAGCACAGGAACGATTGGTTTTGTAACTCCAGGGAGAAACAATGAATTATGGACAACTACAAACGATTTTGTAAGTTTTACTCCATGCACAGCTAGTCAGTTAGTGACTGTTTTTGCAGCACCAACTATCCCGACTGTCTCAATCATAACTGGCAGCAGTCCTATTTGTGATGCAGCAGGTATTGACATCATTTTACAAAGCAGTTCTCTTTCTGGGAATCGTTGGTATAAAGACGGGATGGATACTGGGATTACCGATCGAAGTATCAGCTTATCGAGTTCAGCTGACAACGGAGAATATACGGTTGAATTTACCGATGTTAACCTCTGCATCAGTCCACCAAGTGTAGCAGAGACGGTGACAATTAATGATTTGCCAAACACTGGTCTTATCTTGGTTTATAATCCTACCAATGTTTGTGTAGGCTCTACAATTAGCATTGATGTACAAATCAGTGTCCCTGGCATCAATTACCAAGTCTTTGATAACACAGTTACAAGTGTAAGTAGTCTTATTGGAGGATCAGGAGGCACGATTACACTGGTAACAAGTGCACTATCAGCTTCTCAAACTGGTTTGTTCGTGAGAGCAACTAATGCGAGTACATCATGTGCTGATGATTTCACCAGTCAAGCAATTACCGTTGACGCCTTGCCAGTGACTCCTACCATTGGTACGAGTGGAAACACAGTATGTATTCCATTGACTGTTACATTGACATCTTCAGTAGCTCCAAATACAGGGACGTATGAATGGTATAAAGACAATGCATTAGTACCTTCTTTAACTACACAAATAATAGTTCTTTCTGCTACGAATGAGAGCGGTGATTATAAAGTAAAAGTGATTGATGGGGCAGGATTAAATTGTGAAAGCGCATTTAGTACTGATGAGACTGTGTTACTTCATCCTGAAGTAAATATTACATCGAGCAAGACAGACATCGTATGTAATGGCGACACGGATGGTACGGTCACCGGGATCGGCACAGGCGGCACTGGCACCTTGGTTTATGACTTAGAAGATGGAGTAGGGGCGCCAATAGCAAACACAAGTGGGGATGCCTTGGGAGTCTATAGTGGTTTAGGTGCAGGTACTTATCGAGTACGTGTCACAGACGACAATGCCTGTACAACGTTCAGTGGTAATGTAGTGATT
>JAWUWD010000007.1:0-25784 GCA_034112085.1 Cyclobacteriaceae bacterium
GGAAAAAGAACTGGCACCTTACTATAAAGAGGCCCTAAGAATGCTTGGTGCTGCTAAAACACCAAAAATATTTGATGGAGATATTCGCCTGAAAAAAGTAGCCAAAATACTTTGGCTGGAGGATAAGTTTGACGCCACCAACGTTGCCGTTTATTTCGGAGAAGAAAATATCACCAAAGATGACCCGTATTTTGAAGGTATGGGTCCGGAAAGAACCGGCTGCAACTTTTGTGGCGCGTGCATGACAGGATGTAGAAATAATTCTAAAAACACACTGGACAAAAACTATTTGTACTTGGCTCAAAAATACGGAGCTAAAATACTTGCCGAAAATGAAGTGTATGCGGTAAGCCCTATAGATACAGAAGATGGAGCTAATGGCTATGAAGTAGCCACAAAAACCAGCACAACATTTTTCACCAAGCGAAAAAGAATAACCAGTAAAGGGGTGATATTTTCTGGTGGTGTATTAGGCACCATCAAGCTTCTGCTCAAGTTGAAGACAAGCTCATTACCTAATATTTCACATAGGTTGGGGCAAGATATAAGAACCAATAATGAAACTCTGGTGAGTATCTCCAGCCTAGAGAAAGATAAAAATTACTCTAAAGGTGTAGCTATTGGAAGCATATTAGATACTGATGAGAATAGTCACTTAGAGATATGTCGTTATTCTGAGGGATCCAACGCCTGGAAATTTCTACATCTACCCTATGTTACCGGTAATAATATCTTCTCTCGCTTAGCAATGGTGCTGGTCTCTTTAATAAAATCTCCCCTCAAATATTTCAAGATCTATGTTGTAAACAGTTGGGCTAAAAAAACAGTCGTACTCCTTTTCATGCAAACCTTAGATAGTACACTCAGATTCAAGAGAACTATTTTTGGTTCTATGAGCTCCAATATTAGTACAGGCAAAAAACCGACTCCTTTTATTCCGGAATCTGTAAAATTGATTAAGGAATATAGTAAAGCCGTGAATGGTGTAAGTACCTCATTTGCCTTAGAGACCATTGCCGGAATTCCGTCAACTGCACATATTTTGGGAGGTGCAGTGATGGGGGAAACTCCTTCAGAAGGTGTCATTGATAAAAATAATAACATTTTTGGCTATCAGAGTCTTTTCATCATTGATGGTTCTATGATTTCAGCAAATCCAGGAGTGAATCCATCCTTATCAATAACGGCTATTGCAGAACGAGCAATGGATCAAATACCTGATAAAAAAGAACTAAGCCAATGAACTATTTAACTAAAGGGTTAAAGATTGTTTTGGTCTTTGCCGTACTTCTCATCCTAGGTACGATTGTCCTTTTTGGACATAGAGATATTCCACTGACTAGGTTAAAAGTAAAGTACGCAAATGCGGCCTCTTCATTCGTTTCCGTGAGTGGCATGAATGTTCATTTTCGTGACGAGGGAGATCCAGCCGACTCAATCCCTATCGTACTCATCCACGGCACAGGATCGAGCTTACATACATTTGATGCGTGGACCGATCGTTTGAGAAATTCCAATCGCGTAGTGAGAATGGATCTACCTGCCTATGGCTTGACAGGTCCGTTTCCTGATGGGAACTATTCGATGGCTCAGTATACGACTTTCATTAAGGACTTTTTGGAAGCTTTGGGAATTAAACAATGTGTACTAGCTGGCAATTCTTTAGGAGGAGAGATCGCATGGAATGTTACCTTAAAACTTCCAGACGTAGTGAAAAAATTAATTTTAATTGATGCAGCAGGGTATCCTACAAGTTCTACGAGCGTTCCAATTGCCTTTAAATTGGCTCAAACACCTATTATTAACAAGTTGCTTACCTTGATTACTCCTCCCTTTTTAGTGAAGGCCAGTGTTGAAAATGTATATTTCGATAAGTCAAAAGTAACTGGCTCATTAGTTGAAAGGTACTTTGAGCTCACTCTCAGAGAGGGTAATCGTCAAGCTTTCGTTGAACGATTTAAAATATCAAAGGATGTGAATGCCTATAAAAAAATCAAAGACATTAAGCAACCAACGCTTATACTTTGGGGAGCGGAAGACTTTTTAATCCCTGAGGAGAATGCCTATCAATTTCAAGAAGATTTACCAAATGCCACTTTGGTCATATTGAAGGATACAGGCCATACGCCAATGGAGGAAAGTCCTCATAAAAGTCTTGAGCCAGTGCTTACTTTTTTAAAGACCTCACAATAAGTTGAAAAACTCATACTCTCGCTAATAAGCGGCATAGCATATTCCTCAGTTGAGGACACTTGAAAATGAGTTTCAAAACCGACTCTTCAGTCGACAATAAATAAAATCAAAGTACGTGTCAGATCTAGACGTTGATATCCAAAACTAATCTAACTCGTATTTACATGCTGGCAAACTGATGTCAGAAATATTGCCCCTATTTTGAATAAAGTTGTTTCTCATGCCTCTTTTTAAGTTTTTTTGAACTTATTTGCCTTTCAATTTTATTTTGAACTCTATATAAAACTTAATTATGTGCGGTATTGTTTGCGCCTTTGAATTGAAGCAAACGGCAAAGTCGCTTAGGCCTCAATTACTTGAAATGTCTAAACGTCTTCGTCATCGTGGTCCGGATTGGAGCGGAATCCACGTTGAAGAAAATGCCATTTTGACTCATGAACGTCTTGCCATTGTAGATCCTACATCTGGCAAGCAGCCTCTATTTAGTGACGATAAGAATTTAATTCTTGCGGCTAATGGAGAGATTTATAATCATAGAGAAATCAGAAGCAATCTTACCAATAATTATAATTTTCAAACTGAATCTGATTGTGAAGTAATTCTTGCCCTTTACAAGGAAAAAGGCGTTGATTTTTTAGATGACCTCAATGGCATCTTTGGTTTTGCCATTTACGATTCGGCAAACAACAGCTACCTCATTGCGAGAGATCATATGGGTATTATCCCGCTCTATATAGGCTGGGATACTGATGGCACCTTTTATGTTGCTTCAGAGCTTAAAGCCCTAGAAGGGGTTTGTACGAAAATTGAACTCTTTCCTCCTGGTCATTATCTAACCAGCGATTCGGAAACACCAGTAAAATGGTACAATAGAGAATGGGTGGATTATGATGCGGTGAAGGATAATCCAACAGATATCAATGCCCTTCATGACGCCTTAGATGAAGCAGTTAAGCGCCAATTGATGTCTGACGTGCCTTATGGCGTTTTGCTATCAGGTGGCTTAGATTCGTCTGTTACATCGGCATTAGCAAGACTTCATGCTAAGAAACGAATAGAGAATGATGATAAATCAGAGGCTTGGTGGCCACAAATCCACTCCTTTGCTGTAGGGCTTGAAGGCTCTCCTGACCTAATCGCTGCTAGAAAAGCTGCAGATCATATTGGGACAGTGCATCATGAGATTCTATTTACCATTCAAGAAGGCTTGGACGCCATCAGAGATGTTATTTATCAATTGGAAACGTATGACGTGACAACAATAAGGGCCTCTACTCCTATGTATTTAATGGCAAGGGCTATTAAAGCAATGGGGATAAAAATGGTCCTTTCTGGGGAAGGTTCTGATGAATTATTCGGTGGATACCTCTACTTCCATAAAGCACCCAATGCCCGAGAATTTCATGAAGAGACCGTTCGTAAGTTGAACAAATTACACATGTATGATTGTCTACGTGCCAACAAGTCCTTGGCAGCTTGGGGCATTGAAGGCAGAGTACCGTTTTTAGATAAAGAATTCATTGATGTGGCCATGCGGATCAATCCAAAGGACAAAATGATTACCAAGGATAAAATGGAAAAGTGGGTACTCCGCAAAGCTTTCGAAAATTATCTGCCTGAGAGTATTGCTTGGAGACAAAAAGAACAGTTCTCTGACGGAGTCGGCTATAGTTGGATCGACACCCTGAAAGAGGTTGTCAACGAAGAAGTTTCGGACACACAACTATCAAATGCCAAATTTAAATTCCCACTACAAACACCCACGAGTAAAGAGGAATTTCATTACAGATCAATCTTTGCCGAACATTTCCCATCAGACACAGCCGCTCTTTGCGTGCCTTCTGTTCCTTCTGTAGCATGTAGTACTCCTGAAGCGTTAGCCTGGGATGAATCCTTTAAAAATATGAATGATCCTTCTGGAAGAGCTGTAGGGGTGCATGAAGAGGGATACTAATCCCTCTTCATATTTGATAAAAGCCTGATCAATCTGACCCAAACAGAAACACCATGGTTATTTCGATAAACCATTGTTGCGTTAAATTTCTACGCATCTCAATGATGGAATTGTACGGAGACAACTATTTGCTGAGCACCTTACACTGATTCAGTATCTTAGGCTGTATAACATAATAAAAGTAATTATTAAAAGCATTTTCCGGAAACTGTTCTCATTTGGCTAACAGCATTATTTCGATATGCTTTCTAAATGAATGTTAGGTAAAAAAACCATGTAAAATGGTTAGAAGTAATTGCTTCCTCAACTTTCTTTCGCAATCAAGCTATCTGGGGATTTGGATTCATTATGATGATTTTTTTCATTTTAAATCATGTCTTAAATCATGTGAATATTATCTATTTAGAAATATTTTTGAAGAACTAATATGGGAGAATCATGAATCGAAGAACCGCACAAAAATTTCTCTTTTACACAGGTAAAGGTGGCGTGGGTAAAACAACCTTGGCTTGTGCTATGGCTGTCAAACTAGCCGAAGAAGGCGAAAAAGTCCTATTAATAAGTACTGACCCTGCGTCTAATTTAGAAGATGTTCTTGAGTCCAAAATTGGAGATGCCATTAAACAACATAATAAAGTATCTAATCTATTCATGGTGAACATTGATCCAGAGAAATCAGCTCAGGGATATAGAAATAGAGTTCTTGAACCATTGAAAGATACTACCGACCAACAAGAATTAAATAAGATTGAAGAAGGATTGTCCGGAGCATGTACTACAGAAATTGCTTCCTTCGATGAATTTGCTAGATTCATAACTGGTGAAGGCGAGCTAGAAAATATTGATATCGTAATTTTTGATACGGCACCGACAGGACACACTATTAGGTTACTAGAATTGCCTGCCGCATGGGACTCATTTCTTGAGAAAAATCCCCAAGGAGCATCATGCATAGGTCCTTCTTCTGCCCTCAAGAGTAGTAAAGAAAGGTATAAAAAAGTGATCGAGAATCTCCGAGACCCAAAGAAGACCATTTTTCATTTAGTAGCTAGAAGCGACACGCATTCTTTAAAAGAAGCTGCAAGGACTAGTAAGGAATTAAAGGAACTTGGCTTTCTAAACCAAAAATTATCTATTAACGGTGTGTTTTCAGCATTAGATGAAACAGACGCTCTAGCAAAAAGAATGCAGACTATAGCCTATCATAACTTGAAGAAGTTACCAACTATTCTTCATACCATGGAGAGGAAGAACTACCCATTACTTCCGTATAATATCCTCGGTATAGAAAAACTTAAATCAGTCTTCGATAAACAGAAGCAAGAAGTGATTATTAAGTCTGAAACAAATTCTAGCACACTTACATCCTCTGCTAATAAAACCCTAGAATCATTGGTTGATGAGATAGAAAACTCTCATGGCAAAGGACTAATTATGACTATGGGAAAAGGTGGAGTCGGCAAAACTATAGTCGCTGCATCAATAGCCACACTTCTTGCCAAAAGAGGTCATAAAGTACTTCTAACCACCACTGATCCAGCTGCCCACGTAAGTGACTTCATCAATCAATTAGACCAAATTCCTGTAAATTTGACAGTAGAAAGGATTGATCCAAAGACTGAAACCAAAGTTTACACAGATAAAATACTAGAGCAGAAAGGCAGGAAATTAACCACAGAAGAACGCAACTTACTAGCTGAAGATTTAAAATCTCCTTGTAGCGAAGAAGTTGCCGTATTCAACGCTTTTTCAAAAGCTATACATAAAGCTAAACGACAATATGTAGTTATGGATACTGCCCCCACAGGCCATACCCTTTTACTTCTTGACACCACGGGGAGTTACCATAAAGAAGTGATGAAAAGTACGAGCTTAGATCCAAATAGAATTACTACTCCATATATGAGTTTACAAGATCAAGATTTCGCAAAAATTTTATTAGTTGCCCTACCAGAGACGACTCCTATGAGAGAAGCTGAAGACCTTCAAAATGATCTGAAAAGAGCTGGGATTGCGCCACATTCATGGATAATCAATCAATCGCTTTCAGTATTGGAGAATTTAAGTGACCCTATATTAGTCCAAAGAGCCCAAGCAGAGGTCGAGATTGTTAATCAAATAAAAAACAATATCGCCAAGGACACTTTTATACTACCATTTATTGCCGAGGAACAGCTACTCCCTGCAATTATTAGATTATATGAATAAATACAAATGCTATATGAACTCAATAACTAGTATAAACTGTAGCTACTCCTCCCTCTCTTTAAAGGGCCAATATTTAGGATCGACTAGTACACTTGAAGAAATTTGCAAGCCAACCCAAAGAATTGACTTAGTGGCATATTGATACTATCTTGTTGCAAACCACCACATTTTTCACATTTAAGGTTGCATGTAACAACAAAAAATAAGCATGGAAGGGAACCATAAGACATTAGACAATTATTTAGATAATCACTATATACATCGGAGTAATTGGCTGAGAGCGGCCGTTCTTGGAGCAAATGACGGTATTTTATCAACAGCGAGTATTGCCATTGGGGTAGCTGCCGCAAGTGATATTAGGGAGCCAATCATACTGGCGACATTAGCCGGTTTAGCCGCTGGTGCTTTATCTATGGCTGCAGGGGAATATGTTTCTGTAAGTTCCCAAACTGATGTAGAGAAAGCTGATATAGAACGTGAAAAACAGGAATTAAAAGATGCCCCTGAAATTGAGTTGCAGCTATTAGCGGATATCTACGAAAAAAGAGGTCTAAAGAAAGAGACGGCATTAATCGTTGCTAAAGAGTTTACAGAAAAGGATGCTTTAGGAGCACATGTAAGAGATGAGTTGGGAATTAATGAAATAAGTCAGGCTAAACCTATTCAAGCGGCTCTTGCGTCAGGAGCAGCATTCACAATAGGCGGAATATTGCCTTTTTTGGTCACTCTTTTTGTGCCATTAAGAAGTATGGAGTACTCTCTTTATGGTTTTGCTATTTCCTTTCTTATGGTTTTAGGAGCATTGGCTGCCAAGACTGGAGGCTCAAGTATATCAAAAGCAGTTATTAGAATCGTTTTTTGGGGTACCGTTGCTATGGGGCTAACCGCATTAGTTGGGTATCTGTTTAATGTGAATGTTGGATAAAAAAATGTGCCTCACGAAGGTTATTGTTAATCGCTTGTTTTCGTATAATTTCCAGCTTGGAGCTTAATTTCAAGAACAATGCAAACCGCTAGATTGTAAATGTTAAATAAGCCCATAGTCATATACTAGATCATTAAAGCCGACTGAAAATAAGATGTCAATAAAAAAATACATGGATGTTGAACGAAATAGCTAAGATTTTGAGAGAGACAGGTAACTTGGAATGTCTCAAAAAAGCTAAAATTCTTGAAATTGAGGACCCACAAACAAGTACTCTGAATCTGAGAAGTCTAAGTTTAAAAACGATTACCATAGCTGCCATTACTGATGTTATTGAAAACAAGAAAGCTGATAATGGCTGCTATGTTAAATCAATAAGTTTTAGCTACAATAATCAGATCGGAGATGTGGGTGCCTTTCTCCTTGCGAAAAGTCTACCATATTCAATTTGTGAAATTGGTTTGGTAGACTGCGGAATTGGTGATCAAGGAGCTACTGAAATATTAAAATGGATGAAAAGATCATCTCAACTTCAGATGATCTGCATTGAACAAAATAATTTCTCTGAAAAACTTAAAATGGAATTCATGGTATTCAAAAATGATAATCCGAAAATAATGGTGATTTTTTAAGGAATAAAATTTTGAAAAAAGAAACCACAACCAACACATACAAACCCATTATACAGCATTGTACTCTGTTTTCAATAATGACTAGGCTACAAGCGTCAAGTATGTTGATATGAACAGCACCCAAGAACGACTTCAAAACCGCGGATTCATCACTGATATAGCTGCAGCTGAATTTGAACATATTTCATTTGACGATAAAGTCACCCTGCTTGAAAGTAAAATCGCAACCGAGAGAACTTTAGGAGCGAGATTGTTGAGAGAGAACCCAAATGAAAAAGCAGTTCATTATTTAATAAATGCCCTGAAAATTGAAAGCAAACTATATCCAAAAATTGAAATTTGTGCAGCGTTGTCCAAACTCAGAGAGGTGGCTATTACTCCACTAATAATGTGTTTAGGAGAGATTGGAGATAATCAACATAGAACAGTCCCTGAAAAGGAATTTTTGAAAGATAGCTATCCCCTGCCTAGAGATATCGCAAGCCGAACATTAATTAGAATTGGGAGAAAAGCAATTCCAGAATTGCTAAAAGAATTGAAAATCGATAATAGAAGGATATTAAGTGAATTGATTGATACGATTGGACATATCAATTTTAATATAAATGTCAAAAACATCTATGAACCACTCAAGTCTTGCTATAAACGTAATGAGACTGATGAATTAATAAAATGGAAAATTGTAAGGGCTTTTAGTGGCATTCAGGAAAGTGAAGAATTTCTAAACCAACTCACCTCCGAAAATAAAAACCAAAGACTCAATAAGGAGATCCTGAGGAGTTTACGACTAATAAAAAAAAGCAAAACTAAGGGGCCGTGAGTAACTGATAAAGATTAAACCCAAAGATCGAGTTTACTTATAAAATGTATCTCAAGACCTAATACAAATCATTTTTAGCATAAATCAAAAAAAGCCATGACAATAAATGTCATGGCTTTTGAATGTCCACAAATGTGGATCATGTTGTTGATGGTCTACTCTACTCCTTTTTTATCTAAGTCAATCACTACTGGAGTAGCGATGAAGATAGAAGAATAAGTACCTACTAATACACCAATTATCAATGCAAAAGAGAACCCTCTCAATACTTCACCACCGAAAATCAATAATACCAATACCACGATCAATGTAGTCGCAGAAGTAACCAATGTACGATTAAGCGTACTGCTGATAGCAGAATTGAATATCTGTATCTTATCAGTACTTGTTCCTAAGTTCAAGTTCTCTCTGACACGGTCAAATACTACCACTGTATCATTGATTGAGTAACCTATGATCGTAAGCAATGCAGCTACAAATACTTGATCTACCTCAAAAGTAAAACCAAATAATCCAGCTATAGCGAATGCAGAGAATACAAATAAGGTGTCATGCACCAAAGCGATAATCGCTCCTGTGCTGAACTGCCATTTTCTAAATCTGATCAATATGTAAAGGAAGATAAATACGATTGAGAATATTCCTGCCTTATAAGAAGAGCTGATAATATCATCGGCTATCGTAGCACCTACCTTAGATGAACTAGAGATTGTGAAGTGAGTAGCATCTACCTTAGAATCATCTTGTATATAAGATAATCCTGTGATTGCCTCAAGTCCTGATACCAATGCATTTTTAACTTTATCATCAGCTTCAGTAGCTTCATCATCTACCAAGTAGGAAGTCGTTATTTTCACCACACTATTAGATCCAAAAGTTTTCACTTCTGTTCCAGCGTTTTCAAACTTGTCTGTCAACTGTGTTTTCAAATCTGAAGCGACAACAGGGTCATTGAATGATACCACATAAGATCTACCACCTTTGAAATCAACACCAAGATTCAACCCATTGGTAAATGTCAACGCCATTCCGATTGTGATGACCACTGCAGAGATGATATAAGCTTTCTTACGCTTATTCATGAAGTTGAAATTAGTCTCTGCCAACATCCCTTGAGAAAGTGGCGTTTTGAAACTCACATTGCTAGCATCACCTTTTCTTGTCATCCACTCTACCAATACCCTAGTAATGAATACTGCTGAGAAGAATGAACAAATAATACCGATAATCAATGTAATAGCAAAGCCTTTGATAGGTCCTTGTCCTAATACGAATAAGATTACTGCCGTCAATAACGTAGTTACGTTGGCATCTATAATAGAACTATATGCTTTTCTATATCCAGTAGAGATCGCTTCTCTTAGCGCCACTCCCCTTCTCATCTCTTCTCTAATACGCTCAAATATAAGCACGTTGGCATCAATCGACATTCCGATCGTCAACACGATACCCGCTATACCAGGCAATGTCAAAGCAGCATTGAATTGTGCCAATATACCCATGATGAAGAATACATTGAAAAGCAAAGCTACGTTGGCTACCAATCCGCCTTTAGCGTAGTAAGCAACCATAAACAATACAACGATTCCCAATCCGGCAAGGATTGAAAGAATTCCTTGACTTTGTGCTACTTTACCAAGCGTAGGTCCTACGATGGCTTCTTCAACTATCCTTGTAGGCGCTGGAAGTGTTCCAGCTTTCAAGATATTAGCCAAATCTTTAGCTTCTTCTAATGTGAAGTTTCCAGAGATCTGAGAACGACCATTAGGTATCTCTCCATTTACATTAGGTGCTGAATAAACCAAATTATCTAATACAATAGCTATTCTACGTCCTGCATTCTCAGCCGTTAATTTTTTCCATTTCTTAGCTCCTGTAGCATTCATCTGCATTGAGATCGCAGGTCTTGTCATTGCATCCAAATCCTGACGAGCGTCAGTAATCACTTCACCAGTCAATGGTGCTTGTCCTCTCCTACTTACTTTCAAGAAGTACAATTCTAATATCTCATCGCTCTGTCCCTCAACCACATTTGGTTTAGCAGCCCAGGCATGTTTGATTGTTCTAGGAATCAATGACTTTACATCTGCTCTTTTAAGAATTCTGTTGATTTTTGAAGTATCCTTCACATCATACGCCAATGAATTTGGGTACTTAGTCAATGCGAAAAGTGGAGACACTTGAGAATTCAATGCTGAATCCAATGCGCTTTCTGGCGCAGCTATCTCATCATCATCTACTGATGTAGAATCTTCATCACCACTATCTGCAGATAGTATGTCAGACAAATTCTCTTCTTCTGTTTCTACTTCATCATCCAAACCACTTGTAGATTGGATCACTGCTCTTTGCTCTTCTACTAATAAGTTGTTGATTGACACCAATGAACTATTGACCTCTTGTAATTCGGCTACTTCCCAGAATTCCAACTTAGCAACTCCCTGTAATAATTTTCTTACACGCTCAGGATTATCAGCACCTGGAATCTCTACTTGGATACGTCCTGTACCTTGAAGTCTCTGAATGTTAGGTTGAGAAGTTCCAAACTGATCAATTCTAGATCTGATAATGATGAATGAACGATCAATCGCATCTTCAATCTCAAGATTGATGAATTCCATCACTTTATCATCCGCATCAGACGAGCTTACTCTCCCGATGTTAGAAGAGTTAGCAAATATTGGCGCTAGGTTCTTATCAGGATTAGCTGACTTGAATGCTTGGTAGAATAAACTACTATAACTCTCTTGGCTATTTTTTTGAAGTACTTTCGCCTCAGCAATAGCTGCAAGAAATGCTACATCTTCATTATGACCACTAAGACCTTTCAAAATATCGACAGGTGATACTTCTAAAGTCACGTGCATACCTCCTTGCAAATCAAGACCAAGGTTTAATTCAGTATCTTTGATTTCTTTGAAAGTGTACTCTGCTCCGAATAAGCTATAAACTGGCTCATTCCAAATAGAATCCAAATAAGCTTGTTTTTTCCTAAGGTCTACAACTCCATTTTCTCCAGTGGCTTGCACTACTGCTTGTTCCTGGATTCCCCTAGACACATATGTAAATGACAAGTAATACAGGCACAATGCTGTAATGATTACCGTCAATACTACTATTACTCCTTTGTTTTTCATCTTTGATGTTAATTATTAATATAAATTGATTGTATAAATAGACAAGCCACATCCTCAATAAGGATATCGCTATAGGTATTGAAAATAAAATGTTCGCTTAAGGTGCGTTTGGAGATATGATTTGCCTAAAAAGCGTGGCAAAGAAAGTACTGAGTCTAGGCAACTCTAAGAATGTACTTGCTTCGTGTTTTTCTTCAGTATGAAGAATCTCTGTGATGAAATAAAATTGGTGAACCAAGCTCACACTAGCCGCAGTTGCTACTGCATCTACGGATTTTATTGAAATCTGTGGTTGATCATCGGTCTCATCCGAAGTGCCATCTTCGCTGATCTCTACAGGTGCCGTGAATTTAGTCTGATATACCTGTCCTGACAAAATGGTCATGGCAGCAAGTATCCCCATGATTAATATCATGGTATTTTTGCTCTTGGGTATATTAGACTTGGTCTTCATTAATAAGGCTACAAAAGTACCCATTTTATATTAATTCGCAATTTCAGCTGCTATTACTTTTGATTTGAGATGTGTAGTAACTACATCTAGGGCATTGTCAAAGTGGCTATTGTTCGGGATGATCAAGTCAGCATCTCCTTTGAAAGGCTCAATGTATTGCTCATAGGTTGGGTGTACATGCTTTTCGTATCGATATAAAACATCTTCCAAATCATATCCCCTTTCCTCATTGTCTCGAATAATCCTTCGCTTAAGCTTCAGATGCTCCTTAGTATCTATAAACACTTTAAGATCCAACAGTTTAGCAACTTCTGGATAATATAGCACGAATAACCCTTCAACCACAATAATTGGAGCGGGTTTGAAAGTCAGCATTTTAGGCTCAACATCTGGATTATTGAAAGTATATTCTTTTCTAGTTACTTCTTGACCGTTTTTCAAGGCCAGAATGTCCCTAGCATAAGCTTCGCCATCTATAGATTGTGGCAAGTCAAAGTTCTGTACTCCATTTTCATCAACTGGCTGTTCATGACGGTCTTTATAGTAATTATCCTGAGACAGGAGACAAACTTGATTATCATCTATGTCATTGACCAACCTTGTCAAAAACCTTGTCTTCCCTGAAGCACTTCCTCCAGTAATCCCAACTAAATATGGTTTATACATCCTGCAAAAATAATAAAATTATCAAATATCATTAGATGACTATGAACGAATCTAGACGTTCATATCTTTCAAATAGGTTACCAGTTTTTGTATCGCTCTTCCACGATGGCTTATTTTGTTTTTCTCAGCTCTCGACATTTCAGCAAATGTTTGATCATATCCTGTAGGAAGGAAAATGGGATCATAACCAAACCCTTTTGAGCCTCGCTGATCTTCAATAATCTCTCCAATGGCTATTCCCTCGAATTGTTCCTGCTGCCCATCAACGAATAGAGTAATCACCGTGCGAAACTGTGCGCTTCGATCTTCCTTGTGCTCAAGATTAGTCATCACCAATGACATATTATCTTCATTACTCCGTTGATCACCCGCATATCTAGCAGACAACACTCCCGGCTCTCCATTGAGTGACTTCACTTCCAAACCTGTATCGTCTGCAAAGCAATCAACCCCATAGTTATCATAAACATATTGAGCTTTTTGGAGGGAGTTTCCCTCCAAATTGTCCTGATCTTCAGCCAACTCTTCGTTACATCCTATATCTTTCAACCCAACCAATTCGAACTGGTGCCCAAGTAGATCTTGAATTTCAGCTAATTTATTGGCATTGTTAGTAGCGAAGCAGAGTTTCATAACAACTAAAAAGTTATCAACTTGACATCGAATACAAGATTAGCATTTGCAGGTATATCATCTCCCACTTCTCTATTACCATATGCTAAACCTGAAGGAATATATAAAGTAGCACTCTCTCCTTTTTTGAGTTCAGTAAATCCAATTTGCCAACCTATAATAAGCGAACTTAAGTTGAACGCAACACCTTCACTGCTGTCAAAAATATTGTCCTCATCAAGTAATGTTCCTTCATAGGCAACAAACACTTGTGTACACAAATCAGGAGATCCGCCTTCTCCAGCCTCTGTCACAACATACCTTAACCCGCTTTCATGCTCAATAGCTGTGATACCTTCTTCCATGAGATAACCATCTATTATTGCCAAATCAAGTGCCAATTGCGTTTGATCTACTCCAGCGGTAGTTGGGTTAATATTACATTCAGTACCATCATCTGTTGAACAACTAAGGAACAATAATGTTATTGCGCCTACTATAATTGATAATCTATTCATTATTCCGCTATTATTTCAACTAATTCAACATCGAACACCAAAATGGCATTGGCCGTAATTTCTGCACTTCTAGCTCTAGCACCATATCCTAATCCCGAAGGAATATATAAAGTAGCCTTACTCCCTGGGTTCATTAATTGGAATGCCTCATCCCATCCTTGGATTACTTGTCCAACTCCTATAGCTGTTTCGAAAGGTCCATAAGTTCTCCCTTCTTGATATTTATTATTAGCCTTAGCTACCTCTTCGATTGAAGTATCAAAAAAAGCACCATTCAAAACGTGTCCTGCATAATTGGCTCTTATTCTCTGTCCAGATTGCACATTTTCTCCTTGCCCAGATTCTGTGATAACATACCTCAATCCAGATTTTGTCTTTTCTGCTTCGATATTATTTTCAGCTAGATAAGCATCAATCAATTCTATATCAGTCGTTAATTGAGCTTCACCCTTCTGTGCATCTATTCCCTTTTGTTTTTCTCTCATCTCTAGGCTATATGCCTGAAATGCTTCTTTATCCATCGCATCTTCAACTTTGATCCCTACGGTCAATAATGACCCTTTCTCAATTCCAACAGGCAGAGCTCTATTGCCATAGACTTTCTCTACAGGAACTTGACAAGAAATACTATCACCCTTTTTCACGTAAAAAAGAACTTCTTCCAATCCTCCTCGGGTCAATACTGTAAGTGAGTCCAATTTACGGGCAGGGCGTGCTATGCCGTCTGTACGAGAGTCCATCCATATTGAATCATTGACATCTCTAGCAACGAAGTGGACCAGCATCATATCCCCTGGCGTAATCTCTTCTGAACCTGCTTCCAATACTGTGAATTTCATTCCGGAATCAGTGGTTACAACTTCTACTCCTTGACCACAGGACATGAGTCCTGCTACTACTCCCAACATGGCCAAATACATTCCCTTATTTCTCATTATTATGCGTTTAATTTTTGTTTGTAATCTTTTAATAAATTTTCAAATTTCGAAACAACCCCTTCAAGATCAGAGTCACCCCTTCCTCCTGCAGCATTCTTATGCCCTCCTCCATTGAAATGGGCTCTCGCAAACTCATTGACAGAAAAGTCCCCAACCGAACGGAACGACATTTTGATCACTCCATGACTATCCTTGATCAAAGCGGCCATCTTAATCCCTCCAATAGATAGAGCGTAATTGACAAGTCCCTCAGTATCTCCTGCTTGTGCGTTGAAGCTCTTCATCTCTTCTGCAGATAATGCAAAGTAGGCCGTGTTATATTCTGGTAATACTTTTAATTTTTCGCTAAGTGAATAACCCAGAAGACGCAGTCTATCTTCAGAGTTGGTGTCATATATGAGCTTAGAAACTTTGGAACTATCGGCACCTTTTGCAACTAAATCAGAACAAACCTCAAACACATGCTGTGTTACATTCGGATGTTTAAAACTACCAGTATCTGTCAAAATTCCTCCATACAAACACTCTGCAATATCTTTATCTATCAACAATTCATCATTCAGATCTATGATGAAATCATAAACCAACTCAGCCGTAGCCGCAGCATTAGTGTCCCAAGATCTAAATTTAGCAAAGTCTTCAGGTTCTAAATGATGGTCAATAAGCACTTTATCAGCCGGAGCATCTCGCACCAAGTCTCCTAATTCGTCTATTCTGCTCAATGCTGAAAAATCTAAACAAAATATCAAATTAGCATCGCTAATTAAATCAGCTGATAAACTCTTAGTTTCATCTCCGTAGATCACAACTTCATCATTACTTTTCATCCATTTCAGAAAATTAGGATAGTCAGTGGGTGTGATTACTGTCACAATATGTCCTTTCTTCTGAAGATACAGCATTAGCCCCAATGAAGATCCCAACGCATCCGCATCTGGCCTTTGATGAGTGGTGATGACAATCTTTTGTGGAGTACTTAATAGCGCCTTTAAAGCTTCTATATTTTGCATATTGACTTCCGTGTTGAATGATGAAAATACAACACCAAAATTTTGTGAACGTCAAATTTGATAATAAATTCAATCAAATACAATTATGCTGATCGCATACAACTGATAACATCCTCATTTATCGGTATTTTGAAGTCGTTGTCTTTTTTAATATTAAAAATCACTATTTTTGCACCCTGAAAAAATAAAAATTATGGCAACTAACAGAACATTTACAATGGTTAAGCCTGATGCAGTTGCAGCAGGTAATATCGGAGCTATCTCTAAAATGATCGAAGAAGCAGGTTTTAGAATTGTAGCAATGAAAATGACTACACTTTCTACTGAGAGAGCTGGTCAATTTTACGCAGTACACAATGAGCGTCCTTTCTACAATGACCTTTGTGCTTACATGTCATCTGGGCATATTGTTCCAATGATATTAGAAAAAGACAATGCTGTTGAAGATTTCAGAACATTGATAGGAGCTACTAATCCTGCTGATGCTGCTGAGGGAACTATCAGAAGTCTATTTGCTACATCTATCGAAGCTAACGCTATTCACGGATCTGATTCTGATGACAATGCAGCAATCGAAGGAAGCTTCTTCTTTGCTGATGTAGAGAAATTCTAAGAAATTACTCCAATAATAGAAAGCCACTGACTACTCAATTTTGAGTTATCAGTGGCTTTTTTCGTTTTAAAAAATATTATATACCTTGTAATAAGTCTCGGTGCTTTGGTCAATATTATGTTTATGTTAAGAAACTATATGTGTTGGGCATCTATTGAAATATGGCTTACTTTTGCAAAAAGTATTAAGCCGAAACAACAACATAATAATTGAAATATGAAATTTGGAATTTTTGAAGCACTACAACTCATCGGAGCCTTAGGGTTCTTCATCTATGGGATGAAAGTGATGAGTGAAGGTATCCAGAAAGTAGCTGGGTCAAAAATGCGCCAAATCCTGAGTGCAATGACCTCCAATCGTGTCAAAGGAGTGATCACAGGATTTACCCTAACTGGATTAGTTCAGTCGTCATCTGCTACCACGGTAATGGTGGTCAGCTTTGTAAACGCTGGTTTGCTGTCCCTTACTGAATCCATTGGCGTGATTATGGGTGCCAATATAGGTACAACTATTACGGCTTGGCTGATATCTATAATCGGGTTCAAGGTAAAAATAGCTTCAATAGCCCTTCCAATAATTGCTTTTGGATTTCCATTACTATTTGTTGGTAAAAGTAAGCTAAAAGCGTGGGGTGAAGTACTCATTGGTTTTGCACTACTTTTTATAGGATTAAGTGAGCTAAAAGGATCTGTCCCAGATTTGAAGTCAAATCCTGAGATACTAGAATTTCTCTCAGCTTATACTGATATGGGAGTTCTTTCTGTATTGATGTTTGTAGGTATTGGATCTTTAGTGACGGTAATCGTACAGTCGTCAAGTGCTGCTATGGCTTTAACTCTGGTAATGGCTAATCAAGGATGGATTCCTTTCGAACTAGCTGCTGCGATGGTATTGGGAGAAAACATTGGGACTACAATTACTGCTAACCTCGCTGCCATGATTGGTAATATTCACGCCAAACGTGCTGCTCGGGCCCACTTTATTTTCAATGTATTTGGTGTAGTTTGGATGGTGCTACTGTTTAGTTTCTTTATCACCGGAATAGACAGTTATATGCAGTCTTCTCAAGGCGTATCCCCTCTGGATCCAACACAGGCTGCTGCAGTTCCAATAGCTCTATCATTATTTCACACGAGTTTCAACATTATCAACACGCTCCTATTAATAGGGTTTGTAAATTTTATCGCTAGAACGGTAATCAAAATGGTTCCTTCTAAAGGAGATGATGAAGAATATCACTTAGAACACATTGGCCTTAACATGATCCAAACACCAGATATTTCTATCTTAGAAGCGAGAAAAGAGATTGCTAAATTTGGTACTGTGGCTACCAAAATGTCTGGAATGGTTCGAGAATTGATTTGGAAGGGGAAAGACAAGAAGACAGCTAAGATAGTAGACCGTGTAAAGAAATATGAAGAGATCACGGATAGGCTAGAGGTTGAAATAGCTACATTTTTGTCTAAGATATCTGAAGGAAATATCAGTGAGGAGTCTTCTTTCAAGATTCGTTCATTATTAAGTATTAATAATGACATGGAACGTATTGGAGACATCTTTTATCAAATGTCTTTGGCAATTTCTAAAAAGGAAGAAGATAAACTGGGGTTTACAGATGGGCAGAAAGCTGGACTTGAAGCTATCTTTAAGCTTGTGGATGAAGCTTTTGATATAATGAACAAAAACCTCACGGCTGACTATAGCAAAGTGACTCTTGAGGAAGCATTGACAAAAGAAAGAGAGATCAATGCAATGAGGAATGATTTAAGAAGAAATCACTTGCAAAATATTGCAACAGGCGAATATGACATATTAAGCGGGATGGCCTACATCGATTTAGTTAGCTTACTAGAGCGTATTGGTGATCACCTCATCAATGTGACTGAAGGGGTTGTAGGAGAAATCTAACTAAGACGTGACTACGTACAAAGGGGCAGCATGAAAGATTCATGTTGTCCCTTTTTTTAATTAAAAAGCATATCAATCATGGCTAAAAACTAAAGAAATATTGTGCTGCTACTATTGGAAGCCGTTGTTTTTACGCTGATATTTGTCACCCTTTTTTACCAATGTAGCTAATAAGACTACCTAAGATTAATACAAATAAGAGAATGATTGTAAAAACAAAAAAATACAAACTTGAAAAGAACACCTATATCAAGTTGGCTATGATAGGCATATTGAAACAACAATGGTGGGTATCATTGATCGTAGTCGCTTTGGCTTCTGGTTATTTCATTATCCCCAACATTTGGTGGTTCATCGGTACCGGTATTGCCTTAGTTTTGTACCTACTGTTTTGGTTGATTCAATTTGCTGGAGTAACTCAACTAGAGCAAGGCAAGATGCTCTTCGAAAAGCTAGCATATGAGATCAATAGTCAACAAGTACTAATCAAGCTCAATACAAAACAGGGAATGCCTATCAAGTGGGACCAAATCAAAAGTGCCAAAATTGGAAAGGACTACTTTCTGCTAACCGTCAACAAAGCGCAATTGATCCATCTACCATTTAAGATTTTCAATACTGATAATGAAAGAAAGTTTGTAGAGTCAATCTTAAAAAGAAAAAATTACATCAAATAGGTCATTGCTTTCACAATGGGTTAAATGAACCAAGCCTTGTCACATTATGACTGTGATAAGGCTTGGTTTTTTTGTTTATTAGCAAAAAAATTGATTATATGAAGATCGTCTTTCGTGTTATATATGGATTAGTCTTTCTATCGATCCTCTACAAGATAGCAACCAAAATTACTCCAGACATAGTAGATAAAGGCAACAATAGTGTGGCACTTGTCGCGCCTTATTCGGTTGACGATCAATCTCAATCCGTTCATAAGAACATACCTTTTATAGCTGATCTGCATTGTGATGTGCTCCTATGGGCTAGAGACATTACAGAACAAGCTGACTTTGATGGATCAGTTACTACCCACTTTGATGTATCGGGAATGGCATTGCTCACTGCGGAGCTGATTTCTTTTGGGTATGACCAATTACAAATCAATCAAATAATGGGTGGAAATGTAGAGCGGTTTCTATTGGCTAACCTTCCAAGATAACCAAAGTGTACTCCGACCAACAACCCAAAAAGAAAATATACTTACCAAAAGAGGCTAAGTTGAAAGCCGCTGACTATTGTGCCTATCAAGAGCGGTCCCAACAACAAGTCAGAGACAAACTCTATGATTATGGACTTCACTTTGATGAAGTCGAAGAGGTGATTTCAGATCTTATTGTAGATGGATATCTGAATGAAGAGCGATTTGCTAAAGCCTACGCGGGTGGTAAGTTTAGAATTAAACAATGGGGTCGCCACAAAATACTCCAAGGACTCAAACAACATCGAATATCTGAATACTGCATCAAAAAAGGGCTAGCAGAAATAGACGGAGAAGATTATTACAATACATTGTCTTCACTATTGCTTAAAAAAGTGAACTCAATCAAGGCATCTAATGATTTTGATCGAAGAAATAAGTTGGCCCGATTTGCAATTGGAAGAGGATTTGAGAACTCACTTGTATGGGAAGTGATAAAAGATCAAAAATTATGAAATGTATTACTTATGACACATAACTCCTTTATTACAACCTTGCTTTAGTATATCAGGTTAGTATAGCAAAACCAATCAAATTAATATGACATTGAGAAGCCTATTATTATCTGCATCGCTCATACTTTTTATAGCATCAATCAGCATTGCACAAGACACCAAATATTACAATCTGAAGAAAAATATAGCTATTGGAGGATACGATCCAGTGAGTTATTTTGACAACCTACCCACAGAAGGTGACATGAAACACAGTGTAACTAATCAAGGAGTAACTTACTTATTTACCTCTGAAAAAAACAAAGACAAGTTTGAGGGAAACTATGAAAAATACATCCCTCAATACGGGGGCTGGTGCGCTTACGCTATGGGAGCTAGTGGTGACAAGGTGAAAATTGACCCTAAAACCTACAAAATAACTAATGGTAAGCTCTACCTATTTTATAACTTTTACTTCACCAATACGCTTGAAAGTTGGAATGAAGATCCAGCCACATTGCAGAAGAAAGCAGATGCTAACTGGGGAGAAATAACAAAATAAATAATTCATGACGCGAATTTGGCACAGCAATTTTATGATTCGACTGAGGAGTTGGGAATACTGGCCAATGACTGTGGTCTATTTCCCCATTTTCTTTTATTGGATGTGGCAGGCACTCTTATCTAGGTCATTATTTTTCTTCTCAGCTTCCAATCCGACTATTGAAAGCGGTGGTATGTTGGGTGAATCTAAATCACAAATATTGGGTTTAGTCCCAGATGAAGTGAAGCCTATCACTTTGTATTTTGTCAGAGGTACTTCACAGGCGGAAATCATAACCACTATATCAAAGAAAAAACTAAGCTATCCAATCATAGCTAAACCCGACATGGGAGAACGAGGCTGGCAGGTAGAGAAAATTGAAGATGAGACTTCATTATTGTCCTATATAGATCAAAGCCCTGTTGACTTTATTATTCAAGAATATATAAATCTCCCTATTGAGCTTGGCGTCTTCTATTATCGAATGCCAGATCATGAATGTGGAACGGTCAGTTCTATAGTGCTCAAGGAAATGCTCAAAGTTACAGGTGATGGACAATCTTCACTGCAAGAACTAATGATGAATCTGGATCGCGCTAAGCTGCAGATTGCATCTCTAGAAGGCGAAAGAGACTTAAGCGTTATTCCTTCTGATGGAGAAGAAGTAGAACTAGTCGGAATAGGTAATCACTGTAAAGGCACTACCTTTCTCAACGCCAACCATTTGATTAATGAGAAACTTATTAAGCAATTTGATCAATTGAGTAAACGGATTGATGGATTTCATTATGGTCGTTATGATTTAAGATGTGCCTCTTATGAAGCGCTCAATAAAGGTGAAATGAAAATCATGGAACTCAACGGAGCCGGAGCAGAACCAGCGCATATCTATCAACCAGGGTTTTCTTTATTCACAGCCTATGGTGTTTTGTTTAAACACTGGAATATACTCGCTAAAATTAGTAGGGCGAATCACAAGAAAGGCATCGAGTATTTGACTTTCTCAGAAGCCAAAGAAATCTGGCAGCGCATCCAGACCAAGGAACTGGTCTAGTAACTCTACGAAAATGCTAATACAAACATTTCTTGTTGCCTTCATTTTTAGTTTTTTAGGATCAATCCCGCCTGGGACGATCAATGTGAGTGTTGCGCAACTTTCACTCAATAAACAATTTGGGGCAGCTACACGATTTGCTATTGCCGCAGCGTTGATCGAGTATCCATATGTGCTGATCGCAGTATATTTTGAGCAATGGATTACTTCATCACCCGTTGTGATTGGAAATTTTCAAATCATAGGAGGGTCAGTGATGCTCTTCTTAGGAATACTTAATTTATGGTCATATAACAACCCCAGTAAACTCACCGAGAAATTTAGAGAAAGTGGATTTAGAAAAGGTTTACTTATCAGTATTGCTAATCCACTAGCCATACCATTTTGGATAGGTGTGACGGCTTACTTGAGAAGCAATGAATGGATAAATACAGGAAATAATAACATCTATATTTATGCGCTGGCCATATCAATTGGCACTTTCACTTTGTTAATGTTGGTGGCACTATTAGCTAAAAAAGTTGCTCCTATTCTACAACACAACCAACTGATTAGAAAGCTTCCTGGTTGGATATTTATTCTACTTGGTCTGTATACTTTTGGGCGGTACTTCACTTCATATTAGAATCTCAGGAGAGCAAAGAATATAGTCATGCCCTCCTGAAATTTCAATATTCTCTTTTGCCCAAGTTGGGATTACAAATCTTTTAAAATTTTTGCTCCTGATAAATTTTCAGGATCTAACTCTACGGCTCTTTTATAATTCACTTTTGCCATTTTTTTATCCCCATCTGCTAAGTAAGCCTCCCCAAGGCTATCAAATGCATTACCAGATTCTGGAAACTCTTGAACATTGAGTTTGAAAATCTCAATAGACCTTTTGATCATTCCAGATTGCAATAATTTGTAACCGAGCATATTCATTTCCCCTTCTTTCAATAGAAACTCACTGGCATCTTTGTTTTTTTGAAACCAATCGACCCCTTTGCTGACTCCATTCTTCATAACCTCGCCATACAAAGCAAATGCCAAAGACTTTTGAGGTGAATCAAATCCTTGATCATAAAGGACTCCTGTAATACCTAGCCCAATTTTATCCAACACAGTGCCACCAGTATTGTTCAACAAAACAATTAGGTGTTCTTCGGAAGGGATTCTAACAATTAATGTATTGAACCCATGAATACCTCCACTATGTACTAATACATCAACCATGTCCGATGACTGCCCTTTGGGACTCTTCATCATCATCCAACCATACCCATAATTACCAGCACCTGCATCCGCGTGTGACAGAAACATTTGCTTTCGATACTTTTTAGACAATAACTGATCTGTGTAAAGGGCTCGATCCCAAAGGTAAAGATCCTCCACCGTTGAGTACATCGAACCAGCCGAAAACGGCACAGTCATATCCAAATAGTCCGAATTGCGAGCACCAGTCTCAGGATTAATCTCATATCCAGTCGCTCTCTTCTTCAATATAGTCTTGTGATGATCAAAGCCTGTATTGTTCATTTTTAAAGGCTTCAAAATAGATTCATACAAAACTTGTTCGTAGGTCTTTCCTGTTACTTCTTCAATAAGAACTCCAAGAAGAAAGTATCCAGAATTACTGTATTCGAATTTCTCCCCTGGCTCGAATACTAGTGATGAATCCGAGAAAAATTGAATGAACTCCTCAGGAGTATATTCATCTCTACTATACTTCTGGAAGAAATTCGGAAATGCAGTGTAATTCGGGACACCCGAAGTATGGCTTAGCAGTTGATGAACAGTGATTTTATCACCGGTTTCTTTTGGATAGTCCGTGAGGTAAGTAGAAATGTTCTCATCTAATTTCAACTTACCTTCTTCAACTAGTTGCATGATCATCATTGAAGTAAACTGCTTTGTGACTGATCCCAGCCTATGTTTAGTGTCCGAGTCATTAGGAATGTCCCATTCCATATTCGCCAACCCAAATCCTTTTTTATAAATTACTTTCCCTTTTTCTGCTACAAGTACAGATCCATTGAACTTTCCGTGAGCGACATATTGACTCATCAAGTCGTTGAGCCTCTCTACCTTACTTTGAGCAATTGCTGATATACTATGGAATTGAACGAATACGCCTATTACCACGACACTCAATAAGTGTTGAAATGAATGTTTTTTCATACTAATAAATGATTAATGTTTTTACAAGAAATTCTAAACTGGTCAGGATGTATTACTCGTTCATATTACTGACTTTGTGATCCATGGCGAACCATATCAGATAAGAAATCAAGAAAATAATCACCCCATAAATAGTAGTGATCATAGAAACGCGAATCCCTGCCATTAGGATCTCAGAAGAAACACTTCCTATTTTAGAAATGGTACCAAAAGCTGTGAAAAGGCCAATAAGCTGGCCTAAAACACCAAATACCAAACTGAATAAACCTACTGATTTAATATAGGTGAGACGATGTTGCATCGTCTGAACATTTCGGTCTTGGTCAGATTTAATTTTCAGCACATTCATGACTGCCAAGGAAATGATAGCGAGTAGAGATAGTGTTAAGATTCCCATGAATAGTGCGCCACCTTCAAAAAATAATTGTAACATAATTTTTAATATTTAAATGAATAATTTGTTTGAGACAAAATTAGGGTCAGTTGGTGCGTACAAACAATGTAGAATCCATCACCAAACCTGTTATTCATCGACTATTCCTTGAAATTAGCATTTAATTGAACAAATTTGAGAAAAAAAGAATGAGGAAATTCAATCATTTACTGTATTGGCTTGTTGTGATAATTGTGCTTACAATTGCATTTGGATACCCTGCGACTAGCTACACAGAAGCTTTCTATTTTGTGTCGATGCTTCTTCCTGTAATGGTAGGCACTTCTTATCTATTCAATTATTATCTCGTACCAAAATATCTCTTAGAAAGGAGGTACATGAAATTCAGCTTATATACTTTTTATACTATAGTTGGCTCATGCTATTTCGAAATGCTTGTGATTTTGGTGGCATTTATTGTGTTGGCTAACTACCAATATGAAAATATGAACCCTGTTACTACCAATGTTTTTCTACTTGCGATAGTAATGTATTCTATAGTATTTCTCAATGCTTTCATATTGCTTATTAGGAAATCATTTGCTAGTCAAGTCCAAATTAACACATTGAAAACTGAAAAACTGAAACAGGGAAAAGGACATCTCCTAATAAGAGCAGATCGTAAAACTAGTAAAGTGACATATGAAGAAATCGCTTACATAGAGAGCCTTGGTGACTATGTTAAAATAGTCAAGACAGATGATCAAATAATCACTACCAAAGAGAAGATTGGCGTGCTTTCTGAAAAACTCCCAGATTCATTCTATCGAATACATAGATCCTTTATAGTCAATGGCAATGTGATCACTTCGTTCTCTAAGGAGAGCATTACCATAAATAATGAATCTCTTCCGATTAGTAGAACATATAAAAAGACGGTAGAACAAAAATTAATGAGTGCCAATCATCCTTAAAATAGACGAAAAAATGGTCGTTTTTTTCACCTAACAACATTCTGTATATCTACGGGATCGTGGACTAGGTAAGGATAAAAAGGATTTCTAATATCCTTATTAGGTGGGTTTTTGATGCATTTATATTCAATAATAGGGTGATAATTACAGAGATGTTGTGTCAAACACAAAATCGACCAAAAACACAAAATAAAGTTAGCGCTCATTTTTGTCCTTGGGGGAAATGTCAGTTATCCCTTCGATATTTTAGTCCTTTCAGGATTTCAAAACTTATTTTTTTGTTAGTGTTAATTCAATCTTATCTTTGAAGCCACAATCATTTTCAAAATCATCCCAAAACACCAAAGTTATTTCTGAATCATCTAATAGCTGATATTCCCCAAAGCCTGAATCCGCATCAGAAATCCAGTACACACCATTACCACAACTAGCCCCAGCCTCGGCATTTACGGTCGTTTTCCC
>JAWUWD010000008.1:0-11600 GCA_034112085.1 Cyclobacteriaceae bacterium
TTGTTTTTTTGTATTTGATAGTCTACTTCTTTAAAAAGTGCTTCTAGATCTTCAGGATGAATCATTTCTGCAAATGATTCAATTTTACCATCAAAATCTTTTCTATCGAAAAGCACTTTCATTTTGGCATCCCAAATGACCTCACCTGATTTAAGGTCCCATGTCCAAATACCCATTTTAGCAGCATTAGTTGATAGCTGCAATTTTTCGTTAAGTTCTATGAAGTAGGCCGACTTTTTTCTCTCCTCTGTGATATCCCAAACAACTCCGAAAATTTTTATGGCTTTTCCATTTCCCCTTTCAATATTAGCCATGCCTTTTAGATACACTTCTTCATCGCCAGCATTTATACGATGTTCAAGAGAATATTCAAGTATACTTTCATCTTCGATGTATCTAAAAATTGATTTTACTACACTTTCCCTGTCTATTTCGTGAATGAGATTTCTGTACGTGTCAAATTGACCATCAAAAGAATCTATTCCATAGATTTCGAGCATTTTTTCATCCCAAAATAATATTCCACTTTGGACATCGTAAGACCAAACTCCCATTTTAGCCGCTTTAGTCGCTAGGCTTAATCGTTCTGTGAGTTCATCATGACCGTGTTCTACAATAGATTTGAGGTCATAAGCGGTGCTCTTTTTTGAGGTGCTTTTCTGAGCTATTTGTCGACCATTAAAATTGACTTCGTGGTTTTTATCCACTAAAAAAACATCTACCGGCTTAGGTGTGGTATTAGAAAATTGAGCATGAATCTTTCTGTTAGCATCTTCACTAAGGTGGTTGGCTAAGCTTTGAACATCTTGAAGCCCAATGTTATAAATCGCGCAGGTGTGATTCGTGCTGTTTTGGACTTCTCCTTTAATATACTCAGGACTTTTCCCCTCAGCGTCTATGAAATTAATATTCATGGTAGCTCCTCATTAAAATAGACATTAATCTAAATCGTAAGATATATTAATATTTTCTAAAAGTACATACGTGTTTATACGTAGATATTCGGGATTTCAGATTTTCAATATTAACATATAAAGGTTAAATTGTCTTTTTTGTTTTCATTCTTTCCAAGAGGTGTCTTTTCATTCTTGCCTCCACTTTTTTAATTTTATTTTTGGCTATTAAGTAGGCTTCTGACGCTGTATTGGTTGATATAGGGCTTTTCAGTATATCTACCTAGGTAGTTTGACTGAATGTAATCTGCTCTCTACATTCTAACTTGTGATTTCATAATCAACATTACTATCAAACCATATCCTATGAGAGTCATCTTTTGCTTTTTTATAACAGGTTGTATCATGTTATGTTTGGTCCGCCCTTCATTTGCTCAACAATTACCGGTCTCTGAGAAAAAAAATATCAAAGATCAGAATGGTGCCATATTTTGGAACCTAGAGTTACCAGCTTACATCCAACTGTCGACTTCTCCTGACGGCAAAGACGCACTGCCATTGACCGAAGTGAGGTCGGAAGCCATGAAAAAGCATGTATACCCTCTTTATTTTGATGGTCATGGGGTGCACTATCTCCGTCACATGGATCATGATAACCCAATACAGGAACAAGAGATTGCATTTGCTGTTAATGTAGATGGTCTGGCTCCCAAATCAACTCTTACATTAGATGGTGCTCCATCATTTTATAATTCAAAATTGTTTTTTGGAAAAAACCTCAAAGGAACGATGAGTGCCAAAGATCAAATGTCAGGGGTGGAAGCTAGTTACCTGTCAATGAACGATGCAGCCTATGCAGTCACCACTGATGCTATAAATTTTGAAGTAGAGAAAGGCTATAATTTGAAATACCTATCAGTTGATAAAGTAGGGAACATAGAAAAGGTGCAGACTAAGTCATTTACAGTTGATCTATCACCACCGGTAAGTATCCATAGCGTGACGATTGATCAGTTGGCTGGCAATGTGCTATCACCCCGATCATTGCTTAAACTCTCGAGTCAGGACAATCTATCGGGTGTTAAAAGGATTGACTATTCCTTAGATGCCAACAATCCAATCAAATACGTATCCAAGGTGTCACTATATGCACTAACTGATGGGGAGCATAAGCTCACTTATTATGCTACTGACCAGGTGAGCAATAAGGAAGTAGAGAAGAACCTAAATTTCTATTATGATAAAACGGCTCCTGAAGTTACCTCTTCTATTGATGCTAATTTTGTGGTGAAAAATGGGAAGACTTATATTGCAAAGGCTACAAAAGTGAAGTTGACAGCTACTGATAATAAGGCAGGGGTGAGGGAGATACTTTATCTCATCAATGGTGCTGAAACGGTATATTCTGGCCCTTTCACACTTCCTCAGAAACAGGGTGGTTACAAAGTAAGCTTCAGGGCAGTAGATAAGGTGAGCAACAAAGGGAAGATTACAACCAATGAGCAACTAAAATCAATATTTTTAGATGATACGCCTCCAGTCATAAACCATGTAATTAGGGATAAATCAATTTTCACGAGAGACACCCTTTTTATCACTAAAAATTCTTCCTTTAAATTGAGCAATGTTGATCGGGAATCGGGTTCGGCAAAAATTGAATATCAATTGGACAATGGTGAATCTCAAACATATGTAGATCCTTTCAGCATTGAAAAGGAAGGTCTTCATACATTGGAATATCAAGGCTATGATTTTGTCAACAACGTGTCCTCCAAAAAAATGTTATTCATAGTAGACAACACAGGACCTGCGATATTTAACCACATGAGCCTAGAGAAAATAGGCACGCAAAAGCTAACCGATATCCCAGGTGAAACACCTATCTATGCAGCGGGAACGTCCATCTATCTAGCCGCTACAGATGAAATGGTGGGGACTAAAACGATCTATTACACATTGGATAAACTTACTGAACGCGTCTATGGTGCTGCCATAAAATTGGCATCAAAAGGATCGCATACACTCCAAGTGAGGGCCACTGACTATTTGGGAAATGAAACGGTACTTGACCCAATTACATTTATTATTCAGTAATTCAAGAGATGATCATATAAATAGAGAACATGAACGCAATCCATCATAACGAACCAAATCATAAAAAGCTAAAAGGGGCAAAAATTCTTATTGTTGAGGATGATTATCTCGCGGTAATGTTTTTAGAAAAGGTGTTTGAACCTTATGAATGCGTTATTATTCATGCAAATAATGGGAAAAAGGCCATGGATCTACTGATCGAGGAGTCTTCTTTTGACATGATATTACTTGATTTGAATATGCCCATCATGAATGGGTACGATACTGTCAAGGAGGTGCGAAAACTTCATACAGAGGTGCCCATAATTGCCCTGACGGGCAACGTCAAACTAGTAGATGATGACGCACTTGTGGAGGGGTTTAACGAATATTTGACCAAGCCGATTAAGGAAAGTAAAATGTTACAAGTCATTAATAAATACCTGTCAATAGAGTAAACCCTGAATAGTTCATAAAAAAGTTGAAGATCAGCTGTCTGCTGATCTTCAACCTGATTTCATTATTGACGATGAATAGGAGACGGGGAACCCTTCAGAATTAGTGAGTTATTAATTCAATATTTTCTTATATCGAATGCCTTCAGAATTCACCCAGAAGTAAACAGCTCCTTCATTGATAGCAAGAACTTTAGGAGCAGTGCCGTTCCCAATTTTTGTAGGTGCTGAATTACTGGAGTTGAAAGACATAATATCTTCTCCTTTTGAAAATACCATATAGGATTGATCATTTCTGGTTGCTATTGATGGCGATCTCCCAGTGCCTATCTTCTGTTCTGTGGTACTAGAACTTGATACAAATACTTCACCCGCTCTTTGCCAGATTGTTTTCAAAAGACCACTCTGGTCAACAGTCATTCCTCCTCCATCCATTGGGCATCCATTGATTTTCCATGTCCCAGTTCCGAGTTTTTCAACCTGAGAAAAAGTTTCTCCATGGTCCATAGATTTGGTAAAGTGCAGGTCTCTAGATCCATTAATATTGTTTCTAAACATGACGATCACATTGCCCTCTGTGTCACTTGTGATCGTTGGTTTGCAACATTCACACACTGATCCATCGGGTGATTTGTAGATCATTTTACTTTTTGACCATGTCTTGCCATCATCTGAAGAAGAAATATATATTTTCCCTTTAGTGGCTACACGTTCCCCATTTCGCACACGAAATTTCTTGTATTCTTCAAAATCTTCTGCTTTTAGCACATTTTTATCCTTATCGAAAAACACCCAAAGTAGATTCCCATTATTATCGTCATGAAATGCCAAATGTGCATTTTCAGGAACCTCACCAATTTTCTTATATAATTCACGGACAGTAATGCCCAATGGCGTCATTTTACTTAACTTATCTGAGTCATTCTGACTGGGTGGGTTGACTTGGTGACTAGCTGGTGTAGCGGAATGATTGTCATGGCTACTTTCCTCCAGAAATCTGGTATCTATCCAAGTACAAAACAATTTGCCATCAGGAGTGGCTGTGACATCTGAAAGCCATTCTCCAGCAGATGCATTTACATCGTTGATTCTAAAGGGGCCAGTCCATATTTCTTCAGCATGAGGCTTATTCCAGGCGTATAGATTCCCCAGGGTGTCGGGTGCTGTGATTACTGTGTACTTCGGTGTGATGGCGATGTTAGGTCCACTGGAATAACCAAGAGCTAATCCATCAAGAGTCGCAATAACGGATGGTTCATTAAACGTGGCTCCTTCATTTGAGGAGATGGCGTAATAAATAGATTCTTGATGACCAAAAGTGATGACCACTTCGTTTTGAGGTCCATTGGCTACGGAGAGTTGTTCACCAAATGAGGAAATTACTTCAGATTGTTTATGTCCATCATTTGGCACATTGCAAGACGTGAAGAAAGTAATACTTGAGATTAGAAGCATTGCATATTTCATACTTTATCAATTTTAACCATTATAGACCTGCATTTTAAATAAGTGCTTGTCCTCATTTACCCATGAAGTGGGGTTTTAATGCCCGATGCCTGCCTGGAGACAGACAGGTTTGCATCGATAACATTACCTTGTTAATGCATGCCTTATGAGCATGCTGCCAGGCCGTTGACATTCCGAATGTAATCAATTGATAATCTTGTACAGCGAAATTAACACTCTTTAACATTGTAGGTGTATTTGGTAAATCTAGGATAGGATAGAGACGAGGTTTCAACACGATCATAAAGTCATGTTGAAAGCATATTGGATACATTCAGATAAATATTAGACTGAAGAGTATAAGTTAAGATATGCCAATCAAACCGGATGTCTCTCCATCATAATCTTAAGGCATTCTTCTACTGCTTCATCAAGGCTTGATTTGGAATAAGGAATGGTAAAGTTCATCGGGCTCAATTGGTTGTTAACTGGCGCGTCAAAATCGACAAAGCCAATGGTCTTTACGCCCTTCTTTCTGTAGGATGATTTGTGTATTGATAGGAACGTTTCAACGGAACTGTCGCTTGCATACAATATCCACGTCACAGGTCGTTGTGAAATTATTTCCTCTATTTCGTCCAAGACTGGCGTGTAAATAATATTAAAATATTTTTTTAAATAATCTGATAAAAAAAAGGTGAGATCAATATCATTTTCCAATATGATGATCAGGTTATTTGATGTTCTGTAACGTTCGTTCATTTAGAAGAGCGTTTTCTTTTCAGCGCTAACGCTATTGAATGGGTCTTAAGTTGATGGCCATCTATAGAAATGAGCCCGTTTTTCTCAAGCTGCAATAATATTCTGGAAGCATGTTCTCTACCACAATTAGAGAATTCTGCTATTTCCTTTCGGGTGATTCTTACCCATTGATTTTTCGATACTTTGTCTACCAGTGTTAGAAAATTAACGATCCGACCTTCACTGTTAGCATGTGAATCGTCAATCACTTTCTGTTTGAGGTAGCTAACATCAAGATAGCCGGCATACGAGCAGTAATTATGCTCTTCACTTTTGGCCGATTCTTGTGAAATAAAAGAGAATGCTACATCGGTAAACGCAGCATAAGAAAAGAGGTTTTTATAACTGTATAAGCAATTAAGACCGAAAAATGAATCTTGGCCTATCAGTGAAACTAAATGGGTATGTCCGGTGCAAGCAAAATCAAGTTTCACAATGCCGGTCTTAATGATATAAATACCTTTGGGAATATCATCGACCGATTCAATTGTTTCTCCTCTCCGAATCCATATTGATTCGGATCGCCAACCACTAATTATCTTTGAAATCTTGCCTTCCATATATATTATTATACCAATATTAAATTTACTTTATTGATCTTGATTCAAGAACGCTCTTAATTTGTTATTGTTATTCATAATGGGACATTTATCATGCTAGTTAGATGAAATTACGTATTTATACGTACATATATTTTTTGTAAAATTGTTTTATAAAAAGTATTAATATGATTAAAAATATATATTAAATTGGAGGAATGGATGAGTCTTACCCATTGAAATTATTAATTAAGGAATTATACGTATTAATACCTACGTACTTCGACTTACGTCATTCTCAATGATCCTCTCTACCTTTATTTTCTATTCTTAAAATGGGTGACATGGAAAAAATATTGGTAGTTGAAGACAGTCTTTTGCAAGGGAAAAAACTCATGGATTTGCTGAGTGATCATGGTTTTGAAGCTGATCTGTGCGAAACAGGCGCTTGTACACTCGAAAAGTTGGGTCGAAAAGATTATGATATGATCTTGCTGGATATGGTGTTGCCTGATACAAGCGGCACGCAACTCATTAAAAAAATAAAGACGATTTCTGATTGTGGTCACATACCTATTATTGTGTTGAGTGGTCTTACTGATAAAGAAAATGTCATTGAATCACTAGGCATGGGTATTAATGATTACATCACCAAGCCCTATCACGATAAGGAACTCATCAATCGCATGAATATTCATTTGAAATTTCAGCGGACACAAAAAGGACTAAGTATGGCCAATGCGGCCAACGACAAATTCCTATCGGTATTGGGCCATGACCTCAAAAATTCATTTTCAGTACTCTATGGAGCCATTGATTTGCTCGATGGCCAGCATGATGACAAGTTCCAAAAGGAAAAAATATTATCGGAAGCAAAGGCAACCACGCTAAGAGTTAACACGTTACTCGATGAACTTTTACTGTGGGGGAAGGTAATAAATAAGGGGGTGGTTCAACATAATGAGCGGTTAGATCTGAATGCTCATGTTGCAGATATAATCAGTAAATATGCAGATGAGATCTTACACAAGGGCATTGAAATCAGTGAGAATATTGATGGGGAAGCTTTTGTCGTAGCGGATAAGAATATGATTGAGGCTGCGGTTCGGAACCTCCTTTCAAATGCCAAAAAATTTACAAAAAAAGGAGGGAGCATAACGATCACCTCAGACAGTGTCAATACAGCAGATGAAAAATTCCATAAGTTGTCTGTTAGAGATACAGGTAAGGGAATGACTGATTTGACATTAGATAATTTATTCAGCGCCACTTATCAGAAGGCTACAGAAGATACAGAAGGAAATTTGGGCATGGGGTTAGGCCTGTCTATTGTCAAAGATTTCATCGAAAAGAATGCAGGTGAAATAAAAGTAAAAAGCAAGCTAGGAGAGGGGAGCACATTCAGCTTGCTTTTACCCGCTGTGGAGTAACTGATATCACTTATAATTTTGGTTTGATAGCCCTATTAATTTGCGAATATGTCGAAAGTATAAAATGACACAACTAACATACCTATAGTCACTAGCGATGCGCTAAAGTCGGACGATAGCCTACACGTCCAGGCTAAATTGGACGGAGAGCGGGACAAAATTCAATTAATAACAAATAGTATTAACGGCATTTTGTGGGAGGTAAATGCACAGACATTTCAAACCACTTATGTAAGTAGTCAGGCAGAAAATATATTGGGATATTCATCTACTGAATGGCTCAGCGAAAAAGACTTTTGGGTGAACCACTTGCACCCAGAGGATAGAGAGAAAACTGTCAATTATATCCAACAGACTGTTAGCGAATTGAAAGATTATCATTTGGAATATCGCATGATAGCCAAAGATGGAAGGGAAGTGTGGCTGGAGGATAAGGTATCGGTAATTTCTGAAGGTGACAAGGCCATGATACTGCGGGGTATAGCGATTGATATCACTGAAAAAAAACTAGTAGAATCGCAATTGGTTGACAGCCAATTAATGAACCGACTGTTCTTAGAAAATAGCGGAGAGGGCATCATAATGTCCGACCAAAAGGGTGCAGTTTATTCTGCCAACCACATGGCGTGTCAAATTTTTGGTAGAACCGAGGAAGAAATGCAGACAGTCAGTCGAAGTGATTTAATTGACACAGCTGACCCAAGACTTGGTGATTTCATCAGGGAAAGTGAGGAAAACGGTGCTTTTCGTGGAGAACTCATAGGTATACACAAAGATGGCACTAAAATCCAATTGTATGTGTCATCACAGTATTTTGAAGGCATCAATGGGCAACCTAGGATATCACTTACCATAAGTGATATTTCAGAAAGAATTTTTAACGACCGAAAAGAGCAATCTAAAACCAAAGTACTTGATTTGATCTCTAAGGGAGTTCCCTTAGAGAGGGCTTTGGAAGCCATTGTATTGGATACTGAAGCCAATGATGATAAGATGCTTTGCAGTATCTTATTGATGGATAAAGATGAAAAGCATCTGGTACTTGGTGTTGCTCCTAGTTTACCAAAGTATTTTCGGAAGTCGATCAACGGGTTGGAAATTGGGCCTGCTGTTGGGGCCTGCGGAAGTGCTGCGTATTTAGGGGAAGTGGTCATTATTGATAATGTCCAAACCCATCCGAACTGGAAAGATAAAGCGATGGCTAAGAGAGTCGGAATAAAATCAAGCTGGTCTCAACCTATAAAAGATGGTTTTGGCAGCGTTTTAGGGGTGCTTTCGATTTACCACAAGAAGATTAAGATACCATCACCAGCTGACCTAAATCTGATTAAAGAATATGCAAGCCTTGCTACCATAGCGATTGAAAGATCCATTGTCATAGCCTCGTTACAAAATAGTAACAGAAAACTCGAAAGACTTTATAACAGCACGCCTACCATGTTGCATACCGTGGATGCAGCACGGAAACTGATCAGTGTGAGTGATTATTGGTTGAGTAAAATGGAGTACACCCGAGAAGAAGTCTTGGGACAGGACTCCATGAATTTTCTAACAGCCGATTCCCGGGAATATGCCAAAAAGGAAGTCTTGCCTAAGTTTCTCAATGATGGAATTATAAATAATATAGAATTCCAATTTGTCACCAAATCTGGTCGCATATTGGATACACTACTTTCCGCAGTGACCGAAGAAGATGACAAAGGTGCTATGGTCAAATCCATGGCTGTGATCACCGATATTAGTGAACGAAGAAAAACCGAACAGAAACTGGCTGATAGTGAAAACCAATTGCGGACTATATTGGAATCCGAGCCAGAATGTGTAAAGCTACTCGGACCTTCTGGTGAATTGGAATATATGAATCCTGCTGGCTTGGCAATGTTGGAAGCAGATAGTCTTGATCAACTTATAGGCGGAACCGTACTTCATATAATAGCCCCAGAATATAGAGAGGCGTTTGCCAAGATAGGACATGAAGTGTTTAAAGGAAATGCCGGCAAGCTAGAATTTGAAGTTATTGGATTAAAAGGGACACCTCGCTGGTTGGAAACCTATGCGGTGCCTTTAAAGAATGCGGAGGGCAACATCACTTCCTTACTTGGAGTAACGCGAGATGTTACGAAGCATAAAAATGATGAAAGAGCACTACTGGAAAGTGCGCAAAAATTCCGCTCAGCAATCAACAACATGGCCGAAGGGGTGTTGATAGAAGATTCAGATCGAAAAATTAATGTTGTAAATGACCGGTTTATTGAATTGTTTAAAGTCCCCGTTGACAAAGGACTGCTCATAGGAATGGATCGAATAGCATCAGTAGCCCTCAAGAAAGAGGTATACGTCAACGCAGATAAATATATGGCGCGAATGAACGAACTGGTTCAGTATCGAGAATTGACTCTAAGAGAAGAGATTAATTTGGCTGATGGACGTGTATTTGAAAGAGATTACATTCCAGTAGAGGGTGGCCAAGGTTCTCAAATGTGGGTTTATCGGGATGTAACGGAAAAAAAGAAATTGGAATATCGTCTCCGTAAAAAAGCCCAACAACTAAGTAGTGCGGCCAAACTTGCAAATTTTGGGGAATGGGAAATGGACCTCATTGATACGACTGTAAGGTGGTCTGATGAGGTCTGTCTGATACATGGTGTAGAGTCTGGATATACACCCATTTTAGAAACTGCGATCGACTTTTATACAGAAGAATCTAAGCCGATTATTTCACAAGCTGTGGATCGATGTATTGATACTGGGGAATCCTTTGATGTCACGCTTCAGATTATCACACAATCAGCAGAGAAGAAGTGGGTGCGTTCCATAGGCTTAAGCGAACGAGTCGATAATAAAACAATTAAAGTGTATGGGATATTTCAGAATATTGATGAAGCCAAAACAAAGGAACTAGAGTTAGAAAAACTCGCAATCATTGCCAAAAATACAGACAACTTGGTAGTCGTAACTGATGCCAATCGAAAAATCCAATGGGTCAATCAAGCTTTCATCGACACGACAGGATATGAATTGGAAGAAGTGAAAGGGCAATCCCCAGCTCACATATTGAGGGGGGAAGATACTGATTCGGCCGTTTTAGCAGAGGTAAGAGAAAAACTGAACCGCAATGAAGGAGCAAATTTTGAAATTGTTAATTATTCGAAATCCGGCCAAAAATATTGGTTAGATATTGGTATTCACCCCGTCGTTGCTCACAAAGGAGACCTGGATTACTTCATCGCCATTGAGACTGACATTACCGAGCGTAAACTTAAAGATGAATTAATAAAGAAGTCGGAGTCTAATCTGCGATCCATTTTCGAAAATGCTGACACTGCCTATATTTTATTAGACCATAATTGTGAAATTCAATCTTTTAATACTTTAGCCAAAGTTTTTGCTCAGGACATTATGCATTCCAAATTAGAAGAGGGGATTTACGGTTTAGATGTCATTCCCGCTAGCAGAAGAGCTCAAATTGCTGAATATTTCAATGATGCATTGAAGGGTAATGCATCACATTATGAAATTAATTATGGCGAAGAAGAAACGGAAAGATGGTTTAGTGGAAGGTTCTTTCCAGTGAATGTTGATACAGATACTACAGGTGTTATTATGGCCGTAACCGAGGTGACGAGAGAGAAGTTAGGCGAACGGTTATTGACCAATAACTACAAAGAATTACTTCTCATCAATGAGGAAAAGGAAACTTTGTTGAAAGAGATTCATCACAGGGTGAAGAATAACCTCCAACTGATCTCGAGTATCATCTACATCCGCATGACTGGAATGCCCAATTCGCTGACCAAAAGTTTTTTAAGTGAAACAAGGCAAAAAATCAACTCCATTGCACTGATTCACGAGACCCTACTTCAGCAAACAGAATCAACAAAAGAAGTGGATATTGACAACTATCTTTCTAAGCTTATGTCAGATATGCAAGTGGCTTATGCCAGTGATCATGCTGCTGTTAAT
>JAWUWD010000009.1:0-58988 GCA_034112085.1 Cyclobacteriaceae bacterium
AATGTCAATAGCTTCGACTTACTTTTAATTAATGAAATGAAATGCTCATCAAAGTAATATTCAGCTGCCGCTTCAATTTGAATTGATAGTTTTTCTTTGACAATAGCCTGTCTAACCAAAGAGAGTTTTTCATTGATAATCTCAGGAGTATTCGGATAGAAATCATTCATAATGTGAGGTGTTGTGATCAACTTCTTGTACCCCAGTTCAGAAAATTGCTTAATGATACTAACACTTTCCTCCAATGACTGGACACCATCATCTATACCTGGCAACAAATGTGAATGCACATCTATATAGGGTAGTACTGTTTGCTTTGAATTTTTTTTAAAAAACGAAAACACTTAATTGATAGTTAGAAGTAATTATACGTTTTTATCTAGATAATAGCCGTATCCGTATTTTTTATTCCCTGTGTTTGGAAGACTATTCAGTACTACAGATATATTGTCAAATTTATTGACATGAATAAGCCTATTAAGCGTATCTACAAATGATTTTTTTGAGTAATCTGCTCTAAATACATAAATAGGAACATCCACTTTCTTCATGATCAAAGTAGCATCTGTAACTATAGATGAAGGTGGGGTATCCAAAATAACTATATCAAACTCAGCGCGCAGATCACTCAATAATTTTTCAAAACTTCCATTCAATAATAGCTCTGATGGGTTTGGAGGAGTTGGTCCTGCAGGAATAAACTTCAATGTATCGATTGTTGTATCACGAATACTATCAGCTATAGAATGTTTATTGATTAAAATTGTACTTACTCCTTTATCATCTGGCTCCAGATTAAAGGCCTTGTGCACACGAGGCTTTCTCATGTCTAAATCTACGATTACTACTTTCTTTTTAGATAAAGCTATTATTCCTCCCAAATTTACTGACACAAATGTCTTTCCCTCACTTCCCACTGTTGAAGTCACAGACAATACCTTATTAGTCTTACTACTCGAAAGAAATTCGATATTAGTTCTGATAGATCTGAGAGCTTCACTTATTGATGACCTTGGGTTATCATCGATTACCATTCTAGTTTCATTCAATTTACCAGCAGTATACCTCGGAATAGCCCCTAATATTGGTGACCCTGTTAATTTCTCCAACTCGGCTAAGTTCGTAATTGAATTACTAACTAAATATCTGATCGCTACAAAAACAAAACTTAATACCAGCCCAAACACAAACCCAATTCCATGAATAATTAGCTTGTCTGGCGCTATAGGTTGACCTGGCAATGAAGCTGATGAAAGTATAGTTATATCTGTTTTTGTCCCAGCTCGTGCTACTTGAAAATCAGTTTTTACCTGCATCAAGGCTAGATAATGATCCTCATACAGCGAATGGTATAATTTAGCTTTTTTGTATTCTCTGTCCTTACTAGGAATACGATTGAAGCTTACTTCTAAACTATTTTTTCTTTGCTGTAGTGAGTTCTGTGCATCAACCAGATATTGTCGCTTATTAGCAATACTTGCTTTTAGAAAATCCTTTGCGCGAGTTATTTCTTGGAGTGTGCTTTTGTACGCCTGTGTAGACCTACTGTAACTTTCTATAACACGTCTATTTTTGCTCAGTATACCATTATATTGATTAATGTCATTTACTAAATCAGCAGAAAATTGTCCGTCATTGATCGCCAATGGCTTTATTTCATCATCAATAATTTGATCACTCAATTTGCCCAATGCTATGATTTTCTTATCAAGCTCAAATCTTTGAGAATCAATTATGTTTATAGCACTTATTGTTTCTGAAAGCACTTTGTCAAGATTATTCGTTCTTTGATTTAAGGTAAATTTTTCAAAATAATCTTCATACCCTTCTAGTTTCCCGCCTATTTGCTCCAACTCATTATTTAACCAATCTATTTTCTGATTATTCTCTACTGTCTTTTGTTGTTCTGAATATTGCAGGTATAATGAGTCAATAATATTTATTAATTCATTGGCTTTAAATCTATTATTATCTTTTAAACTTAATCTTATGGTATTTGCTTGAAAATTGAGCGGCTGAACATCAAAATTATTTACAAAATAATTTTCCAAAGCTCTTCTACTGTGAATGACAAAAAAGTGTCCGTCCTCTGCTTCGTCATTGAAATTAGCATTGGGTGTGATTATTATCTCGGCACCTCCTGTATTTATAATTTCAGCAAATTTGTGCTGTTGGCTGTAAATACCATCTATAAAAGAATATGAAAGAATGAAATTCTCTCCACCTATGTACTTAATATCAATCTCTTTATCATAAAGAACCCCTGCCTGTGACCCAAAGTCAACATTGAACCAAGATTGCTTATAACGTTCATCATCTAGTATATTACCACGGTAATTGTAGCTAACATGTATATCCGCAGCGTCTATTACTTTATTGAAGAACAGTCGAGATCTAAGCAGTTCGATTTCTCCAGAAATATGGTTGACATTCTGATTTTCAACCAAATTATTGATACCTAACGCTGACGCCTCGCTCTTGAACTCCAGCTTTAATTGTGACTCAGATTCATACACTGGTTTTGTCCACCTTATCAACAAGTATGCTGAGAGGTTGCATACAGCGAGAATAAAAACTAGCCAGTATACACTCTTTCTAATAATTGATTTTAATTTTTCAAAATCAATATCGGCAATAGTTTCACTACTCTGGTGATTAAAATCTGAAGATGATATTTGCGAATTATTATCCAATGTCATTATCTAGTTAGAATTGAAATAACTACCGCAATACTGGTAAAAACACCTATGACTGGCGCATAATCTCTAAATGATTCTACGAATGGTCTTCTCACTGGCTCTACATAAACAATATCTCCTGGCTGCATAGATAAGTTGGCTTGTTTAAGTCCTTCGATCCTACTGAGGTCTATTACAAATACATTTTCACCTCTCACCACTCTTATATTTTGCATTTTGGAATTATTAGTCACCGCATCCGCTAGGGCTAGTACCTCAATCAAGTGGGTATTTTCATTAGCCAATGGAATAACCATATTCGCTTCTCCAACTACCGTAACTCTTTTATTCAAAAATCTAATCTGCACAAATGGAGTAGCATAGAACTCTTTATACTTAGCCTCGAGCTCACTCTCAGCTGTCCTCAAATTCATGTTACTCAAGTTAACATCTCCCACCATTGGCAGTTTGATCAACCCATCTTTACTTACCTGGTAGCTTATTTCTGGTTTATTGACTCCTTGTGTAAGGCCAATATCATTAGCCAACTCCATATCAGGATCTATAATTCTTTCTCCATTATTTGAGAATACTTCTATTTCCAACAAATCATTCGGTTGGATAACATATTGCTTTTCAACCTCCCAGCTCAATTTGTTTATATCTTCAGTTGCATATCCATCTGGTGTTTGCAACATGATATTTTGCTTATATCCTTTACAGGATACAATAAGTAAACTAAAGAGAAAAATGTAGTGACTACGTGTATTCAATCTCATGCTAAAAAATGTGAGATGCTAAAGTATCTAAAAATTCACAAAGAGGTATTACTTAGGTTAGATTATCTAAAGCTGATAAATACTTTTCGATAACTATTTTTTCATCAAAGCGGGCAACAACCATATTTCTTCCATTTTTCCCAAATCTCACCAACTCCTCATCACTAGCTTTTATCATTCGCTTCATCTTACAAACTAGGTCATTTACATCTTTGACCTTACACAAGTAGCCATTAACTTCGTGCTCAACAACATTGTTACATCCGGGCACATCAGTAGCTAATAATGGCTTACCCATACTCGCTGCTTCTAGTAATGTTCTTGGAGTGCCTTCACGATAGGATGGTAGCACTACGCAATCAGCTTTATCAATAAATGGCCTAACATCTTTCGCTGTACCTAGGTAATTTACCAATCCACTATTCACCCAATCATCAAGCTTTTCTTCAGGAATTCCTCTTACGTGTCCTGGATCAACACCACCTAAAATCTGAAATTCAATAATTCTACCATTACTTTTAATCTGTTTTGTAGCTTCTATATATTCTATTACTCCCTTGTCGTACAAAAGTCGCGAAACCATCAGAAAAGTAAACTTGTCGTTCTTAACATGAACCTTAGGAGCGAAATATTTAGTGTTCACTCCAGACCCTGGTAAAGTTTGAACCTTATCTGCCGAGACTAAATTATTTCGTTCAAAAAATTCTCTATCATCGTCATTCTGAAAAAAGACCGTTTGAGGGAATCGAAAAGTGAAACGATACATCCGCTTTACAAGCTTAGTGATAATCGTTTCTTTCATAAAAACAGTTCCCAATCCCGAGACATTACACATCGAAGGAATTCCTAGAATTTTCGCAGCTAATGTTCCATAAATATTCGGTTTGATAGTGAAATGAAAGATAACATCAGGCTTGATCGATTTGTAAATTTTATAAAAATCGTAGATGAGTTTGATGTCTTTTGCGGGGTTAGTACCCCAATTATCCATCTCAACTGGAATGTACTTACAACCTGACTCAATAAGGGCATTGCTAAATTCATCTTGAGGAGCGATAGCATAAACCTCATGGCCTCGCTGTTGTACAGACTTCACCAATCCAAGGCGATAATTATAGATATTCCAAGAAGTATTAATAACAATCGCTACTTTCATACACTCCACACAAGATAGGCCAACTAATAAAATTTAAAGCTAATGAAAATCAATTCATAACCATCTGATTAATAGTCATTTTGACTCAATTGTAACCAAGGTTTTCTTCTAAAAACAACAAAACCCTTATCAAGTTGATTGATGAGGGTTTTGTTGTTAATTAATAAAATAAGTATTACTTATTTGCTTCGTACCTTCTAGAAACCTCATCCCAATTTACTACATTCCAAAATGCACTAATGTAATCAGGTCTTCTATTTTGATAGTTTAAATAATAAGCATGTTCCCAAACATCTAATCCAAGAATAGGTATTCCGCCACAGCCTACACCGCTCATCAAAGGATTGTCCTGATTAGGCGTAGAACAAACTTCCACCTTTCCACCTTTATGAACGCAAAGCCATGCCCAACCAGATCCAAATCTAGTTGCCGCTGCTTTTGCAAAGGCCTCCTTGAAGGCATCGAGAGATCCACAAGCTGAGTTAATTGCATCAGCCAAAGCTCCAGAAGGAGCTCCTCCTCCATTTGGAGACATTACCTGCCAAAATAAGTCATGGTTGTAGTATCCTCCACCATTATTTCTAACGGCAGCATTATCTCCCATATTAGCTAGAATATGCTCAATTGACTTTCCTTCAAGATCAGTTCCTGCGATAGCCGCGTTCAAGTTATTAGTATATCCAGCATGGTGCTTCCCGTGGTGAATCTCCATCGTACGAGCATCTACATGTGGTTCGAGCGCATCGTGCGCGTAAGGTAATTGTGGTAATTCAAATGCCATCGTATATATAGTTTTAAGTGTTGCAAAATTGCTGTTTTCAGCTTTATATATCAAATATAGTCATCAAGTTGTCAACATAAAAAGGAAGTTGTTCACAAAAATCAATGAAGAGATAGATTGTTCCGATTACTATAATTTCATGATTTCAATTGGTGTTGGATAAGTCCGCTAATGATATAATACTGTGCAATAATATAAGTTGTCATAATAAGTACATTGGCGTAGGGTATTGGTTCTAAGAACTTATTAATAGCAATCATGCTGTCAGATAACAGGAAAATCAAAGCCCCTACCATGACCATCCAGAAACTAAGTGAGTTTGTTTTTTGATATCTATGAAGGGCGGCCAACGTCATCCCCGTGATGGCTATACTGTAAATAACTACGGGTACCTTCATATCGCCTAAAACAGGAAATAAAACAGTGACCAATGTCAACCAAATCAAGATCAGAAAAAATATATACCGTGCTAATCTCGGCCGTTTATCTTTATCTACGGGAGTACTGTTAGACATTTTAATATAGCAGACAATATATAAAATGTGCGCGATGAGAAACGACCCTAAACCAAGCATGAAATAGATTGAATTCTTTACTTGATACATCAAAAACACATCTCCAAGCCACGAAAAGAATAATGAAATCATTATAAGCCAACTAACCCTCACCTTACTTCTTTGAATCAAAATAAAGTAAAAAATACTCAAAAATGGCATTAACAATGGCTTAGTGAAATGATGCAAGAGACTAAAATCACCAATGATCGAGACTAACTCAAGTAAACCAATCACAAAATAGGGCACGAGTAACAATTGAACTGAATTATTCTTTTGAGCCATATCTAGGGAATAAGAATATCAAATATAAAAAAGCCAGGAGTGCAAATGTTCCGCAACCAGCAAATGCGATAAAGAAATTATCCGGATTATTGTCATATAAAAACCCAGATAAAAGTCCCCCAATAATTATCCCGATCTCAAGTGCAATAAACATACTTGCCATAGCTCTACCTCTGTACTTAGCGTCTGCCAAATCTATTGTCCATGCAAAAATTGTAGGTGAATTCATTCCAATAGCCAATCCGAAAAGGACTGCCACTCCGATGAATTCATTTACCGTGGTAACATTGCCAAGGAGAAACATAGCTATGGCAATTGATAAAGTTGATATTTTGAGAATATTGGCTCTGCCATACTTATCAGAAGCTTTTCCAGCAGCAAATCTAATGGCTACTGAAGCTATAGTAAATACCGTAAAGAAAAGCCCTCGACTCTCTCGCTCGAGACCTAGATGATCACTAAAATCAGGGATTACTGTCAAAATAGCTGCAAACGAAATAGCTGTAAGAATCATGATAAATGATGGCACAAATACGCGAGGCTCAAAGAAATCTTTGGTTCCTACTTTAAGTAAGGAAAGACTCATTGGCTTCTTATCCAACACGGTCTCTTTCATACCTATAATGACCAATATAGATAATATTGCCACAACTGAGGAAGTATGAAACAATGTCTGAAGATCATAAGTACTACTAATCCAAGGACCAACTGAAGGTCCTACAGACATTCCTAAAGTTCCAAACATACCAAGCAAGCCCATGGCTTCTCCTCGTTTGTTCACGGGAACAATGTCTGCTAGATAAGCCGCAGTACCAGTTGGCTTAAAACCTGCAGAGAATCCATGCATAAACCTCAAGAATAGAAAGCCACCCAAGGTTTGCCATAGAGGATAAACAAAGCCAATAGCAAAACAAACTATGACGCCAACAATCATTACTGGAATTCTTCCAATATTATCTGCCAACTTACCACTAAATGGCCTTGAGATCATCGCTGCCAATGCAAACATTGGAATGATCAACCCTTTATAATCCGCACCTCCTAAGGAAGTGATGTACTCATTAAGATCAGGGATGATCATGTTGAAGCTGCCAAAGAACAAAAACGAACTAAGGCAGAGTAACCAGAACTGAAGTGTATATGTTTTTCTAAAGCTATTCAATTACTATTTTACGTCTCCCATTAAAAATGCTTTGATATAATTATCTAGATCCCCATCCAATACGTTTTGAACATCCGTGCGCTCTTCTCCAGTACGAGCATCTTTGATCAATTTATAAGGATGCAGCACATAATTTCGAATTTGAGAACCAAAGTCAACGCGGAGTTTCCCACTTTCTACTTTATCACGTTCGGCATTTCGTTTCTCAACCTCAACTTGATATAGGCGAGATTTCAGCATTTTCATAGCTAGCTCTCGGTTTTTCAACTGAGAACGCTCAACAGAACAAACAACTACAATCCCTGAAGGCTTGTGTGTTAACTGTACTTTGGTCTCAACTTTATTTACATTTTGCCCACCCGCTCCTCCTGATCGAGAAGTGTGTAATTCCACGTCACCTGGATTTATATCTATGTCTATATCATCATCTACTACTGGATAAACATATACAGAAGCAAAGGATGTATGTCTTCTACCTCCTGAATCAAATGGTGAAATCCTTACCAACCGATGTACACCAATTTCTGATTGTAGATTACCGAATGCAAAATCTCCTTCAAATTCCAAAGTAGCTGACTTGATCCCGGCTACTTCTCCCGTCTGGTAATTGACCTGCTTGACTTTATAGCCTTTCTTCTCACCCCACATGATATACATGCGATTGAGGATATCTGCCCAATCTTGACTCTCAGTACCTCCTGCTCCTGGATTGATTTCTAATACCGCCCCGAGTTGGTCTTCTTTCCTGCTCATCATTTTCTTGAACTCAAGTTCTTCCAAAGCAACTAAAGCTTTGTCGAATTCTGAATTGAGCTCGGTCTCATCGACCTCCCCTAATTCATAAAACTCCTGCAATGTATCAAGATCCTCAACAAGCGTGCTGACATCGGAATACGCATCAGTCCATATTTTTTTGGATCGAATCTCCTTAAGGGCCTTCTCAGCCTCTTTAGAGTCATCCCAAAAACCCGGTTGAACAGTAATTAATTCTTCTTCCTCAATTTCTAAAATCTTACGATCGTAGTCAAAGATACCTCCTCAAAGCCTCTAATCTGGCTTTCAGATCTTTCAGTTGATCTGTTGTCATATGCGTTAATATTTAAAAAATAAAAAAAGCCATCCATAAAAAGATGACTTTAAAAATTGATTGATCAAATCATCAAATTTTGTGTACCCAACCAAACCGATCTTCTGATCTGCCGGTACGTATATCGTCAAGTGCTGTCAACACTTTGCTTGAAAATTCTCTATTTTCAGGCAAATCGTAATCCACACCATCATATCCTATTGTAGCGATGTTAGCAATAGTAGCTGCAGTTCCTGCACCAAATGCTTCTTGCAGTCTGCCAGACTTAGCGGCATCTATCACCTCCTCAATACTTACCTTTCTTTCTTCCACATTGACTCCCCAGTCTCTGGCCAATGTCAACACACTATCTCTAGTAATCCCATTGAGAATAGTGTCTCCAGCTGGAGCTGTAATCAAGGTGTCATCGATCAAGAACATAACGTTCATTGTACCGGACTCCTCTATAAATTTATGTTCTTTAGCATCTGTCCAGATCAACTGATCATAGCCTTGCTCCTGCGCCAGTTTTGCGGGGTACATAGCTCCTCCATAGTTTCCTCCCGCCTTAGCATATCCAGTTCCTCCTTCAGCAGCTCTTGTATAGTGCGTTTCGATCTTTACGCGAACTGGTTTGGAATAGTAGGCCCCTACTGGACACGTGATTATCATGAAATCAAAATCCACAGAAGGTCTGATACCTATATATTCATCTGCAGAAAATACATAAGGTCTTAGATAAAGAGCTGTCCCCTCTTTACTCGGCACCCATTCACTATCCAAATTCACCAATTCTCTCAATCCTTCCATAAACACTTCTTCAGAAAGATGTGGCATGCACATACGTTCAGCCGAAAGATTCAGTCTTTTGAAGTTATCCAATGGTCTAAAAAGTAATATTTCGCCTTCAGCTGAACGATACGCCTTCATTCCTTCGAAAATAGACTGTCCATAATGAATAGCCGGTGTAGCTGGGCTCACCGAAAGATTGCCATATGGTAAGATATGATTGTTTCCCCAAGTACCATTTCTAAAATTAGAAATAAACATATGGTCAGAATATACCTTCCCAAATTCAATGTTATCAAAATCTACTTCCGTTATCTTCGATGCTGCTCTTTTCTGAATATCTATGCCTATTGTATCTACCATTTTAAACGTTTTAATGTTAAAAATATACACTTATTTTCTCCCCCTACCACCCCTAACGATTGTTAGTGCATTAAGATGCAAAGGTAAGAAAAATAAGGTTGATTTGCTAATGAACTTAGCTCTGTAGTTCCAGTTCAGATCGAGGAAAATAGTCCTATTGAGTGTGCCATCCCTTATTTATAAAAGGGTGAATGTGAAGTATCACATCCTCGGTTTCCAAGCGACCTCTTCAGCAGATAACTCTTGAGTCATCATTCGTGATAAGACAAACAAGTAATCTGACAAGCGATTGAGATATTTGATCACCAATTCAGGAACTTCAGCTTCGTTAGTAAGTGATATAGTTAATCGTTCAGCTCTACGGCATACACATCTCGCAATATGACAAAACGATACTGATTGATGTCCACCAGGAAGTACGAAAAATTTCATTTCAGGAAGCTCTGAACTCATATCATCCATTTTAAGCTCCAAAAAAGCAATATCTTCTTCTAGAAGTTCTGGCACTTTCACTTTAGTATTCCCAGGTTCAGTTGCTAATATCGAACCCAGTGTAAACAAGCGATCTTGAACTTCAACTAGTTCATCTTTACGGGCTTTATTTACTTCTTGATCTCTTAATAATCCAATATACGAATTAAGTTCATCGACTGTCCCATAAGCTTCGATACGCTCATTAGCTTTAGATACTCTTTGGCCTCCAAAAAGGGCAGTTGTGCCTTTATCTCCTGTTTTAGTATATACTTTCAATGCTGTTTAACGTTTTAGATCTATCTTAATCACTATTCAACCTCGTTCAAGACTGTGGTCGATCTAGTCACATTTGTATTGACAATGTCCGTCTCAACCAATCCATCTCGAAGTCTAATAATACGATGAGCATAATGAGCTATATCATCTTCGTGGGTCACCATGATGATGGTATTCCCTTTCTCATGTAGTTCATGGAAAAGCGCCATGATCTCATAAGATGTTTTGGAATCCAAATTACCGGTAGGTTCATCTGCCAAGATAATACTTGGCTTATTGACCAATGCTCTGGCAATAGCTACTCTCTGTCGCTGACCACCAGAAAGTTCGTTAGGCTTATGATCTGCACGATCACCCAGTCCAACACTTTCTAATGTTTCCATTGCAATCTCTTCTCTATCGTGTTTACCATATCCAGCATATATCAATGGAAGAGCCACATTCTCAAGTGCTGAAGCCCTTGGCAGCAGATTAAATGTCTGAAACACAAACCCAATTTCCTTATTTCTAATTTCAGCTAAGTCATTTTCTGTCAGATCACTCACATCATGATTGTTGAGTACATATTTACCGTCTGTTGGTGTATCCAAGCAGCCAATAATATTCATTAAAGTAGACTTTCCAGAACCTGAAGGGCCCATGAAAGCCACATACTCACCTTTATCAATCTCCATACTCACAGACTGCAATGCTCTAACAGTTTGCGTACCCATTTGGTATACTTTTGAGATTTCTGTTGTTTCTATGATTTTTCCCATGACCTCTTATTCTGATGTTATCTTTTATAATGATGTTAGATCAATCAAATAAGTTTGATTCTCACCTCATATATTTCTTTTACAATTAAACTAAAAAATACCGATTGGGATGTGACTATTCCTTCAACGGGAAATATTCAATTTCAACCGTCAATATTAGTCATTAAAGAACTCTGAAGTTCTCTGCGTTAGTTGTAATTGATCTAAATATTTCAATTCGAAATTCTTAAACTCTTGACTAGATACCAAAGGCTGTAATTCTTCTAGTCCATCGTTACCATGTCTGTCGAAATCCATAACCGCACAATGCATTATATATCTCTTCAGTAACCCAATGGCATAGGGATTAACTTCTATTGCGCTAAGTATTGTATTATATGCTTCAAAATCTTCTCCATTATCAACTAAATAATTTGCTTTCCCGATTACACCTTGCTCAAAAAATGGATTAGCATTGGCCTTATCAAACAGAGCATCGCTTCTTGTAGTGTCATTATGAAGGTGTGCATACCTCTGACCATAATAATAGCTCTGCAGTTTCCGAGATTTAGGTATTGAACTTTTGACACCAAATGCATAATACGCACTATCTATTCGACCTAAGAAATCCATCTTAGCAATATCATCCCAAGACCCATTCCAATTTTGATTTAGAACATCTCCATAAAAAGTTGCTTTACCTTTATCTCCCTTTTCAATAAAATAATTAACTAGGTCAATTCTAATCCTATCTTTATAATTAACATCCTCGATTGCATCAATGATTTCTTGAGTTTGTACCTCATTCTCCTTAGTTACTTGATATCTCCAGTACCAATACTTTTCAGCATTACTCATTTGCGAAAGGTCAGATAATCTCAACATGCGTAAAGCTCCTTCTGCCATTTGTCTATTAACTGGGTTTACTTCTAAAGTCAATTCTTCCCATAACACCTTAGCCTCATCAATCAGCCCTGCCTCCATAGATGCTATGGCCAATGCCAGATGTGCCTTGTCATATTCTCTGACTAAAGACTTCTTGAAAAAATCTACTGCCAACAAGGTCGATTCTTGATCCAAAGACCATAACCCTAGTACATAATAGTAAAAACCTGACTTTACAGGATAGTTATTAGCTAACTGGTCCATCATTATAAAAGCCTTTTCTACTTCAAGATGATAATAATACCCCAAGGCAGCTGCAAATAGTAATTGTTCTCTAAAGCTTATGTTTTGAGATAACATGGCGATTTCAGGCAATGAAGATAAGTAGGTAGAGTCCAGTCCAAAAATATTATTTATCGACTTATTATACAGTGATGCTCCAGACACTATATTTAGTAAAGTATCACCTGCTATTGGAGCATCCCACATAATTTGCTTGCTGTTATGCAATACCAGCCCATTATTGATTAGCGCTGTATGATCCTCAATAATATACTCTTCGATAATGGAGTCTAGATTATATTCATAATCACCTTTACTGATCAAAGAAAGGGTATTAACATTAGCGCTTCTTTCTGTAACAGACTTAGTTCTGCTGTCTTGAAAAGTTAAAAATGCCGAATCAGCCTCATCTGCTCTATCATATAGTAGGCCTAGATTGATCTTAAGACGTTCAGTATTGGGGAATTCATCTTTTCCATCGCGAATAGTAAAAAGCCCATCGAAGAACTTCCCCTGGTCAAGATGTATATTCCCCATATTGACAAAAGCCTGAGGAGTAGGCCGCTTTCTTATTGCCTCGCTAAAATAATAAGCAGCTACGGTATTATTAGCATCACTACGAGCCATTTCCCCTAATGTATAGTTAGCTCGATGATTCCCATAATCCAACGATTTTCCTTTTTTGTAGTAAACCGCTGCTATTTTTCGCTCACCTTTCCTAAGGTGCAAATCTCCTACACCATTGTAATAGGCTGACATTGCATGGTAAATGGGAATGTTATAATTAGAGGCCAAGACAAACCCTAACACTGCAATTGATCCGGCAAAGCGATAGGTGAAGAATGGCATATTCTGTGGATCGTAGAGCACACGATATACCTGTTTATTATTCCCCAATGGGTTTACGAAATTGGCTAAGATGTAAACAAAGAACATAAACCCATATCCCAAATGAGCATATAAGATGAAATCTTCAAACACCTCAATGACACCATCATTGGCAGAGAATAAATGATACCCAATAGTGAAAAAACAAATGCTTCCTAGTAATAGGTAAATATACCCTCCTATTGGTTGAAACTTGTAAATATGCTTATAAGTCTCCTCGCTCAGACTATACATCACAATCCCTATTAGAGAAGAAATCACAAGAAGAACGAAGGGATGGATATTGACAAAATCCCAATAGATAAACTGGACTTCGTTAAGAACAATGATTAATAAGTTGACCAAATAGACAATTGTGATAATCAAAAAATGTGTAAGACTATTTTTACTGTAGACGTTGTTGCTAGAAGTAATAATGTACATAAACCCGACTAACATTTGATGTCCAATCAATAATATGAATAGAAGACTTATAATGATTGGGGCCGTATACCCGTAAGTTGCCAGATGAAGAAATGGAAGTTCTACGCCAGCCGCAAAAAATACTATCAAGCCAAATATGGCCGTAGCACTCAGAAAGCTAATCAACCTATTGGTGAAAGTGACTAAGTTATTGATAGATTGGAAATAATAACTTAAAGGAACGTAGAGTACAAAAACGATGACCAAGCCAAGCTTATCGACACTCCCGAAGAGCAATAAGTTTTCAAGTTTAAGGCTCATCAAAAAAGTAATAACAATCGCCATACCTACCAAATACCAGAAGCGCATCAATGTAGTCACACAAGTAAGTGCCATAGAGAAAATCAACCCTAACAGCCCAACGTATAAATAAGATGGCCAGTTATACAGAGTAAGGCCTCCTCCTTCAAAACTCTCAGTAAGCAAGTAGCTATCAACTTCGAGAGGAAGTTGATAAGGCCCTATTTGGATAGTGTCAATTGTAATTTGGATAGTTTCGCTTTGTGCGTAAGTCTGCCAAGGAAATGTCAAATCTAATCCAATAGCCCAAGCAGTCAAGAAAAAAGCTACGGTACTAAAGAATAAAATTAGTAATCCCCAATAGAGTTGTTTGTATGGCGTCTGCCAATCAGTCCAAAAAAATAATTGATTCATATATACTATCGTGACCTTATTACTTGTTCAAAAGTATAATCTATTGGTGGAATTCCTGTAATGCAACGCAATGATACAAATGAAGTGTTAATTCCATGGCAGTTTTCTCCATTTTCATCATTATTATGATTCTTCCACCATCAAATCGTTGTGCGATTTTCTAATTTCTTTGTCTATGACCTGATAAACTTTCTCTTTTAACGCGTCAAGATCTGATAATGTTAAGCCCTGAGTATCTATCGGATCATGATAGATCAAGGCTGCTTTTCGCATTGTAAAAAGATAACGCCCATCATCCGGCAAAATTATCCAATTATGCGGAATAGATACTGGTACAATAGGAATTTGCTTTTCTATCGCAATTTTGAATGCGCCATTTTTGAAGGGGATCATTACTGGTGGATTCTTTCCAAATACTCCGCCTTCTGGAAAAATTACTAAACTACGCCCATGTTCTATCGCATCCTTAGCACGTACAAAAGTACTGTGCTTACTCCTGAGGTTACTACGATCTACAGTTATATGAAGCTTTCGATACATATATCCAAATACTGGCACTTTTTCCATTGCATTCTTGCCGACATACATAAAATCCGTAGGTGTATTTCCCATAATTGGAATATCCAGATATGATGCATGATTGGGACAAAATAAATAGGTGCCATTTGCTTCTATTTGTTCACTTATATTCACCTCCAAAGGCATAAATGTGAGTGGATAAAAGAACTTCGCCCACAATCTATTGAGATGAGCTACATATCTATTCCAAGAAGGAACTTGAATAATCACTAAGAAGGGTATGAGCAACAGTACAAATAATACTATAAACACCACTATCACGTAAATCGAATATATCCGTCTTATTAGAAATCTCACATTGCGAAAATAGATGATTTTTATACAGAAAAAAATCCCTAGAATTCCAGGGATCATATGGTCTTGCATCTTAGCTATGACTTTGTCTTCAACTTAAATAGTTGAGTTTAGGAACTAAACTGTGAAGAATATTCCCAATAAGCAACGCTGAAAAAATATTGGTTTATATCTTTCTGATTTTACCACTGCCTGCAGAATTGTTATTAATTCGCTTAGGGTCACCTTTATAATAGACGCTTCCACTTCCGCTAATCCTCGAGGAAATTTCGTCCTTAGCATGAACAGTACATTTACCTGATCCTGCAATGGATATATTATATTCGCTAGCCACTAAGTCTTCTGCATCTAACTTACCAGAACCAGCAATAGAAACTTCATTATCTTCACTCGACCCTCTTAATACTACACTGCCTGATCCTGCAATACTTATTTCAATGTTCTTTGCGTCAGTTTCAAATTCGAGATCACCAGATCCGGCAACTGAAATATCCAAATCATCGCATTTGAATTTATTCTTACTCACCATATCTCCTGACCCTGCCACAGAAATGGATTCTAAATTCTCAACCGTTATGTATATATCCATATTATCAAATCCACTCCAGTTAAACCAACCATTATTATCCTTATTGTCAATAATCAACTTACCATCTCTCACTTTCGTATCTAGCTTAGCGATATCGCTTCTTTTTCCGGAAATTTCAACTTGTTGTGTTGTCCCTTGCGTCAAATAGACATTGGCCGAAGTCCTCAATGAGATTTTAGAGAATGTCTCAAACTTTCTGATTTCTTTCTGAAAAGCGAATAAGCTTGAGGTAACTGTTAAGAAAATAAGAAGTGCTGATAGTTGTTTTAATATTTTCATAGTGAGTTCTATTTTAAGGTTGTAGTAAATAGACTTACAATATCCTTAAAGGTTGCATGCCTTTTGAAAATTGAATTACATTTGTGGGCAATAAAATTAGACCATGCAATATCTTTTACTCTGTGTACTCATGAATGTGGCGATCTTCCTCATATTTAGAGCTTTTTCTCACTACAATATCCCAACATTTCAAGCAATCGTTTTCAACTACTTAGCCTGCGTATTGACAGGGACTTTATTTTTAGGAAATGTTCAGTTTGTTTCATCTATAACTTTTGATCAACCATGGGTTTTGATTGCCCTTGGACTCGGAGCTATTTTCATTGGCACTTTCTATTTGATGGCATTGACAACACAGAAACTTGGCGTTACTGTTTCATCAATCGCTAGTAAAATGTCATTGGTCATCCCTGTGGTGATAAGTCTGTTTGTTTTGAATATAGCCTCGAGAGAATTGATTGTTTTCAACTATATAGGTATCGGACTAGCAATCACAGCAATACTCCTTTCATCTATCAAGAAAAAAAGCGAAAACGCACAAAAGATTAGTCTTTTCGTACTTTTCATGCCTGCCCTAGTATTCATCTTCGGTGGAGTTATCGATACCTCCATCAACTTCACCAGCCATAAATACTTAACAGCCGAAACAGAAGGAGTCTTTCCAATAGTCATATTCTTTTCAGCACTTTGTATCGGAACAGTAACATTGCTTATAAAGAGAGAGAAAATCAATCGTAGAAGTGTCATCGCAGGATCAGTTCTAGGAGTCATCAATTACTTTTCGATCTATTTCATTGTGAAATCACTTGGTGCATTTGGCAATGATGGTGCTATTGTTTATCCTGTGATCAATGTTGGTATCATATTATTATCTTCCATTTCCTCCGTAATTCTTTTTAAAGAGAAACTGAGCAATATCAACAAGCTCGGTCTTGTGATGGCAGTAGCTGCTGTAGTGTTAATATTCTATCAAGAAGTAGTCGCTCAGTTCTAACAGATGTCGAGGACTTCCTACCATACTGTAACAAAAACTACCAAAGGTCTCTATAAGGAAAAGGGGAGTAAGTTTATCGCAATTGCCATTCCAGTCACATCTGAAGAAGGGGTTAAGCATCAACAAGAAGCTCTAAGGAAGGAATATTATGATGCCCGTCATCACTGCTATGCGTATGTAATAGGCGAAGATTACGCACAATTCAGAGCTAATGATGATGGCGAGCCCAATCACTCTGCTGGAGACCCAATCTTAGGTCAAATCAGATCCAAGGACTTGACAAATACCTTAGTGGTAGTCATACGGTATTTTGGTGGAACCAAACTCGGTGTGAGTGGACTGATTAATGCCTATAAAACCTCTGCAGAAGAAGCACTCAGTGAGAATGAAATAATTAATGTCCCAATAACAGATACCATTGAAATTATTTTCGACTATGAATCGACCAGTGAGGTGATGAGGATGGTCAAAGACTTAGACTTGTCTATCGCTAATCAAAAATATGAAGTCGAATGCTCGTTGACAGTCAAATCACGAGTCGATCAAACTGACATTTTATTGAAGAAATTGCAACTCTTGAAGGATACCGGTAGTACCCTACAGTTCAAATTGATTCAGTAACTATCCACTTCGTTCAAAATTAAACTAGGAGCTTGGTAAAAATATACCTCTGGTAATATTGAATTACTAATTCTCAAACAACCACGCTTATTTTAAAGTAAGATCTAAATTTAACACTATTCACTTTTAGATCTGCACCCTCATTCTAATGTCGAATCATTAGAGTCTGGCTATATATTTTCTATAAAATTATCCAAAATAAATTGACAACACATTAATTATATTTATGCTTTGTATAAAAATTATAAATAAAAATTTATGAATATTTATTCTTTAGTTTACACCACAAAATAAATAAATATGAAAAATCATCAATTTGAACTTATTAAAGGGGTTTTTGACTCATCAGAAGCTAAAGAAATTTTACTTAACGTGATTGATGGAAAAATTCAATTTCACAACGATCGTATTTTTAGCGAGAATATACGTCTTGGAACTAAGAACATTGATTCAATCAATAGAGTAAAAGAGTTGAAGTTAGCAAGGAAACAAGTTCTTGAGGTTCTTTTAGATACAAAAGTATCTATTACTTCTAATATTACTGTACAAGAAATAGCGCAATCTGAAGTTGCATAAACTAGCAAAAAATTAATACCCCCAATACAATACTAGATGATAGTAGGAAAAATATTTTAGTCTCACTGCTTTAATTTGTCACAAGGTGCAAATATTTTTTTAGTCTAAGAACTATATTAATATCATGATTTCTTGTAGCTCATAAATTTAAATCACTTGCAAGTGATTTAAATTCTTCCGCAAATTCTATCAACTCTTCAACATCATCCACTTTAGAAGATTCATCAAAGCGGTAGATTATAATTGACTTCCCATTGCTCTCGACATGATAGTAGGGGTGACTCTCAATAAGTTCAATTAGCTGTTCGCTGAAAAACATTCTTACTGCACCATCAAGTTGTCCTTTCAAAAGAAATTTATTCGAAAACTCAGGATGGTTGTCAAAATTGATGTCGTCAAATCCAGCAACACTTTGCACTTTATCAAAAAAACCTTCTTGCTCAAGTGTAAATAGTGGTAAGGTCTTTCCTTCTGGTAGAGAAATAAGAAGCGTAGATAATCTAGTATCTACAGCTTTAGATTGGAGATCCTTGTCTATTATTAGTTCGTTGTAAATAAAGGAGCCGTGATCATGAGAACTATGAATAGCATTTTCTGTATTTATAAGCTTCCCTATAGTTGTCAAACTGAATCCTTCGTATGCTCTGAATGACAAAAGCTTGGCGGGATCGAATGACCATCCTCTTTCCATTGCAATTCGTTTCAATTCTAACTGTTTAGCATTTAAGGTAATTGCACCTTTTACTTTCCCGTTTTTATTTGCGACTCTGGCAGCCAATGGATGATTAGATACAGGGATTAGGTGTTCTTTATTAATGAAATCAAGTTTTTTACCAACTTTTTGCCATTCACTCTGCAAGTCGTGTATGTGCTCTCTAAACGAATGATCTAACAGGTTGACTTTTTCGAAATCCAAAATAAGATGTTCTTTATCAGTATGTTTTTCTATCTCTGATTTTAATGATAGATAGTTAGAAAACACAGCAGCATGCTCAATATGTATAATGCCTTCATTTTCCTCGTAATTAATCTTCGTTCTGAACAGATATTTCAAAGGCGCACCATAAACAACATGAATAATGAGTTTTGTTAAAATCCCCACAGCAATACCAATAATCAAATCTGTAGCCAATACGGTAATTAGTGTGATGGAGAAAATGAGTAATTGTGATTTACCTATTTGCCATACATGCTTAAATTCACTCGGAGACGCCAATTTATAGCCTACATGGATTAGCATAGCTGCCAATGCTGCCAATGGTATTTGCTCAATAATCGGTTTGCCGAATAGTAAGAATACTAATAAAAAGCCACCGTGAAAGAAGTTAGCCCATTGCGTCTTACCACCATTGGATATGTTAGCGGAACTTCTCACTATCTCTGATATCATTGGCAGTCCACCAATCAACCCAGATAAAGAAGATCCACCTCCCATAGCCACCAAATCTCTATTTAGATCAGATTTTCTCTTATAAGGATCTAATGTATCTACTGCAGATGCACTTAACAATGACTCTATACTCGATACCAAAGCAATACTCAATACAGCAACCCAGAAAGCACCATAGCCGATCTTTCCAAAATCTGGAAAAGCAAATCCATCAACTACACTTGCCGGCAACTGAACCAGGTATTGTGGCCCTGCACTATATAGATTCCCTGCTAAGGTATAAGTATGCTCTTCAAATAGATTGAAGTAATGGGATAATGGGATAGTAAGCATCAGTACCCACATTGGTGCTGGTATAGCAGAAACTAATTTTAGCTTAATCTTTGGGTGAACAATCAAGATGGTTAAACTCACTAATGCGATTGTAGCAATGTGAGGATTTAAGGAAGCAAAACCATGTGGAATTTCACCAATAACTTCAAATAGCTCATGACCTTCGGCCTTTGTCCCGAGTGCCACAAAAAATTGTTTCACCATGATGATAACCCCAATAGCTGCTAGCATCCCATGAACCGCAGCAGAAGGGAAAAAGTCTCCTAACTTCCCCACTTTGAGAAGCCCAAAGCCAACTTGTATAATACCTGCTACGACAATAGCAGCTAATGCATAATGATAACCTGCAACTGAATCTCCACCTCCGAGAGATTCCACGGCTCCCAGAGTTACCACTATCAACCCTGCAGCAGGACCACTAATCGTGACATTTGACCCTGTAATGCGTGACATAAACAAACCACCGACTATAGCTGCAATTAGTCCTGCCATAGGCGGCACTCCGGAAGCCAGTGCAATACCCAAACATAGCGGTAGTGCGATGAGCGAAACCATAAACCCAGAGAGTAAATCATCTCTCCAATGATCTTTCAACCCCTGAATTCCTTTAGATGGAATTTTTTCAAATAGATTACCCATTATTTAATATTTGATTTAAGTTTTAGTTAAAATTCAATGCGAACTGCATCGTGTTGTTTTGCTCTTTTATCACGCCATCTGATTTATTAATGGACTGTAGGATATACAGTGATTCGATATCCTAACCCTACATATAGACAGTTTTGATCAAAGACATTCTTGTCAGTATTCTCACTATGAATGGTAAACCATAAATCATTGTTATCTGCAATTTCTTTTGTTTGCGCTGATGACATACGCGCCACTAACACAGATAGCAAGATCACCAACAGAATGATCAGTATTATTTTAACGCTCTTTTTCATTTATTTACTTCTTATCAGGTCAAGAATTCCGTTAATGAATGTGAGTGGATGGGCAGGATTACCAGACACATACAGATCCCCTTGGTGTCTTTCTAGAAATGAACGATCCTGGCCTGTGTTTACCGCGAACACCTGGTGTATTAGGATATAGTTGCATTGCTCTGCCAGCAAGCATACAAGAGCAATCAGCACTAATAAAGATTGAAAGAAAATCATGTTCATTGTTATTTTAAGACTATCTCAAATAGATAAAACAATTCTGAAGTTATTCTGAAGTTGTCCTTCTAGAGTGTGTTTTTTAATTTTTAAGTAATAGCTATGGCTGTTTTGATTAGGAAGAACGCAGTGCTATTTCATGGTAAGTCTTCACGTGAGGACCCAAAAACACTCTTGAAAAAATGCGGATACATGAAAGTCCGGTAACTACAAAAGTCAAGGAAACAAATGCGATAAGAAAGAATTGGTCTTCGTGTATATGACTATACAATAAATCTTCCCCTAGGAAAGTTGACGTTATAGGAAAGCCAGCTAACCCTAAACTGGATAAGAAGAAAAGCAGTGCAAGTTTAGGATGCTCATAAGAATGACCGTAAAAGCGATTGAGATCAAAATGCTTTTCATAATTCGATAGCCTTTTTAAGCACAGGTATCCCCAAATACCAGAAACAACTACTCCACTTAGATAAATGATATTATGGTCTGCTTCGAAATTTTCATTAAATGAAACAGCAATTGCTATCCAGAAATGACTAAAAATAACTAGAACCCAGCTTAGCAACACATTTTTTCTTTCGGTAAAGGACCTGAATACTAACAACAATCCAATCAATGATAGAATTGTTGGCAAGTAGTCCAATATCACTCTTGGCAATATCGATTTATTAAACAATAAATAGCTAGAGACTATAAATACTGGCAAAAAGAATATGAGTAATGAACGGTAGTTTATTATGGTCAACCTGCGTCCAACTCCTTTCATCGGGTTCCACAAATACCTAAACATGATGCTGTCCATGTTCCATTCTTTTAGACTAAGAACATAGATAGAATACTTGATTTTCAGAAGCCATCTGTTGCCGATTTCAGATTTATGTAAATGTGGGTTATAAAACTGCTCTCTAATAAGGTAGGTTACCACAGAAGGAGAAACTAATAATTGGTAAGATCTCAAAAAAGCGTTGCTGGTAAAATGCACTAATGCTAAGTTTTCAAACCCCAGCGAAATTTCGATGATTATTAGTCCTATTTGTGCTATGGATGAGTATGCTATTTGCGACTTTACGGTAGGCTGTACCCTAGCAGTCATGCTAGCGATGACTGTGGAAATTGAAGCCATCACAATAATCAACACTTTCACAAAGATTAGATTTTCCCATAGTGGATATGTTCTCATCAATAAAAATGCACCAATATGAACTGCCAATGAGCTATAGAATATAGCGCTTGAAGGTGTCGGTCCTTCCATTGCTCTAGGCAACCATGATGAAAATGGAAATTGTGCAGACTTAATGGCCGCTGCTATTGAAATCAAAACCGCAATGATAATGGAGACATACATATGCCCATCTAAAGTAGACTGCACCAATGCAGCATCGTTCAACTCTGCGAAGGTAATGTTATGATGCCATAGGTGATGGCTCAACCACATCACCAATATCATGCATAGATCTGCAATTCGATACAGTGAATAGACCTTTAGTGCATTTTTGACAGGCAGATATCTATCTCTGTAGTAGGCTATTAATAAAAAAGAGGAAATACCTAATAACTCCCAACCTATAAATAGTGTTTCGTAATTCCCTGAAAATATGGTGATGTTATAACCGAGATAGAAAAACAATATGGTTACAAAAAAACGTTTATATCCTTTCTCACGGTGAAGGTAATACTTGCTATAGGTTGTAACCAAAAAAGTGAGCAATGCCCCAACAAAAAGATAAACAGCCGTTATCTTATCAAAATATAAATCAATAAAAAATTCATATCCATCAGATGAGTAAATGACAAATTCTTTGATGTTTAAAATAGGACGACCAATAAAAAGCCAATAGACAATAAAAATCTGGCCTGCGGCTAATTGAATACCAGCTGCTGTATAGGCAATTCTAGAAATTAGATTTTCCCTTTTCTTAGGGATCAGTACGCTGATTAAAAATCCAAAAAAGGGAATTAAAATAAAAATTGGCAGTATTAAATTCATAAGATGGGACTATTTCAATTGCAATACGGGTAAATTTTCGTCAGAGGATTCGAGAATGGTGGTTAAATCTTCTACTGATTTTATAGTCTTCTCGATTGGATTGTACTTCGAGAAGACTCCATCTTTAAAAACAGATATATCTCCTGATTCTGGATGTTTTACAGCAAGTTTGACCCAGTCATTGATAAACCATTCGTAAATGGCATCATTAGCTTTGATTGTACTTAAAACTACTTCGGGCAACTGCTCTACTATAATCATTAGTCGAATTGGGTCATGTACTTCGACCATTTGCATCGGTAGGCCAGACCTCAGATCACCTTCAAAACCATTGGCAACACCGATCAATCCCATGACATTGTGAGGTAACTTAGACCCAGCTCCAAGTTTTTCATTATCAACTCTTGAAAAATAATATTCCAAATTGATGCCTCCACAAACTGGGGCTGCTGCACCAAGTATCCCTGCCAAGAACGTACCCTTTGGATCAAATCGATAGTCGTAAGAGTTCAAAAATGCTCTTCTATCAAGAAATAGGTCCTTATTTAAATTTTTACCTATCAGGCATAATGAATTTGTTGAATGGTTGAGCTCGGGACGAGGTTCAAATAGTGACACAGACCTCGCCTTTACTGCTTCATGAATACTTCTAGAAGATGCCTTTGATCTAATCGACATAAACCGTCTTGACCGTTCTTTGGCGTTAAGGTCAAGAGCCTTGAGAAAAACTAGTTGGTTTAACTTATGTAGTTTACCGTTGGAAGGAGAAAGTAATTCTTCATCAAAAAAAGAAAATTCATCGCGGGTTGTATCGTGAAGTCCTCCCAGAAACTCGGTTTCTATTGGGATTTTAACACCTCTCTTATTCAGTTCTTCTCTGACAGTAATATTATTGGCCATGTAGCTAAATGCTCTGGCATTAACAGAACCTGGCCTTCCAGAACAGGCACCACAATCATATCCTGCATAATGCGTATTGTTGGCACTACTTGCCCCGTGTCCTATGATATAAATTAATGGCGCGAAATTCTCAAGACAACCCGTACTCTTAAGTACTTGTTCAACTCTATCCGTCATTTCCAAAATGGTATATCCAACTTGCAAGCCTCCTGCTTTATGTTCACTGCTCCTGTTCTCCACAGTAAGCATGGAAAACTTATTCATGTGACGAAAAGATGATGATGATGCAGGGCTTAGACTGGGTCTAAAAATATTCAGCATTAATTTTATTGCAGACCAAAAACCCAATGATTGTGCAATAATCCATCCTACAAATAGTCGGTGGGTATATTTAGAGTAATGAATATCCTTGTTTTGCTTGCGCTGGGTGGCTACTTCTTTTATTAAATGTTTTGGGTTGATAGGTCCAGGGCATATCTTGGTATTGAACTTACCATCTTCGGGCTGGTAGAATGCATCTACGGCAAAATGCCCAGGAGTACCATAAGTCTTGCACTTTTCATCAAAATTTTCGATGTGTCTTCTTATAGAACATTCTCTGTCATCTATGCAAAAAAATACCTGAAAACTTGGTGCGGAAGTATGGTCACACTGATCGTCATAATCCTGTAACTTCATAGCTGCCAAAACCTGGTCATAATAGCTCCACTCATAGGCTTCTTGCCAAAGATTTAACACTTCATCCAGTTCAGTCAAAGGGTACTCACACATCACATCTCTTGGCTGCGACTCTTCTAAATTTGCAATAGGCTGCCAATTTTCTTGACCAAGACTATTGTCCAAATTATCTATCTCAAGTAAACATTCTACAAAAATGAAATCATGTAATGTTATATTTCTTTGATCTAGGAGACTTTGTGGTTGGTCTTCAATTACAGCCACTAATCCCGACCACCCAGGGTGCTCAAATTGTTGATCAAATAAATATTGCTCGAAAAATTTCTCATTTCCAACCAGTATCTGTAGCAGCTCATCCAAGCTAGTATTTTCATTATTTAATAATGATTGAGATCTTTTAGTTTTAAAAAAACTAATACTTGAATGAGCTTCCAGAACTCTAATAGAATCTAAGAAAGAGTCAGTGATCACAGGAAATTTTGAGATGCCAACACCTTGATCAAGGTAACTATTGATTATACGAAAGATATTGGTGTGAACTATTGTGTTCAGATCTAAGCTATAATGATTCTTCCAAACACTTCTTAATGAACCTATCTCTCTTGTGAGAGAAGAATCATAATCTTCATAGAGAAGTTTGGTTTGCCATTCTTTCAGCAACACAGAACTCTTACTATCGCATATGACTCTTTCTAAAATTGCCTTGCTAATTCTATTTTGCTGAAATATGTCTCGGTACTCGTCTATGTTAAGAGATACCTTATATCCAAATATTTTAGAAGCATTGCGTATCGCATATTCAAACTTCTGCTCTTGGAAAGCATGAAGCGTATTGTGATGAACAAAGTCTTTTAAAGGAGCCTGCGCAGGTAAATAATGTTTTAGCCTCTTGATTATATCACTCGTACTATCGCCTAGCATATAAATAGGTTAATTTGATAGCAAATGAAAGACTCAAAACTGAAGACAATCTGAATTCCCAGTCAATTTGATAAATTATTGCATTTTCATCTCCAAAGGAATGGCGATGTCATCTCGCTTATGAAAAATTCATCATTGCAATATTTCATTATCGCAAGTAGCTGGTAGCAGTAGGTGTAATTCTAAAGACTGAATTGCAAAAACAATAATTTGATAAATAGCAATTTAGCTTAATTGCTAAGCCGGTGGTTACTATTGTCATCATCATGCTTGTCAAACATAATGGATATTGAATGGATATTTTCCTTGACCTTATAGTCTATATGCATTCCATAGAGATCGACTATCCTTTTCACAAGGGCTAATCCTAACCCTGAAGAATCTTTTGATTGGGAAGCCTTTTTAAATCTCAGAAATAGATCATTCGCTTTTTCACCTTTAGGCAGTGGCAACCCCGTATTCTCTACTACCAATTCGTTTTCTCTTATGCGTAAATTAATTTCGCCTCCTTCAACATTGTGCTTTATCGAATTGTTAAGCAGGTTCGTAATCATAACATAGATTAATGTGTCATTTACCAGCAGTTTTGGACTTGCACTAAAGTCCTTATTAACAGCTATATTCTTTAACACAATCAAATCTTCGAAATGTGAAAGCTTCTTGTTTACGAACTCAGTCAAGTTTATAGCTGTCAATTCCAGAAATTGATTACTGTCAATTTTTGTAAGAAAAACCAGATCATGATTAAGCTTTGATAAGCGATTTGCAGCAGTATAAATCGTACTAATTCCTTTGAGTTGGCTCTCCTTCAAAGTTTTATCTTGCATTAAGAGCTCCGACTTCAATTTGATAATTGATAAGGGTGTTTGGATTTCATGAGAGGCATTTTCACTAAATTCTTTTAATGTAGAATAATCGTCAATGCTTTTCTCAATCATCGCACTTATCACATCATTCAACTGATGAAACTCTTCTATTCTAGTTTTCTTGAATTTCAGGGCTTTCGGATTCTTGATATCATAAGATTTCAAGAAAATCAAAGAGTCATGAAATGACTGCCAAACAGTTTTACTAATCCCATCACTCACCAAGACTAGCGCAATGATTAGACTGATCATTAAGATGAGCATGACTTCACCAATTCCTGTGATCAATTCATCCGTTGATAACAAGGATTTACTGATGGTTATCAAATAGTTTTTATCATCAACGGTATCAGAAAATCTTATTTGTCTAAATGTTAATTCCTTTTTTTGAAACTCTTCATAAAGCAGTGTATCAAGCCACGTCAACTCAACATGAATATTTCGATCTAATTCCTTGAGCGTAATTTTATCTCCAATATTTAGATAATATGCCTCCTTTATATTTTCATGGCTATGGAGTTCAAATATGAGTTGTTCTTTTTCCGCAAGTAATTTTTCGTTGAATTGTTTGTTGATGCTCGCCTTAAATATTTGATAAGAAATAAGTCCTCCAATGATTACAATCACAATGATTGATGCAAAGTAATAACGGTTGGTCAAGGTAAGTAGCCTCACTCTCTGATCAGTTTATATCCAATTCCGTAGATGGTTTTTATATAATCCTTGCCTCCATTTTCGGTGATTTTTCTTCTGAGATTCTTCAAATGCGCATAGATGAAATCAAAGCTATCTGCTCCATCCATATGGTCTCCCCACAAATGTTCTGCAATAGACTCTTTGGTAATAACTCGGTTGGGGTTAGAGGCAAAATAAAGCATTAAGTCAAACTCTTTTCTAGTCAAGGCTAAGTCTTTCCCGTTCACTTTCACCCAATGTTCGTAGGGTGAGATGGTGATTTCTTCAAACTTAATGTGATTTTGACCATCAAAACTTCTCCTTCTAATAACAGCTTTGATTCTGGCGTTCAACTCGGCAAGATCAAAAGGTTTAGTTAGATAATCATCAGAGCCTATTTCAAGTCCGTTTATCCGATCATTTATGGCATTCTTTGCAGATACGATAATGACTCCTGCATTATTTTTCATCTCCTTTATTTCTGAAATGATATCCAATCCATTTCCTCCAGGAAGTGTGATATCAACTAATATACAGTCATAGCTATACAAATGAATTTTTTCAATTCCAGATTCAAAAGTATTGGCCCATTCACAATGATAGCCATCGGTTTCCAAATAGTTTATCACACTATTTGCTATATCTTCCTCATCTTCAATAATCAATACATTCATACTATTAACGGGACATCTAATTTAGACCGGCCTGAGAAGCTATTGCAATTTCTCATCTTTCCTTGTGCTTACAACAGCGACATGTATAAAATTTAGTAAGCATTCCATCTTCATTTGAGGTGGCAGGCTTAGAAATAGTTTCTTCGTATTCTTTTAGTATTCAGGAATGCAATTATAGCAAAGTAGAGCATGTGAGTGTGTATCGTATTTTTAATAAGCCTATTTTCTGACTCATCAATCCACAGGACATATTCAACATGTTCTAGATGCGTATATCAAAATCACCGACACCTATGACACATGTGACACATGTGACACATGTGAATCTGAATATATTTTCTTATCGATCAAAGGAATGAAAAATAATTGTTTCGTCAGATTAATTTTCTGATCCTAGTTCAGTAAATCTATAAATCGGTTCTAGCTGTTCAATATTTGTGTATTTACAGTCTAAATCTGTAATTTTCCCATCTTCGAGCGCATAAACCCAACCGTGTATTTCAAGTTCTCTATTCTTCCAAGCTTTTTGAACATATGAGGTTTTTGCCAAGTTATGAACCTGTTCAATGACGTTCAATTCAACCATCTTATCTTCTTTCTCTTTTTCATCCTTGATTGTATCAAGGACTACCTTATTACGTTGGTAAATATCCTTTACATAAGCAAGCCACCTACCAACTAGTCCAACATGAGTTGTATCCATTGCCGCCTTCACTCCTCCACAGCCATAATGTCCACAAACAATGACGTGTTTTACGTGAAGATACTCAATAGCATACTGAAGAACACTTAGCATATTGGTGTCAGAATGAATTACTTGATTCGCAATATTCCTATGTACAAAGACTTCTCCAGACTCTGTCTTAGTAATTTCATTTGCAGGAACACGGCTATCAGAGCATCCAATCCAAAGAAATTCTGGCTTCTGTCCTTTGGCTAGTTTTGTGAAGTAATCTGGATCTAGTGCAAGTTTTTCCTTGACCCACATTTCATTGCCCTTGATTAATTTATCGTACGATGATTTCATATTCTAAGTGTCTTTATATCAATTTTGAATATAAGTAGTAATTTGATAAATTCTTGTTTTGTTCATAACATTTATCAGTGTGGGAATTGATCATCTTATCCTAAGGATTAAAAATAGCCTTATCATATTAGTCTTTATTACTGTTAAGTTGTGTTCTTTTCACCTTATCGAATGCGATGGCTTAATCTGAAAAATGAGGACAGCAAAGATGCGTTTGGGTAGACATCTTGAAGGGATTCAAGTAAGACAGGAATGTGTAGATAGATAGTAGAAATATTGCATATTAGAAGCATCGAAGGCTTAACTAAAATTACTAGTTTTCAATAGAATTGATCTAACTACTTTTTTTCAGTTGTTGATCATTCAACACCGCTCTAATTTCATTATAACTGAATTCATCGCCAAGCTTAGACTTGATGGCAGTCGTGCCTTCATCTTCCCCAATCGCTTCGATCACCTTCGTGATTTGCAGTACTTTCTCATCACTCACAAACTGATCTAGTGTTAATCCTTCTCCGATAAAACTTATCAAATGGCTCTCAATGGTAGTTCGGTTCAAGCTTCTTTCTTCTGCTATTTGGTCGATCGTTTTGCCTTCCTGGAACATACTCAAGCTGAGACGATGACTATCTCCTTTCACCTTTTTCTTTGTGACCTCCTTGACTTCTACCTCGGCCGCTTCCTGCTGAGATTGCTTTCTTTTTGCCATTTCGGCTAATAACTTAGGAAGCTTAGTGCCTTGGGTCAAACCCTCTGTCATCAGAATCATTTCTTCTAGAAGAAAACGTTTCTGCTTAGCCAAAGAAGTTAGCTCATGCACCTCTCGCATGTACTTCTTCACACCAGATTTGACTTTCAAAGATTCGTAATGACTACTTAGTGGGTCAAGCATCTCCTTCATCAATGCTTCCATGAAAAAGTTCGCTGCTGCTTTCACCCTTGTATCTATTTGTTGGTATTGATCATCAAAAGCATTGGGCAACAAACCATTTAGTTGCCTGATGAATTTCTGTGCTGTTTCTTCTTGTTTAACTACAGAGTCCTTCACGCCTGTAATCAACTCAATTGCTTCTTGCTTATTGGGGATTTTCTTATCCTCCATATCTCGTGAGAAATTCACAACATCCCACTTCAACTTGCTCAAGTCAAATGCCCTCAATAAGAATGTCCTGACATAGGAAATTTGAGAAGCTTCCAATTGTTTTTTTAGGTCATCCTCAGACTTTTTCGTACTACTAAAGTCAATCGCGGCCTGATCGCTGGAAATGCAATTGTCTGCTATTGGAGAATAAAGTACCAAACCATCGAGCGATGTCAAACGACTCAGTGCCACATATACTTGTCCGGGAGAAAATGACTGCCCAGCATCGATGATCGCTTTATTGAAGGTCAGTCCCTGGCTCTTATGAATAGTGATCGCCCAAGCGAGTCTAATCGGGTATTGAATAAATGTACCTTTTATCACCTCTTCCAGCTCATCGGTTTCCTTATTGAGTTTGTATCGCTTATTCTCCCATCCTTGTTTTTCGACAATTACTTCTTGATCAGAATCAGCAAAAGACACAACAATTTCATCTTTTCCGATACGTTTGACAACTCCAATCTTACCGTTATAGTAACTTGGATTTTCACCTTTATCATTCCTAACAAACATTACCTGAGCTCCTTGCTTCAGCTTAAGGTCCGTCTCGGCCGTAACGGTGTTTTCATTGAAGTCTCCAGAAATTATGGCAGCATACGAGTATGTATCACCCGTCAACTTTTCGAGCTCTTCGGTATTGATGACATCAGCTCTTTTGTTATGCGTGGTCAAAGTGATGTACTCACCCTTTTGCTCTGGCTCAAACTTTGGCTTGTAGTATTGATTGAGCAATTCTAGATCCCCTCGATCCATTTGATCATTTCTGATCTTGTTGAGCAGGTTAATGAATTTTTGATCACTCTGGCGATAAATATTCTTGAGCTCTAAATATATTGGAGGCGTATTTTCCAAGGCTTTGGCATTGAAAAAAGAAATGGCCTTATAGAATTTCTGAAGAGTCGCCCATTCTTGATTTCTGACCACAGGCGGCAGCTGAAACAAGTCTCCAATAAATAAAATTTGTACTCCTCCAAAAGGTAATCCGGCCTTTCGTCTTACTGATCTTAGTATAGCATCTATAGCATCTAATAAATCAGCTCTGAGCATTGACACCTCATCAATGATGAGCAATTCCAGTTCTCTTAGCAAATCACGTTTGGCACTATTGAGTCTGAGGTACTTGAGTAGATTCTTCTTATCGAAGAACTCTCCCTGCTCATCTCCTGACAAATCCTGATCTGGAATAAAGCTCCCCATTGGCAGCTGAAATAGTGAATGTAAAGTTACTCCTCCGGCATTCATTGCAGCCACTCCAGTGGGTGCAGCGATGACCATTTTTTTGTGGCAGTTCTGTTTGATGTATTTGAGAAAAGTAGTTTTACCAGTTCCGGCTTTCCCAGTGAGATAGAGGTGCTCATTGGTGGTGTTGACATAGCTGGCAGCTAGTTCAAATTGTTCACTTATTTCTATGTGTTCGGTCAAAAAAATTTATTTATATGCAAAAAAAAAAGCTCCAATTATATTGAATAATCCAACAATTATGATTGTTGAAAAGAATATTAAAAGCCTTCTTTTTTTTATTTATATGTTCTAAAAACTCATACTCTTTGTACTTCTTTCTAAAAATTTCAAAGGATAAAAAGAAATATGTAAGCATCAATGCCAATCCTACACCTCCAAATATTAGTATGTTGAGATTCGTTATTAATTCTGCAGAATGTAAAACAAACGAAAATCCACTTATGAAATAAATCTTTAACAACATCATATAGTAAACTGCATTTTGTCTAGGGATTTGCTTCTCTCCTATATCAAAGCTTGTCCAATAAGCATTAAAGTATAAATAATAGTAATAGTATTTGATCAGTTTCAAATCAGTATATAGCTATATGTAATTATTCAACTGCATATAATTGTTGTCGACAATATTTTGCGTATTGTATTTCCTTAAACCACCTTCAGCAACTTCTCATACATCTCCAGGCATACCCAAGCATCGGTTGCTGCGTAGATGAGTTGTCTTTCGCTAAGTTCAGGTGCTTCCCAGTTGGATACCTGTGCGTTCTTAGATATACGGAATCCTAGCATGATGGCAGTAAGCTTGCGCAAGCCATTGCTTTCGATACCGATTTGCTTGACTTCTTTACTCAGGTCTACAAAGCCCGCAGCCTTGAAATTCTTTACTTTTTGAAGGTCTTTGATATCATCAGTAAGTGCTACCCCTATCTTCTCTATTTCCTTATTCTCAAAGAATGAAATGATCTGATCAGCAAGTCCTGTTTGATTGATTCTGATCAAAAATACTTCATCAGGAATTCCAATCTGAATCAGAGCAACTGCATGATATTGCCCCTTTTTAAAAGTTGGTTTGGTCTCCGTGTCAAATCCGACAAATTTCTGTTTATTGATTTTAGAAAAAGCTTCATCTAGTTGATCAGTAGAAGTTATGACCGTGTACTTTCCTTTGTACCAGTCCAGCGGAAGCTCATTGACTTCGTCCTTTGTGATGTTATCCTTAAACACTAGCGACTTCTTTAGGATTCTGTAAATCATTCACTTCTGTAGCAGAAGGTTTATCTAATTTTCTGATTTTGATATTTAAATAGGCAAAGGCTATCGTCATAAGTGGACTGATGATATTGAAAAAACAATAAGGTAAATAGGATAAAGTTGATACGCCTAGCACCCCAGATTGATAGGCACCACAAGTATTCCATGGAATAAGTACAGAAGTAACTGTCCCACTGTCTTCCAATGTTCGACTTAAGTTCTCTGGTGCCAATCCACGCTCACGATAAGTGCTTGCAAACATTCTTCCTGGCACTACGATCGCAATGTATTGATCAGAAGCAGTCACATTGAAGGTGATACAAGTTGCTGCTGTCGAGGCAACCAATGAACCCGTAGATTTGACTCTGGCAATAATCGTTTGAGCAATTTTCTTTAACATACCAGTACATTCCATTACTCCACCAAATACCATCGCAGTCATGATTAACCAAATTGTATTCAACATCCCTTCCATTCCTTTCGCTTTCAGCAAATCATCCACGGTGACGTTGCCAGTCACAATATTCGTTTTAGTAAACATGGCTTTTAAAACCGCAGCATAACTTGATCCCCATTTACTGTCCGAAATTCCAGAAATCTCATTGATCAATTGCGGTTGAAAAATCAAAGCAAATACACCTCCCAAAAGAGAGCCAATTAATAAGGCTGGCAATGCTGGCACTTTTTTAATAATTAGAAACACTACTGCCGCTGGCACCAAAAACAATCCCAAATGAATATTGAATTTAGAAGCAATCGCTTCCTGTACAATAGAAGCTTGCGCTACATCTACATCTGTATCTAGTGTAAATCCCCATATCAAGAAGATTATCAATGTGATGACAATCGAGGGACCAGTCGTTAAGGCCATATAGCGAATATGTGTAATCAAATCAGTTCCAGCCATCGCTGGAGCGAGGTTGGTTGTGTCAGATAATGGAGACATTTTATCTCCGAAATAAGCTCCTGAGATCACTGCTCCGGCAATAACACCTTCACTGATTCCCATGGCTTTTCCAATCCCGATCAGGGCAATACCCACCGTAGCGGCTGTTGTCCAGGAACTTCCAGTAGCAATAGAGACAATAGCACTCACTATACAGGCCGCAACCAAAAATATAGTAGGGTTGAGAACATCAAGACCATAATAAATCATAGCAGGTACTACTCCACTGATCAACCATGTCCCCGAAAGCGCGCCAATCATGAACAAAATTAAAATTGCTCCCATGGCTGAGCTGATGCTTTTGACCATACCAGCTTGGAGATCCCCCCACTTATATCCCAATCTTAAGCCAAGTATCCCGGTAAAGGCTGCTGCTAAGAATAAAGCAATCTGATTAGGTCCATAGGAAGAATCCTCACCATAAAGGATGACATTGATAGCTAAGAATACGATTAGGAAAAGGATGGGTAATAAAGAAATCAGTAACGAAGGTACTTTCTTATCTGTAGTCATTAATTATATATTAATATTATGCTTTTCTTTCAACTGTCGGATTACGCTTCCACCAACAGCATAGATATCTATAAAGATAGCTTCGAATTTACTGAAAGATTTGCAGAATCAGTGACTATCTCACTAATTCAGCGATTTTTTCGCCCATCCTACTTCCAATGGCTACTCCCATTCCTCCAAGACGGACACCCAGCGTTACCCGATCGCTTATCTTGCGCAGTATAGGCTGTTTATTTTGCCCAAAAGCCATAATACCAGACCATACATGATCAACCTCAAATGGCGTATTCGGTAAGATCATTGATTTCAGTTCTTTCCTAAGAACCGTTAATATTTGTTCGTTGATTTCAAATGAATCAGTAGCCTCACTTTCGAAATCTAAATTTCGTCCTCCTCCAAAGATTACTCGATTTCCGTGATTACGGAAATAATAATAACCCTCGTCATAATGAAACACACCTTTGAACTTGAGCCCTTCGATTGGCTTGGTCACCAATACAATCCCTCTTCCCGGGATAATATCTTCATCAGGAAGTAAGCTTGGTGTAAAAGCATTAGTGCAAATGATCAATTGATCAGCATTGAATGTTGTCTGATTGTTCGCTATGACCTTTACATGTTCCCCTTTATCCTCAAAGGAAGTTACTTCTACTCCAGTCAACATAGTCACTCCAAGTTCCTGAACATATCGCATCAGAGATTGCATCATTTTTCCAGTGTCTATCTGTCCTTCATAAGGATTATAAACTACGGATTGGACTCCTTCATTATTAAATCCAAATTGATCTATCACTTTAGGTCTCGCAGTGAAAACAGGTTTATCAAAAAGAAAAGAAAGTTTTTTATTCATTGAATCGATCTCGTCCAAACAATAAGCTTCGTTTTCCCTTACAATCTCATATCCTCCATGAGCGATAAAGCCTATACCCGTATCACCTAATCTATCTCTCAACTTTTGTAGACCTTTCCACCTTTCTTCCACGAGCTCCATGCTCACCTCCTCACCCATTGTGTTAACGTCAGAAAGTAACTCCGTAATGCTTCCAAAGCAGGCAAATCCAGCATTTTTGGTACTTGCACCAGTAGGGAAAATTCCCCTTTCCAAAACCAGCACACTGGCTTTATTATTTTCCTCTTTGATAGATGCTGCTGTCGACAGCCCTACGATCCCACCTCCTACTATTACGTAGTCGTAGTCTAAAAAATGTTCTCTTTCCCAAAAACTTAGCATTGTCTTTCAGTTAATTTTCAGCAATTAACAAATTTCAAAATCTGTTATGAAATCAATTTTTGGATTTATTGCTATATTTAGTTTTAACTAAACAATGATAAATGCTCGATACAGCCGCGATCACTGAAAAAGCAAAAAAATCTAAGTTCTATTTGCGTTTACTCAACTTAGGACTTAACAAAATGATTCCTTTCAATAAGCCGCATGGGTTTAAAGTAGATCAAATAGAAGACTATCGTGTGAAGACATTGCTGCCGTACAGGAAAAGCAATTTTAATCACATCAAAGGAATTCATGCATGCGCATTAGCGACTGTTTCGGAATTCACCACGGGCTTTGTATTGATTTCTAGACTTGATCCTAAGAAATACAGAATTATCATGAAAACCTTAGAGATGGAATATCACTATCAAGGAAAAATGGATTGTTATGGAGAGTTTGAAATCAGTGAAGAATGGATGGATGACAATATTTATAACCCACTGAAATCAGTAGATGCAACCGTAATCATCTGTGAAATAAAAATACATGACAGTGAAGGTAATCATATCAGCACAGGAAAAGTCCACTGGCAAGTGAAGTCATGGGACAAGGTGAAGACTAGGGTTTAGATTCTAGAAACTAGAGATTGGAAAGAAATGTTTTGATCATTTCTCAGATCGTTAAATTTAAGAATATGAATAGCAGAAAAATAGATCAGCTTTTATCAGAGTATGGAGAAAGTCATCAAAATCCCACAAATAAATTCATCCACTGGATTTGTGTTCCTGCTATCTTCTTTAGTATAGTTGGACTATTTTGGAGTATTCCCAATGGCTTGTTACTTGGACTTTATGCACATCCATTCTTCACGTGGGCAACAGTTGCTCTAATTATAGTATTGATTTATTATACTACATTATCTATTTCTCTAATGGTAGGGATGGGAGGTTTTTCATTTCTATGCCTCTACTTTGCTCATTTACTTTCACAATGGGAGTTTGCTCCACTTTGGTTGATTTCAATTGTTATATTTATTGCCGCATGGATAGTCCAATTTATCGGTCATAATATCGAAGGAAAAAAACCCTCTTTTTTGAAAGACGTCCAATTTCTCATGATAGGCCCAGCTTGGCTAATGCATTTTATTTATAAAAAAATCGGGCTTCCTTATTAAGCCTTTGATATCTTTGGGCATGGGTCAACTATCTCCTAGTATCATTACATTTCCAACATTCGAGAACAATGACAGCTTTCTCAGTATAGGTGAATACAACCAGCATATTCCTTTCGCTATTGAGCGAATCTATTGGAGCTATGGCAATGTAAGAACCACAGAGAGAGGTGATCACTTTCATCCCAATTCTGAAAGAGTGATTATCTGTATGATGGAGAATATTGAAATCACCTTGGAGAACCTAAAAGGTGAAACAACTCACTACAAACTTACTAACCCGAATCAAGGGTTAATCATCCCAAAAAATCATTGGATTTCGATGAAACTAGAAGCTAAGGCAATCATGTTGGCGATTGCCTCTTCCAAATTCAGTGAAAATGAGTCAATAAAAGACCGCTCTCAATTCGAAGACTTGAAAAATGGCTGAGCTACTGTACCAAGATGATGGCTTTGAAGTACGCTTGGAAAGTTCACATTCCATTGAGCATCAAAAGTTATTATTCTTTCATTCAAATGAATTTATAAACAGGGATAAGGAATCATCTCCTCTTTTCTTCAACTTGTATGCTGATGGAAAGAGTTTAGCCAGCATTGTTTTTGAAGTAGTCGATCAAGAAGCTATTAGCTTGCCTCAAAGTCCCTTTGGTGGCGTTATAACAGGAGAACCAATTAATGAAGAATTGATGATATCGTTATTAACAATTGTAAAAAAATTCTTTCAAAACAAGCAACAAAAAATTCATATCACAACATATCCTGATAGCTATAAAGCACCTAATAATAGAATAAATACTGTATTTATCACTCTGGGGTTTCAAACAAGTTGTAGTAACATTAATCAACATATTGTTATTGATCAAGATAAGCTCAGCACAAAAATGAATAACAGTCGTATAAAGCAACTGAACTTATGTATCGATAGTGGATATCAATTCAAAAAACTGAAACCTTCATTTCTAGAACAATCTTATGGCCTAATTGAAGAGTGTTTGAAAGTGAAAGGGTACCCGCTTACAATGTCATTGAACAATCTAAAAGAGATGTTTAACACCTTTCCAGATCGTTATTTGATATTTGGAGTTTTTGAAAAAAACATCATAATCGCTACAGCCATTAGTGTTAATGTAAATGATAAAATATTATACAATTTTTATCATGGTGATAATCTTAATAATAGACAGCATAGTCCAATGACTTTACTGATTTCTGGTATTTATGCATATTGTCAACAAGAAAATTTCGAAGTTCTAGATTTAGGCATTTCGACAGATCAAGGAGTCTTAAATGAAGGATTGTTTTATTTCAAACGTTCTTGTGGTGCAGTATCTTCAGATAAGATTAGCTATGAACTAAAAGCATGAGTACTCCACTAGTAACCGTCATTTGCCTTTGCTTTAATCAGGGAGATTATGTCCTTGCCGCAATTCAATCGGTGATGAGCCAAAGCTATCAGAATGTTCAGCTTATTATTATTGACGATGCAAGTACTGATGGAAGTGTCTCAGTTATAGAGGATTTTCTGAATACACATCCTGAAATTCCATTCATAAAACAAGCAGAGAATACTGGAAATTGCAAAGCATTTAATCAAGCCTTGAAATTCGCAAAAGGGGAATACATCATTGATCTTGCGGCAGATGATGTATTGCTTCCTGAACGGATCCAGCAAGGGGTCAGCACCTTCGCAAGCAATGATTCTGAATACGGTGTCAACTTTAGTGACGCTGCCTATATCAATGAAAAGAGTGAGGTGATTAAGCAACATTATGACAGAGATACATCCGGACAACTTATTTCAGAGGTTCCTCAAGGCGATGTTTTCAAAGATGTAGTTCAATCATACTTTATCTGCTCACCAACCACTATGATCAAAAAATCTCTATTTGACGAGTTAGGCGGTTATGATGAATCACTCGTTTATGAAGATTTTGATCTTTGGGTAAGAGCCTCCAGAAATTGGAAGTTCTGCTATACTGACCATATCCTGGTTCATAAACGTGTTTTGCCAAATTCACATGGACAGCAACAGTACAAAAGAGGCAATCTACAAATGCTATCCACTTATCGCGTATGCGTTAAGGCACTTCAGCTATGCAAAAATAGAAGTGAATATAAGGCTCTAAGAAAACGAATTCAATACGAGCTGAAGCACGCTATATGGCTACTAAAACTATCGCTTTCCTTCAAGTACTTTAGCTTATGGATAAAATCGATGCGTTGATACATTTATTTAATCAACTCCCTTTTGCCAATCCGACTTTCACATGTACTTTCGTGCATGTCAGAAAGTTATTCTCTTCATTATAAAAAGAATTTCAACCTTGCCTATCCAGTCATGCTTAGCCAGCTTGGACATGTATTGGTAGGAGTTGCTGACAATATCATGGTTGGAAAGCTAGGGGCGGTTCCTCTAGCTGCCGCATCACTGGCGAATGCAGTATTTTTCTTGCTACTTACTTTTGGAATTGGCGTTTCCTATGCCATTACTCCGTTGGTTGCTGAAGCAGATGGCGCCAATGATCGTTCCGCAATATCATTGGTTCTCAAACACGGTCTTCTTATCAATATTATAACTGGGGTTTTTCTCTTTATCGTAGTTCTTTCTGGAGGTAATGTTTTACAACACATGAACCAACCAGAAGATGTTGTTGCCTTGGCGATACCCTATTTAGGAGTTATTACGCTGTCAATAATTCCTTTTATGGTATTTCAAACCTTTCGTCAGTTTGCGGAAGGGCTATCGATGACTAAGCAAGCCATGTATATCACCGTAATAGCGAATATTATCAATATCATCCTCAATTACATTTTCATCTATGGCAAGCTTGGTATTCCTGCTATGGGACTTTTGGGTGCCGGATGGGCAACATTTATATCGCGCGTTTTAATGGGAGTTATGATGATGAGCCTCGTTTATTATCACAGCGAATTTAAGTCATATCGAGATGGCTTCTCATTGAAAAATTATTCAATGCCATTCATTAAAAAAATGTTGGCCATAGGTGTTCCAGCAGCTTTCCAATTTGCATTTGAGGTAAGTGCTTTTGCCGGTGCTGCTATTATGATTGGCTGGCTTGGAGCCAACTCACTTGCAGCACACCAGATAGCTCTTAACATGGTCTCCATCAGCTATATGATGGCGACTGGTCTTTCATCTGCTGCCACGATTAGAGTAGGGAATCAGTTAGGAAGAAATGATATCAATACTTTGAGAAGAGCTGCCTTTACCATATTCATTATGGTAGGGATATTCATGACCATATGCGGATTGCTCTTTTACTTTGGAAGGTACTATCTACCTACCTTTTACATCAATGATCTAGACGTAATCAACTTAAGTGCTTCGCTAATTGTTATTGCCGCAATTTTCCAGCTATCTGATGGGGTACAGGTAGTGAGTCTAGGTGCCTTACGTGGCCTAAAAGATGTGAAAACTCCAACGGTATATACATTCATTGCTTATTGGGTACTTGGGCTCCCTGTCGGGTATTGGTTGGGCTTTAAAATGGATTTTGGTGCGGAAGGGATCTGGATAGGACTTCTCATTGGGCTCACTGTAGCAGCCGTCATGTTGTCGTTCAGATTCAACAGAATCACCAAACGCTTGTTGTGAGGTATGAGAAGTTGAATCTTAACATTTGTAAAATACTCCGTCCTCCTTGGTGCCACAATTCGGTTGACGCTATATTTTATTATATTAGAAGAACTATCCACCCCTCTACATGGAAGAAAGAACATCCAAACCTTCAAGTGCCTCACAAACTACCATCACAGAATTGATGATTCCTTCATACGCGAATTTTGGAGGGAAAATACATGGAGGTATTTTACTTTCGATGATGGATAAAGTAGCCTACGCATGTGCTACGAAACATTCTAGAGCTTACTGTGTGACAGTATCAGTAGACACAGTTGATTTCCTGCAACCCGTTGAGGTCGGTGATCTGGTATCACTTCATGCCTCGGTCAACTATGTAGGTCGCAGCTCTATGGTGATAGGTATCAAAGTGATCGCTGAGAATGTTAAACAAGGACATGTCAAACACACCAATACTTGCTACTTCACTATGGTAGCTAAAGATGAAGAAGGAAACACTGTTGCTGTTCCAATATTAGCACTAGAATCCAAAGATGAAGTCAGACGATTTGTGGAAGCTATACAGCGTAAAGAGCTTAAGTTCTCCAGCAATGCAGAAATGGAAAAAGCTAAGTCGAAACTTAGCTTACAATCTGCCTTAGAACTTTTGAAGGGTGAAAGATGTGAGGTGAAGTTGCCTTGATTACAACAGAGATTCGTAATATTTCATCAACTCAATCACATCTTTTTCTTTCTTTAATTTCAGTTTGTACTTTTTTTGATAGATCTGTATAGAATTGTAGTAATCACCAAAAACAGACTTATTTTTCCTCAATGAAGGGCTAAGTTTATAAAAAGTATCACCATCGCTAAGTAAATAATAAGTTTGCTTAATATGTATTTTATTGTTCTTTTCCCCCATATCCAAAGCTGCAACATAAGTTGCAGCTTTCAATTCAAGATAATACTCTTTATATAGGGAAGTGTTATTCCCTATATAAAGTCTGTTTAAGATTGTCCTTGGATTACTATTTTTAGCTTTTGGGAGATACCGACTATTTATAAAATGCAATGTGTCATCTATATTGTTTCTTCTCCATGAGAAAGTTTTTATCTTTTCCAAAGGACAAATTTTTACTTGTCCCTCAAATTTTATTTCCAACTGTTTATTTTTCAAATCATACTTCATAGGATGCCCTATCAGTTCCATATTGGTAAAAAGGACTAATTTACCCAGCATCCATTCATCATTTATATAGGTATTACCTACAGTCTTAGCCGGGGCAAGTGGTAATTCATCTATTATCCCTCCAGGATTAACCCCTCTGTCTATTATACCAACTTTTCCAGCGTCTTGTGCAACACTTGTTTTTTGAAAAATCAAGAAAAGTACGATAATCCAAAATAATTTAGAATATGTATATGTTCTTAACATATTAGTGAATTTAGAATACCTGATATATTATAACTTAAGAAATTTAAGGACTCTTTCCCCATATCTAACAAAATATACTCCAGCTTCCAGATTCTCAAAATGCAATTGAATTCTATCTGTTTTCTCAATAATAGAGGCCCCAATTCTATTGCCGAATGCATCATAAATATCAATATTGACCTCTATCAAACCTTCATAATTTTTTATAGTTACTACGTCTCCTTGGACAGGATTAGGGTAAATCAATAATATTTTTAGGTCATTCTCGTAGATTCCCGTAACAGTTTCAACATCAGGACCAAGCTCTAAAGGCTCTCCAGCTTCTAATACCTTTCCCTCAAATGCCGGATAGTCAAGACCCAACCTAAGAATGTGAAATACTGAATTAACTCCTGTAGGTGACTCTCCTTGTGTCAAGACATCATCAGGGGTGACCGGATTGACATATTTCCATACAACATTTTGCAATTCATCAATTTCGAAAAACGTGCCAAATGGGCCATTACAAATTAACATATTACCATTCGGTAACTGTTGAGCACTAGAAAATCTAGGCGCGAAAAATTCAGCAGGAATAACCGCTGTATATTCGAAAACAACATCCAAAGGCTCAAATGTACCATCGGCACCTATTAGGTAATTACCGGCTCCATCGAGAACCGGATCAAGTATTTCCACAGAAGAATAATCGCCTTCTGGCCGGTCTTTTCCGTTGTTGAAAATCACAATTCTCCCCTCATTAGGAAGCCCTTCAGGTATCCAGTGAACATTGTGTTGATTAAAAAACTTCCTGTCGCTATCAGTGGCATTACGCCTAAATACTTTAGGATTTCCCCATCGATATAATAAATCTCCACCTTTTTCAGAGTTTCCTCCTGTATGATTGCTTGATTCTTCAAGATTGGTACTATGATCAATAATCCATAATTCACCAAACGCATGAACACTCAAAACAATTTGGTCCAACGTAGGATTGTAATCTATTGCATTCATATGATTCCAATCAGGATTTGAAGGACTTGAAGGCTTAACAAAATTAACATCAACAAGTTCAGGATGGTCTTCAACCACACCGTAGTTATCCTTAGTGGCATCATAATCTTGAATCAAATGATCCCAAACATGCCATTCCCAAACAATGGTGCCTCCAGAACTCCCTTCTGGGGCTACTTCAACCACATGATCAGGCCATAGTTCATTAGTTGCTACATCTATGTTGTCCGGATTACGCCCTGCCTGTATGGCCTCTTCTCTTGTTTTTACCTCCCAAGCCAAAATCAGCACATTGCCATTGGGTAATACTTGAAAATCATGATGTTGTCTTTTGGTTAAGTCAGCATACTCATATTCCCAAATCAACTCACTATCCCAGCCATAACGCTCTATTCTACCACCAGCACCACCAGCATTAATATGGGTCTTAATTGGACCGACATCAACCCGACCAGTGCGGTATAATGTACCATCTTCATTCAAATAAACAGTGTGTCCGGGAACAGATATACCCTGCCAAGAATGCACCAATTTCCCAGCATTATTAATCAAAAATGTCTCTTTTTGGGCTGTTGGAGAAAATAAAGTGTATCCCTCATAGGCATCATCATTATTAATGAAAAGACCTATTGTTTGAACTGTAGTATTTTGACAATATATAGAACCATACATTCCCAGAAACAGCATCTGAACAAATATTTTTTTAAGATTTTTCAAAACATAACTATTTAAAATTTGTAATTTAATAAAAAAGGCCACACTGATGTGTAGCCCTTTTTACAAACATATTTACCCAAATGGCTATAAAGGAGTAAATACAGAAGTGGCTGTATCTCCAAAACCATTTGCCCAGCTTACAGTGATCTGTCCAGTACCACTATCATAACTTGAACCTGTATCAGTAACTGTACTACCAAATCCCTCATCAAAAGTAACCAGGCTTACGCCATCAGCAATTTGACAAAAGTTTAAGGTTCCAGCAGTAGCAAAGGTATAACCATAACAGGCTCCATACCATTCGATATAAATTCCAGCAAATATATCATCTACCGTATAGTTTCCAGCTCCATCATCTACAATTGTAACTGTCCCACCCAAATCCACTATTGGATTATTTATTGGGCAACCATCAGTTGAAGTTCCTGATGTCAAGGTCGTATAACTACCTGCTAAGCTAGATGCATTACATCCCCCAATCACAATTTGGGCAGTTCTTACAGTAGCCTGACCATCTTCATCAACAATAGTTACTTTTATATCCAAAGTAGACCTTAGCGAAGCATCTGCAGTATATTCACCCACTAGTACACCGTTAGTTTGACCTACTAGCGCTGCAATATCTGCATCATCGACTGCCACACTTCCTCGTACATTACCATCATCATCCGTCATCTCAAAGGTGATTTCAGCAACATTACAAGCCACATCATTCAGAGTGATTGTAAATTCTGTTGAGCCACCCAATATCAATTCAGATTCAGCAAGATTGAAATCAAAATCCGCTTCATCACACTCATACACTACCTCAACGGTTGTAGATGATGAATTAGAGCGCACTTGCAATACATCTTCCACAAATGCCGTAATCACTGCTGACCCTACTGCGTCAGGAGCGGTAAATGTACCAGTTACAGTCGCTGTTCCTTTCCCTAGAGCCGCAGCTACTGAGCTCTCATCCAACTCAAAAGATCCAACATCAGTCGAAGCAGATACTCGTGCGATTCCACCTCCGTCAGCAGTCGTTACTATAATTGAAAAAGGTGTACTTTCACCTTGCAAAAGTTCAGCATTGGTTGCAGCGACTGTGAATACCGGAGCATCAAATGCATATGAGCCTATCATATTGAAGGTCACAGCACTAGTCTTACTAGCATCTTCTCCATCTTCATCTGTCTGGTTATCCAAAATCCCAACATTTACAGCGAAAGCACCAATATTCGTATAAGGGACTGTATAGTTCACAGTAACTGTACCTTTATTTTGCCCTACTAAACTCGATATATTAGAAGTGAATTCTGGAGTATCCTCTTTTGAAACAACACTTACTGAAGCCAGACCAGCCGGTGCATCAGTGATTGCAATTGTCAAAACAACTTCTTCACCACCAACCACATTGATTGCATTTGCTGACTGTGTTGATGAAACTGCAGGTGCATCCAACAAACGTGCAGGGTTTGCATCCTCGAAATCATCCACACAAGCGATCATTGTCAGTAGCATGCAGGTGACTATTACTATTTTATTTATTAAATATTTCATATTTCAAATAGTTAAATTATTTTTTAGTGAAAACGATTTGCCATGACAGTGCATTGTTAGACTCGAAATAATTGAGTGTAAGAACTCCGTTAACAGGATCCCATGTTCCACCACCTGTATCAGTGGTAGTTCCAAAGGTACTAGTAGCGAGTCCTTGAGGATTTCCACATATGTCGTAAAAATCTCCAGGATAAGCTGCACCTCCAAAAGGAACATAAGCTAGTGCCGAAACATCGCTGATTACATATCTAAAAGGTTCAGGCCCTTGAAATGCAATAGTAACATTATCATTAGTCTGTCCAGTGAAGTAATTACCAGAAACAATTACAGAAGTATATTCACCTTCTATAGCCTCCAAATCGCTTGGGCATCCTACAAATAATGTCCATCCTGAGGTAAAGCTTGTTGTACCAGAAGCCGCAACTATGTTAGGTGTTACATTCGAATTTCCGTTAACTGTAATAGATGGATATACAACTCCATTGTCAAGTGTAGTAGTATTTAAGAAATTAAAACTATCTCCACCTTGAAGACTTGCGAGTCCACCAACTAATCCAATAGCATCTACCATAGCTTGTGCAGTCACTTCCTGACCCAAAATCTGGCCATTACCTGTATCTATATCTGCCTGTGTATAAGATTTCACAGTTGCTGTATCCGACACAACACCGTCAACACTTATGTGAAATACACTGATTTCAACTAATGCCAAATTCTCGCTTTGTGAAAAAACATCGAATTTAGATTTGGCACCAGCCAAGTCATCAAAATCAATAAACAAGAAACCTTGATCAAGCTGAACACGCAGATTAGGTCCCTTATCCATGTCCGTAGGAATTCGTATTGTATTCTCGTCCTCGCAAGATACCATTGAAGATATCAGTAAAAAGACGCCTAAATATTTTAATATATTTTTCATATCTATATTTTTAAATTCTTAATTATTTATCCCAAAAAACACCGTCTACTGCTATTGCTCTTTGAGCTGGAGCATTAACATTCAATGTTAAATTGTTTGCATCATAAGGCAGTGCCAATGGGAACGTTCTGGTCTGAGTAGTTACGGCCAGGTTATCTGTATTTCCATCATGTAGTCTTGGGAAACCAGTTCTTCTTATATCGTTGTAACTAACTACAGAATTACCAAACTGAGCAATCCATTTTGAAACCATGATGATCTCCAGCTGTCCAGATGGGCTAGCGCCATCATAATTGACCATAACTGCATCGCTGTAAGCAGCTATGTCACTTGCTCCTATCAATGGCGCGCCAGCTGCATTTGCCACTTCATTCACCTTCGCAAACGAAGCGTCAAGAGCAGCTACTAACATGCCTCTTGCATTTTCAGAGCTCACAGATGTCTGAGCTAGCTCAGCTCGAATAAACGCTATTTCAACGCCATCCAATAATCTTTGAGGCGTACTGCCCGTACCTGTAACCTGTCCGCCTAGTAAGCTAGCCGCATTGGACGCAATACCTCCTGCACCATCATCATATCGACCACCAAATGCATATAATCCACCAAGAGTAGAAGAACGACCTTGAGCAAAGCCTTCATTTGGATCTATATTGAACGAATAAGAAAAGATTGATAAGAATCCAGTTCCACTTCTTGAAGGACAATAAGCACATGGATTTTCAGCGTCACTATCAGCTGCATCCGCAGGGAGCTGATTGAAGAAATAATAAGGTATTCGAGGATCAGTCAAGCCTGCCCCTGCAGGAAGTAGTCCTCCGTGACCGAAAGTATCCGTACCTCGCATAGTCTCAAAAAAGAAAGGGTCTATTCTTGTTCCACTGTTTACCACCCATTCAGAAGCAAATCCAGGGTTTCTATTTTCTGGGTTAAAGGAACTACCATATTGCAACTCGAAATCTTCACTCAATTGAGTAATGAAATTTCCTGAAGTAAGAATAGCATTTACCTCTGTACTAACGTCTCTTGTCAATCGTACATTGTTTAGCATTCTTAGTTTTAAGCTATTAGCTAACGTTATCCAACTAGATGCGTCTCCGTTATAGATCACATCACCAGTAACGCTCGCATTAGTCGTGCTTAGATTAGCAATACCATCATCAATCAATGTAAACAGGGCGTTATAAACTGCTTCACCCTCATCATATACTGGAGCCTCATTTGCAGCTCCCAGACCAATCTCGAAATATGGAACTTCTCCCCACAAATCGACAACAGAGGCCATTATGAAAGCACGCATCACTTGACCTGCGCCAACAGTTCCAAAATCCTCTTCCAGCGTACCTTGTTCAATAAGTACCTGCAAGTCTGTCATTGCTCCCGCATAAATACTAGGCCATGCTGTTGCAACAGTAAAGTCACCTCCCACAAGGCCATAATCATTAATGGTCCCTCTTTGAACCCAATGCTTGGCCACAGTACCTGTATACAATCCCAATCCACCACTACCATTCGCAAAAGTGTAGGATAAATTCGATTGGGCTGCGGTCATCAACTGACCAGTAGGTACGCTCAATGGATTATTTGGATCGTCATTAATATCCAAAAAATCCTTCTCACAACTAGCAAACACCAACATGATCATTGAAAATGCCAGTGAATAAATATTTATTATATTTTTCATGTTTTTCTTACTTTAAAAAGTGACACTTAAGTTCACACCGTAACGTCTAGTTGAGGGTGCTGAAGTAAACTCATATCCTTGAAGGTTAGAATTACCAAACTGACTAACTTCGGGATCAAAATTCGATCCTTTAGGGAAGTTTGGTGCCTTATACCATAAATTCCTCCCCGAAAGGGAAATTCTTGCAGATCCAAAAGGCGTTTTCTCTAAAATTGATGATGGTAGATTATAAGCTAAAGAAACTTCTCTCAATCTTATCACAGTGGCATCCCAAATATTCCATTCATCTTGTCCATTAATCGCAAAAGTGTTTCCGAAATAGAGGCCGTTCACTTCAATTGCTGTAGTGTTTTGGATTTTTTCTCCATCATCACCTCTAATCGGCTCTAGTGTGTTGACATCACCATATACGCCAGGGATAATTTTGTTGATTTCACGATCTTCAGTGTCTGTGGTTACACCACGTCCTAAAAGTGATAAATTAGTTGAAGAATATAAATCTCCTCCTTGTCTCCAATCAATCACCGCAGATAATGTAAAACCTTTCCAACTAAATGAATTAGTTACCCCAACAATAAAATCAGGATTAGGATTAGCTACAATTTCATTAGCCAACGCTGAAATAAGTTGACCATTGGAAGGATCAATTAATAAATTACCTTCATCATCTCTAGCAGATACACTCCCTCGGATCAAGCCAAATTCCTCTCCTGGAATATGCACAGATTGCACAGAACCACCGAAAGTATTTCCTAATATCAACTCATCAGTCCCAGGTCTCAAAGCCTCAATCACATTCTTATTATGTGAGAATGTGCCAATTAAGTCCCACTGAAAACCATTGTTAAGCTTTATAGGTGTTGCACTCAAAGTAATCTCAATCCCTTTATTACTCAATTCACCACCATTGGTTAGAATTGATGTAAATCCTGATTCATCAGGGAGCGCAACATTAACTATCTGATCAGTAGATGTTCTGTCATAAACAGCCACATCAAGACCTACACGATTGTCTAAAAACTTCAATTCTATTCCCAGTTCTACTTCAGATGTTTGTTCTGGTTTCAAGTTAGGGTCTCTAGCAATGTTAGATAACGAAGCACCAGATGCTCCATTTAATGGCAAAGAAGTAGCTCCAGCTTGGGTTAAGCCATTAGCATTCAACAGATAAACAGGGACAATTTGGTAAGGTCCCGTATCGTTTCCTACCTGTGCCCAACTTGCTCTTAATTTACCAAAACTCAACAGGCCAGATGAAATATCAAATGCTTCTGAAAATATAAATGAAGTGCTCACAGCAGGGTAGAAGAAACTTCTATTTGCTTTAGGAAGAGTTGATGACCAATCATTTCTGGCTGTTGCATTTAAATACAAATAGTCTTTGTAACCAAACTGCAAATCGGTGTAAGCTCCCACAAGACGTCTTTGAGTATAACCACCACCACTTGCAACGACTGCATTTGTATTATCAACATCGTTGATGAAAAAATCCACATATCCAATACCTGTAAATCGTTGATCTTCTGTGGTTCTTTGATTTACATTATGACCAATAATACCTCTGAAGCTAATATCTTCATTTATGTCTTTGGAAACTGTAAAGAGTAAGTTAGACTCAACTTCCTGAAATTTAGCATAAGCATTGATAATCTGTCCTGAGCCCCCGGCTCCTCTAGAACCCGGTCGGAAATAGTTAATGGTAGATTGATCATAGCCATTCACTCCAAGTCGATATGACACGCTCAACCAATCTAGAATATCGTAATTCGCATTGAAAGCGGCCAAATACCTATTTGTTTCTGATTCAATTGCAGCATTTTTCACAGACCACAATGGATTATCTGCACCAGTTATAAAGAATTGGCTACTGTTATTCAATGGATTTTGAAAAGGTTCGCCATGAAGATTCCAATTACGACCTAAGTACAACGTCCTTCCGAAAGCTGATGCATTGCCAATCGCATTATTGGCCCCACCCTGAAAGGTGTTTTGTTTAGTATTAGTATACTGAACATTACCACCAATGCTCAATCCATTATCCAACTGAGTGCGTGCTCCAAGACTTATATTGGTTCTATTAAAATCGTTTTCAGGCACAATACCATCTTGTTTAGTTCTGGATATAACCAATGTCGCTACTGATTTTTCATTACCCCCTTGAACTGTAATTGAATTCTCAAGCACTGTCCCAGTCTCGAAGAAATTCTTCACATTATCAGGATAAGCTTGATAAGGAACTGTCGTTCCATTCAAATGCTCGAAACCAACTACTCCACTATACTGATGTGGTATAGTTGTAAGCGTAGCGTAGTCCCGTGATCCAACAAAAGGTGCTCCCCAAGAGCCATTTACTTGCGAATAAGCAAAATTGGTACCTACACCATAGCGGTTTTGATAATCAGGCAAGTTTGCCACTTCCTCCGTAGAGAAACCAGTGCTAAATGTAACTTCAAGACCTTTCCTACTTGCAGAAGAACTTCCTGCTTTCGTAGTAATAACAATGACACCATTAGCGGCACGTGCGCCATAAAGAGCCGCTGCTGCCGCACCTTTTAGTACACTCATAGATTCAATGTTGTTAGGATCCAAATCCTGAAAACGGCTACCCGATGCGCCACCTCCAGTTAATTGATCACTATTAAACCCAGCTCCGGTCGTATTAGTACTATTATTATATGGAATACCGTCAACCACAAATAGAGGCTGATTATTACCTAATAATGATGAATTGCCTCGAATAGTAATTCTAGTTGCACTACCGGCAGCACTACTTGATCCTCCAATATTTACACCGGCAATTTTTCCTTGCATTGCTCTTAATGCATCTGGCTCTGAAATGGCTGTAATTTTGTCACCTCCTATTGTTTCAACACCATACCCCAGAGCTTTAGCTTCCCTTTGAATACCAACTGCGGTAACTATTACTTCGCTCAACTGTGTAATATCGGATGACAATTGCAAATCAACTACTGATCTTGCTCCAACTTCTACTTCTTCTGAGGTGAATCCAATGAAAGAAAAAACCAAAATGGTTCCATCTGAGATATTCATTGAATAATTTCCATCATAATCTGTAATAGTACCTGTAGTAGTACCTTTGATTACCACATTCACTCCCGGCAGTGTAGATCCATCCTCAATGGAGGTAACTTTACCAGAGATAGAACGCTCTTGTGCCCACGAACTGCTAGTAATAGCCAGTGCAAGCGCAAACAACGAACTGAGTCGTAAAAACTTCTTCATATTGTTTTGTTTTAATGAAAAGAATTATTTTTTTGATTTTAACAATATTTGACACAGTCAACGCTGATCGAACACAGTCTTAATCATAACTCAAATTTCAATAAACAATGGGATTGATTTACCCCCCAGAATGAGGGGTTTTATTGAAATATTCTCAGGATATCTCAACATATTGGGGTATTTCATCCCCCAAGGACTAGATCAATTTGTCTTGAGTAGCCTTAGCAATAGCTTCTGATTTGCTATTTACTTGAAGCTTAGAATAGATGTTTTTGATATGAGACTTGGCAGTTTCTTTAGTGATAAAAAGTTCATCAGCAATAAGGCTATAGCTCTTTCCTTTCGCTAGTAATTCCAGTACCTGCGTCTCTCTAGGTGACAATGGAGAATTGGGGTTTTTTTGAAATGAATGAACTACCATACTGGCAATTTTAGTGCTCATAGGAGCTCCTCCCTGAATAACTTCTTCTATAGCCTCGAGAAGCTCAGTATGATTGGTATTCTTAGTAATATACCCCTCTGCACCAGCACACAGTGCTTGAAAGACTAAATCACCATTTTCATAAACTGTATTAACAATAATACGCACACTCGGCATAAGTTTCTTTATCTTACTTATCCCCTCGATACCACTCATACCTGGTAGTTCGAGATCCATTAAAATTATTTCCGGTTTATCTTTCGACAGACCTTTGATGGCATCCTCACAATTTTCATAAGTATTCACCACGAAGTACTTGCTAATACTATTAATAATCAAAGCAAACCCTTCTCTAACAGGTTCATTATCTTCTACTATTGTAATACGTGTTCTAAAAAAATTACTCATCTCTAAAATATTTTAATGCCAACAGATTCATCCTTTTCAGGGATCACTCCTGATAGAGTAACTTCCAATCCAAGCTCTCCGATTTTATTCTCTATAACTAAATCACAACCAATTTGTTTTGCTCTAGAATTCATGTTTCTATAGCCATTTCCCTTTTTCACTTTTTGATTATTAATTCCTCTACCATCATCGCTGCTCTTCATTACGAAAGAACCATTGTCAAGTTGTAGTGATATATACAATTTCTGTGATTGGCTATGTTTCAATGAATTGGTCATCGCCTCTTTAAAAATCAATACTATCTGTCTACTCCAACCTGATGGCACCTCAACTTTTTGACCTTGCACCTCATTATCGGCATAAAAAGCTATATCTGTACGCTGAAAGAGATCCTCTCCAAAATCCTTAATATATATGAATATCTCATTGAGGTTATCACTTTCTGGGTTCATAGACCAGATGAAATCTTTTGTTCCATTATATAATGATTTTGAATGCTTTTCTATATTCTTCAAAAGATCGTCAATCTCTTCCGTTTTATTTTTCAGCTTCAAGCTTATTAAGCTAGAAAAGACCGTTATACTAGCCAATTGATTACCCATATTGTCATGGAAATCCCTAGCCATGGACTTCCTTACTTTTGTAGCTTCATCGGCCCTCACTTTTTCAAGTTCTAGAACACTATTTATATTAGCCCTAATTTTAAATAAGTATAATGACCTAGTTAAAACTACAATTAACAAGGTCATTAAGAGATAGAACCAAGATCGCTGCCATATAGGGGGGACAATTCTGAAGTTAAAGATCGCTGGTGTTTCAGAAAACATTCGGTCACTATTTCTCGCCCGAACTTGAAAGACATAGTCACCTGAAGGTAGATTTGTGAACATTGTGGAATTTGATTTCGAAGACAAGGACCATTCACTCTGAAAGTCAGTCAACTTATACTGATATACAATATTATCTGCATCATTAAGAAAATTTCCAAAGTATGAAATCCCTATACTATTTTGAGTGTATTTAAACTCAAAAGGGTTTCTATCCTTAAAATTATCATTGCTGTTCTCATCATTGATAATCGACACTTCTGAAATATTTATGATAGGAGGAACATCAACTTTCCTATCCAAAATTGAACGGTAACAGTATACTCCTTCTTGCGTCCCAACCCATATATTAGAATCATCGTTCAAAATTGCTCCATGATTTGTTTTAGCTAATCCAAGACCATATTTCTTATTAGCCATATGACTAATGGATACCAATGCATCATCCTTCAATGTTAATAAGTCTATACCTCTCTCTGTAGTTACTAAAATATGTTCTTCATCAATAGGCTCTATATCATGAATGATATCTGAAACCAATCCATCTTCTTTTGAGATCCAAACAAGTGTATTGCCCTTCGGATCCATTATCCTAAAGCCATAACCCGAATATCCTATCAGTAAATTGTCATTCGTTGATAAACGAATAGAATTTACTCGCTTGTTGAATACCTCCTTATTCTGATAGAAACCTCTCATCTTTCCATTTTCAAAAAGATTAATCCCTTGTCTCGTTACAAAATACGTTTTATCCCTATATTCAAAAATGTTCCAAACCACATTATCAAAAAGGCCATTTTTTGTCGAATAACTCTCAAAATATTGCCCATCCCATTTGCTAACTCCGTTAATCGTGGCTACCCATACATTCCCATCTTTTGACTGATAGACTGTTCGAATACTATTGTGGATTAGTCCTTGTTCTTGGTTGTAATTATGAAATGAAGATCCGTCATAATTCACTATTCCTCCTCCCCTTGTTCCAAACCACAAATCATGATCATTTCCAATTGCGCTCGAGGTAATGTAATTATTTGGCAAACCATCTTCATTAGTGAAGTTATGCATTTGCTGACCATCGTATTTATATAGTCCCCCGCCATTGGTGCCATACCAATAATTATCTTGTTCATCTTTAATGATAGTTAGTACATCTTCATTTACAAGACCATGTCGGCTGTCAAATTTTACAAATGCCGAATTTGTAAACTTATATAACCCATCTCCATTGGTCCCTATCCATAAATTCCCTTCTCTATCAACAAACCCAATATTTGCCAATTTTGTAGAAAATCCCTCTTTGATGGAGAATATTTGATTCTTTCCATTTTGATGAAGGATCAAACTATTAGCGGTAATTAACCAAAGCTCTTCATCTCTAGAAATAGCAGATTTAATAAACATGGTATCAAAATGTTCAAGCATTGTTAATCTACCATTATACTCGAAGACTCCTCTATTGGTAGTGACTAGAAGTCGATCATCTTTCGGAGTTATAGATAATATATATCCCTTCACATCTGAAGTACTAATCACTTTTGTGAATGCCCCATCTTTATACTCATACAATCCATTAACTATGGTTACTATCCATATCCGACCCTGCCTATCCTCCTTAATATCAATCACACGGTCATTTACAAATCCATTAGACTCATTGAATGTATGAATGCTCTCATCAGCACCAATAAAAGAAATCCCTTGTTCTGTTGAAGCAAACCATAAATTATCATTTGTATCAATTAGAATACTATTAACAGATTTATTAGCCGCATACCTCATGGTATGATCATTTTCTATTTTATCTCCATTGAACTTTGATATTCCAGCAGCTGTGGCAACCCATACATTACCATAATCATCTGTAGTAAGTTTTCTAACATAATTACTCAGTAAACCATCTCGAACTGTATAATTTTGAAAAGTGAGGCCATTGAACTTAGACACGCCTCCACCTTGGGTAGCTATCCATAAATTCCCTTTCACGTCCTGACATATATCTGTCACTTGCTCGTGCGCAATCCCCTCCTCAATACCGTATTGCGTAAAATCATACGCCTGACTATACAGCAAATTATTTACAGATAATGCACACAAAATCATCATGACTTTGACAGTAAATCTTGTGGGTCTTAATAAATTATGCTTGTGCTTATTGATAGTCTAAGATAGTTAATGAAAAAGCAGTGTAAACTCGCCCTTCTTTGAAGGACTAAAGGTAGCTGGATAATAAGCATATTAAAATACCTCCATTTGGGGGATATACTACTTGTAGATAAACAACTTTCCTTTTCCTGATGAAACGGATTCATCAGTATTGATCAATCGTCCACCATTCTTAGTTATTATTTGATAAATATACATTCCATTGGGGAATGAATACTCATCATTCTTGATATTGAATCTGAGGTGATTTTGACCAATTCTTAACTCATCAGCTATCAAAGTAGTAATATATATTCCCATTGCATCATGAATATCTATAGTCAATTCATCTGGAGGTATGCTTCCCCGCAGGTCTATCATGAAATTAAATTCACTGGATGAAGGGTTAGGGAAAGGATGATAGTACTTAACTGAAGAAATATCGTCAGTTGTAAATGAAAGTTCGTATGGTATATCTGCCGGTTTGTTTCCAGAGGCATCTGCTGCGATTACTCGAAGTGTATATACACTATCGATGAGCAAACTTGGTCTATATGTGAAACGGAATAGGCTGTCAGCCGTAGCTCGGGACCAAGACACACTATCTCCTGCATAATTCAATCGATCGAAGTCGCAACTATCACAACCTCTCTTCAGATACACATCTACACTGGTCGTATCATCAATGTAGATGTTCTTATTATTATCATAGACCAGAATATCAATTGTTGGGCGTGATGCTACTAAACCTCCATTAGCAATATGTTTACCATCAAACGTAACGTCAATTACTGGAGATGTTTCATCTGGAATTACCTCTATAAGCTCAAACATTTGCAATTGATTATTATCATAATATAATTCAGGCAAAACTCGTTGATTAACATTAATGTAAAAATCACTTAGTCCTACTCTACCAATAGTATTGAATTTGACGCTAAAAAGAGTCGTGTCATTTGGGTCTGGTGGACTGACAGTCATCACATTATCTTCCAACTTACCTGTACTTCTATTAAGTATGGAATAATTGACTTGTAAGTCTTGCTCAAAACTCTCCGTTGACACATTGATAAACTTAAATTCCAATTCCACATCTTCTCCTTCTTGTACAGATATTTTATTGGCTGCGTTGTCCATGACAAGTACAGCTTCAGGCACAGCATCATAATAAACTCCCCAATGGCCCAACTGAGCTGGAGTCAAATTATCAGAATCTTCAAGCTGATAATAAAGCTTCATATATGGATACTTTTCTGAATTAACATCAGTAAGTGCTTCCTGAAAACTTGAAGTGTTTATCAACACACTCTCTTCTCTATCACTATTGATCCCCGTAATTGTAAAATTATAGTCATTTTCAGGGCTTTTCACTTGACTAAAAAATTCTATCCATCTACCAGAAGTACCGACTGAGCTAGATATCATCTGCCCTTGTGCTAGTATTCCTTTGATAGTTTCATTGATGGAAATAGACTGTTCGCTCATGGGTGAAAATTCTGTGATCTCTTCTATCGCAGTTCCTGGCAAGGCGCCTTTCTTGCCTAGAAGAATGTAAGGTGCTCCCGCTTCCAATGAAGAAATAGTCAGTGCTAATCCTCCAACTCTTTCTATTTGAGACTTAAGTTCATCATTCCAATCCTCAAATTGAGGATTCCCAATACTAAAAATTAAAACAAAATCGTCTTCTTCTACCGCATCTAATGCTAACTTGAGGTAGCTACTATCAGTCATTTCATCAAATGTGAAACTATTTATTAATTGATCAGTTCGCCCACAGGAAAGTGAACTGCTAATTTTTGTTGGGATTGGTATATAAGGAGTTGTAGATATCTTATTAAATGCCACAATATTTACTGTGTTATCTCTACATATTCTTGTTTTATAGATAAATTGTTGACCATCTATCCTTAATTCTACAGATTCATAATTACCACTAGCATGCTGTGAACCATAAGTTGAGACAGAAATATCAGTGGTGCTATTTTCAAACCTGAAGTCACCGGTTAAATCATCCTGACTCAGTCCTATGTAATTATTTTCACCAAATTGCTGTCGGTGTTTTTGCAACCATCCATTTTTCCCATCTTTAATAAATGTGAATGAATTAGTCTGCCAATCATCACTTTCCCCGTCTGCTGGAGCAGCTAACTTTGTTCGCCAATAATAAGTGAGACTGTCCTGCTCCAGTATCTCCACATTCCATATTGCTATTCCTTCAGCGTTTAAAGTATTGGTCTGGAAAAAAGAACTGTTGAACGTTCGCACAGTATCTAATTCGAATGAGAATCCTCTTTCAGAAATATTTTTAATCAAATTTGATGATTGTGTGATAAGTTTAACTTCGTTAAAACCTACTATCCCAAAATCATTGGGAAGCAAATTTTTCGTCCCATTGGTTAAAAATATTTTTTCAAGAGTTGCCTTATTATTATTTTCATTCAACTCAAGAGTACTATTAACGTAATCCAATTCTATTTCAAATATATTGTAACCCTCACCGCCTTGAATACTATTGTTAATATCAACATAGACTGTATCTTTATGAAGCACCGGAGGGAATAAAGTATCATAATTAATCACTGAATTATCTTCTAATCTACGTGAGATTCTCACGTTCAAGTCTGCTTTCTCAGTAATACCTACATTTTCAACAATGACTCCAATTTGGAATTTTTCTGCTAACGCATTTACTTCTTGACCTTGTACCTCTTGAAAGAAAACTTGACTATTTTCGATTACATAATCAGGCTGGTTGACTCCAAATATGGGTACGGCTGGATCTCCCTGAAGCACCATTTGTTGAGTGATAGTTTCGCTATTGATATCAACACCATGCTTTTCTAGATAATCACTAATGACCTTTTGTTGTATAATTCCGATGGGTTGATCAATTAATGAAATATCCCCAAATGCATTTTCATAAAACTGAGTTGAATAGTTAACCAAAGAAGAAACCAGTCCAAAATAGCTATGCGCTATAAATCCTACAGCCCCCCTATCTGCCGTAAACACCCAATCTTCACCCCAACCATAGTCCCTAGAATAAGTTTGACCCGCATTACATCCATTGACCAGTATAAATGGGTACATATCTTGATTAGAATAGCCTAAGATGGGATCCGAAACGAACCCAATATCAACATCTGTAACGTTAGGAGCCGAATGTCCATAGAATGTAATTAATCCCAATCCATTATTTATTTCCTCTGTCACGTTAATAAACTCATCAACCGCACTCGTGCGTTTTTTTAAGCTTGTCACTTTACCTCCAAGATGATGAGTCTCTGCAATTTCCTTAAAACCATCAACAAAAAATTTAAATCTTGTTTGCTCAGCCTCTGTCTTACCTCCACTAAGGTGCAGTATCCTCTTTCTCCACAGATTATCTCTTGGGGAAGATTCATGAGATTTGACCTTATCCAAATAATCTGCTACTTGTTGGGGAGTAGTTGTCGTGATCCTTCCAGTTGGGACCGCTACTTGTCCTGACTCTTCAATACCTACTGTAAAAGTCAAATCAGACCCTGGGACTCCTGCGGTTGGTATATAATCTTTATAAACAAATAGCTCAGGAGACTTTCTGTATAAGTAGTTTATATCATCAATTTTACGCGTTGTATTCAGTAACAGACCTTTCCCTATAATGAACAGGAACTTTGGAGAACCTTTATCAACTAAATATTGCATCACTTCATATATAGCAGAAGGAGAATATTCTCCATAATTGAATTGATTATATAAATCGTTAATATCTAACACTAATGGCTTGTAATTACCTCCTACTTCAGAGCTTCTGTAGCTTGCATATGAATCAACAACATTACTATAATCACCTCCTGCTTTCATCATAGACTTATGACTGATTATGATATAATCAAATATGGATGGATCAAATTGTTGAAAATTCACTTTACTAAACGACAGGGGCGATAGCGCTTCACCCGTAGCATATAACTTTCTAGAAACATTGGTGTTAGGTAATATTGTATTAAGATCATCACCATCATTGTTATATTTTACTATGACAGGACTATCTTCCTCAGTAATATCCCATAACATAACTCCCGCTGGCTTGTTCAATATTTTAAGATAACTTTTCCCTTCAGGGTTTAGTTTTGGGTACATTTTTTTTGAAGTGACACCCTCCATATCATAGAGTCGTGGATAGGTGACTTTTATATAGTTGACGCTTAATAAGTCATTCTCATCATCGCCACCAAGAGCCTTGATCTTCACGGAGATAGTGCCTTCATTGGATATATCAGCCCACTCTATATCCATGTTAGTTATATGATGATCATAATTATTAATTTCTAATGTGCTTAGTAACCTCAGACTCGCAGTATTTTGACCAACAAAAACTTCTACTTGATGTGTCCAATCATCTCTTCCCATCAGCTGAATTTCCAATGAAGGATTATCCTCCCCATTAAAAACTTGATTGATCCCAGTAAGCTCATATTCAATTTCTTGATTTTCCTGAATGGCAATACCTGACCATCCTTCTCCAACATCAAATACTGTCTTTTGAATGTAGTTATTTTGACTAAATCCTGTGGCGTATTGCTCTGAATTAACCAAGAGTACTTCATCGAAATAATATTGTTCTTCAGGTAGATTATTTACATTGTTCTCAAATAAATCTTCCATTCTTCTTCCAATACTTGCATCTAAAGTCGATTTCAGAAAGTAGGCTGAAGCATCAGAATATAAATTGTAATACTGATGTGGCTGGGCTTCTGGTGAAGTATAAAGTCGCTGATCGAGCGTTCCGTCATTTCTCTGGCCATAA
>JAWUWD010000010.1:0-25337 GCA_034112085.1 Cyclobacteriaceae bacterium
ATCTTTCACAATTGGCGTTTGTTTGATCCCTCCTACTGCAAGAATACAAGCATCAGGTGGATTGACTATCGCGGTGAATTCTTCTATTCCGAACATCCCCAAGTTAGAAATCGTAAATGTACTCCCCTCCCAATCTGCCGGTTGAAGTTTCTTTTCTACAGCACGTTTAGCTAAGTCTTTTACTTCTGCTGAGATGTGTGACAGTGACTTATTGTCTGCGAATCTTACCACAGGAACCAATAATCCTTCATCAACCGCCACCGCCACACCAATATTGATGTGGTGATTCTTTCTCATCGTATCTCCAAGCCATGAAACATTGACATTTGGATTCTGTCTAAGTGCTGCCGCAGTCGCTTTGATGACTAGATCATTGAAAGAAATTTTTACTGGAGCTACTTCGTTCATACTCTTACGAGCTTCCATAGCCTTATCCATATTGATCTCCATTGTGATATAGAAATGCGGAGCGCTAAACTTGCTTTCAGACAATCTCTTTGCAATTACTTTACGCATTTGCGACACCTTCACTTCTTCAAAACTTTCTTGTCCCACTACCGCTGGTAATGCGACTGGCGTTACTGTATTTGCAGTAGGAGCAGTTGATGCCTGTTGAGGTGTAAATGACTCTACGTCTCTTTTAACAATTCTTCCGTTCTCGCCTGATCCATTAATTTGACCAAGGTCGACTCCTTTATCAGCAGCTAATTTTTTAGCCAAAGGTGATGCTTTCACTCTTCCATTTGAACTTGTAGTAACAGCTGGAGTACTTACTGGTTGTGCAACAGGAGCTGCTGATGCGGCAACTGGTGCTACTGTTTCTTGTTTTGCTGGTGCAGCTTCTTCTGCTGGAGATGATGCTCCTTTTCGATTATGGGATTTTAGCAATGTTTCAAAATCAGCACCTTTCTCTCCTACGATAGCCAAAACAGCATCTACTGCAATTGATTCGCCATCTTTAGGTCCGATGTATAATAATGTTCCATCTTCGTAGGACTCCAGTTCCATAGTAGCTTTGTCAGTTTCGACTTCTGCCATGATATCACCAGAACTCACTTCGTCTCCGACTTTGACCAACCATTGGGCAATGGTTCCCTCAGTCATTGTATCACTCATCTTAGGCATAGTCACCAGTGATGCCTTGATTCCAGAAGTATCTATGTTTTCAGAAGAAGTAGAAATTGCCTCAGTAGTAGTAGATGTTGCCTCAACAGGAGTTTCTACAACTGCTGCAACTGGCGCTGCAGTAGATTCATTCAATAAGTGCTTAAACTCTTCGCCTTTCTTTCCAATCACTGCCAATACCCCATTAACGGGTACAATGGCTTTTTCTTCTACACCAATGTACAGTAAAACACCATCTTCATAAGATTCCAATTCCATAGTCGCCTTATCAGTCTCTACTTCAGCAAGTATATCACCTGATTCTACGGTATCTCCCACTTTTTTAATCCACGCAGCGATCACCCCTTCTTCCATGGTATCGCTCATTTTCGGCATTCTGATCACTTCAGCCATATCTTTATATCCTAGTATTATGTAATAGACAAATTGAAATCAAAAATAGAACGATTTCTGCCGATAATCAAATAAATCGAATGACGTTATTTGACAATTCTAATACTCATTAGAAACTTATATTTCCGATTATGAATTCTAGTTTAGAGGCAGCTGGAACTCCAAAAGTATTTACAGCATTGGCATATACGAATCTAGCGCCTATTTCCAATTCTGGTAAGGAGCGCATGATATTGATATCAAAAGTCAACTCGGCACCAAAAGAGGTGTATTTCGAAGAAATAATACGTTCTCCAAATAAATTCAAGTTTGATTGCCGTAAAAAGAAAAATTGATTATCGTCTTGACCATAGTCAAAAAAGGCGTTGAGTTTTATTCGTTTTATATTTAGAACAGGTCCAATGGATATATCAGGGTACCATATTGGAAGACTATAGTTAAACATAATAGAATTGAATTTCTTATCTGTGAAATATGAATATCCTCTAGGTCTAAAAATTCTATTCGTAAAAGCATATAAGTCTATAGTGGAAGAAATTTCTCTACTCTGAATACCTCCTCTAATACTTATTGAATGGTGCTTCATTAATCCTGGTAAAAACACATTATACCTTAATGCTGACAAACCTCCAGAGAAATCGCCACCTATAGCGTTGAAATTTTCATATGCCAGTGAAATCCCAAATCGACTATTAATATCTCGTAAGCTTTGCTTCATTAGCTTAAAAAAACTTACCTCAAAATGATTAAAAGTAAGACCCCCATCACTCAATTCGTTTAATCTTGCCAAACGGAATGTAGGGACCTCCAAAGTATCAATACCACCTTGGTCGTTTCTAACAAGTTCTCGACCAATTCCAGAATCTACTAATCGACCCAAATCATCCACCCCATTTTTATAATTTGAAACCGAGGTATGCCCAATCGAATTTCCAACATTGAGCTGTGTGTGATATTTAGATTTTGTCAACAGCAATGGTATTCTGACACCATACTCAATAGTTTGCTCATCCCAAGTAGAAGCACCATCTGTCCTGCTACCTTTTTTAAATTCAAAATCTAATATAGGGTAGAAACCTTGATAGCTAACACGACCTACCATAGCACCATCTTGTGTATCAATGTTATAATCGTAACCCGCATAGATAGAGGTTGTACTCAATACATCTCTTGAAAACACCCCAGCCTGAACTTGATTGAGATCATCAGTATCCAAAAATGGGCCCCAACTATGCGGATTAATTAAGCCCTTCAGAGGACTGTGTTTTTCAACTTCGAACTCTTTGTTAGGCACACTATCTAGCAGATGAGAATGATTTTCTTGGTCTTCTAGCGTTTGAAAATAACCGATCTTATCCTCATTGACCTGACTTTGTGATATCCACTTACTTGGATCAAATGGGCTTCTCACAATATCCAACCCATCAACTGAATGATCGTTGTAGTAGATATTTTTTTGATCATTGGATATCGTGAAGTTATAAGCGCCATATTTACTAGAAGTGACTTGATATCGCATACCCTTCTTAACATTTAGGGCATATATATTGTCTATCCCAGAATAGTCAGATTGAAAAATTAAATAATCTCCGAATAGCCCAGGATTACCAATATTCTCTGTTCCAGAAGTTATCAACACCGTTTCAACTTCCGTTTCTATGTCTATGACTTGCACACTCTTCTTTTGAGACTTGTTGCTCAAAAACGTTAACTTCTCACCATCAGATGACCAACTCGGCAATGTAAGTAAGCCTTCGGTTAAGTTAACGAAGGTCTTTATGACAGAACCGGTTTTTGAATCCAGAAGAACTAGTCGATATGTTCCGTCTTCTAATGATTCAATAGTCGCCACTTGGCGTGCATCTGGCGACAGTGACACACCGTGATACCTTGTCTTTTTAGTTAAAACTTTGAGAGTCTTAGTATCATGATTGTAGAGCTTTATCACAGAATAAGATTGATTTCTCCACCTAGGATCAAAAGCATACTCGTTCCAAGCAACGGTATTACCTGCTGCAGACATCATTCCTGAGTTATTCATCAAACCAGGTGTAAATAATTTTTCCTCTGTCCCATCTTCAGATATCATCATGAACTGTTCGATATCGCCTATCCCTGACTTCACAACAAACATTTTTCCATTGGCCATAAAAATGGGGTTTGAGTAATCAGTAAAACCATCATTACTTCTTTGAGTAACCGTTTCAAAAGGAGAAAGTGTAACCTCTTCCAATTGACTACTCCATTCTTCATGAAGTTCATCCATCATATCTTCATAGTTATCCACTACGTACTTTCCTGTACTTTTTTTGAGAGCGCTAGAGAAGGCAAAAGGCATAAACGGAACTTGCCACGTCTTCTGAGTAATGTCAGAGAAGACATTGCCATTATCAGTCTTTTTACGAATGTGTGATACCATGTGATACCCTAGCACATAGTGTCCCGGTACAAAATCCTTGTAAGATCTTACTGCCTGTTTGTGATATTTGAATCGCTTGCCTTCTAACAAATTAGCCCTGAACACTCTATTGAATGCTGCTATTCTTCCTCTCCCACTTTGCGTGAATGCTGTTTCAGTAACCGTGGCATCTCCCTCCCAAAACCATTGAGGTGCTGCAACACTTGCCATTGCGGCCTGGGTATTTTGACCAAACAAATAATAAAAGAATTTATTGAATCCTGTACGACTTTTATTGAATTGGGCTAGATGTCTGTATTCGTGAACGGCTAGAGTATTTAGCCAGTCGTTAGTTCCTAGAAAATTGTAATCATGAGGTGCGGAAGTGAAAAATTCTGATCGTCTGGGTCCCATGGTTACAAAGCCATTAGAGACTGAAGTCTGATTTTGTAATAGAATTGTTGCTCTTCGAGTATCTGTCCCGAGTGACTTATCTACTGGATCATGAATCAATTGAAGTGTATTGGCCATCCGTTGCGCCTCACTTTCAAATCCTTTTGGAAATAATATTTTGAAGTCTTCAGTTTTGATTGACCGCCACTTGAGTCCCGTGCGGTTATTATTAAGTACAGTTGTTTGACTAAAAGCAGTCCAACTGGTCAGTATCAATAAATAAGTAATTAGTAAATTTCGAGACATAAGATTTTTTTCAGTGTTGAAATATAATAAAAACCAATGGGTGTAAAATCATTCAGTCAAAATGATCTAAAAAATATCATTCACAAATTCCATGGCCCGATCTTCCATCCAATTGATCGACAACGAAGATTTCGCAAACCCCACATGACCTCCATATTTAGGCATTTCTAAAAATACATTATCTAAATTTCTTACTTCTTCAATTGGATAACTAGCACTTGAAAACATCGGATCGTTTGCCGCATTTACAATCAAAGTTGGAACACTAATGTTCTTGAGATAATTCTTGGCACTAGCTTGGTGATAAAAGTCATCTGCATCTTTAAAGCCATGAATTGGTGCCGTAAATTTGCTCTCGAACTCGTAGAAACTATCGATTTCCTCAACACCATCTGCATTGACCAAATCGGGATATTGAACAGCCTTTTGTCTGATTTTTGCAGATAGCTTCTTTAGAAACCTCTTGCGATAGAAACCATTGCCTTTTTCGGATAATTCTAAAGCAGTAGCCTTTAAGTCACAAGGTACTGAGAAGGTAACGGCCGCTTTTATATTACAAGGAATTGCATGTTTTTGATTCCCGAGATAGTTAAGGATCAAACTTCCGCCCATGCTAAACCCGATCATCACAACTTCATGATATTTATTGTGAGCATTGACATGGCTTACTACCTGATTGACATCATCAGTATCTCCATGATGATAGAGTCTGGGCTGTAAGTTTTGTTCTCCGCTGCATCCCCTACAATTATACGCCACCACATCCCAGTCTTTTTGATGGAAGTATTTTGCGACACCTTTCATATATCCTCTATCACTACCACCCTCTAAGCCATGCAACAATAGAATTAGTCTATTATTGCCTAGCCTCAGCCAATCCAAATCAATGAAATCTTGATCTGGCGTGTTCATACGTTCTCGCACATAACTCACTCCTTCTACCTTTCGAAATATACTCGGGATGATCGTGGACAAGTGTTTATTTTTCAGCCACCATGGCGGGCGATAACTACTTTCTTCTATTAGCGGCATTCTTGGTCAAATTTTTGCTTAAAATCTAACAATCTAATGGCTTGATCAAGCATTCAGGACAAAAAATAAATTTAACCTCATATAATTGCGTAATTCGTCCCAAAACCAACCATTTATACATATTTTCGCGTCAATTTTAGCGACTGAAAATATTTACATGCCAAAAATATTTGGACTGATCATCTTCTACATAGCCACCGTCTCACAGCTCATAGGCCAAGATATAACGGTATTAGACAAAGCAACTTCAAAGCCAATAGCCGATGTCGTAATCTACACGATAGGTGATAATCAATCTGCAATCACCAATGGATCCGGGAAAGCGAATATTGATCAATTCGCCAAAGATGCACTATTGAATTTTCAACACCCATCCTATCAAGAATTTAATATATCCATACAGTATTTAGATGGTTTGAAGTTTATAATCTCTCTAGATGAAAAAATCACTAAGTACAATGAAGTCGTGATCTCTGCGAATAAATGGGAACAAAACGCAACAGAAGTGCCACAGGAAATACTCTCGATCACAGCAGAAGATATTCAGTTTACCAATCCTCAAACCGCTGCTGATTTACTAAAAAATACGGGGCAAGTATTTGTGCAAAAAAGCCAACTTGGAGGTGGAAGCCCTACCCTTCGTGGATTTGCTGCGAATAGAGTTCTGATAGTCGTGGATGGCGTCAGAATGAATAATGCGATTTTTCGCAGTGGGAATCTACAGAACATAATCAATATAGATCCGAATGCACTTGAAAGTACTGAAGTAGTATTTGGACCTGGGTCAGTAATTTATGGAAGTGATGCACTAGGAGGTGTCATGGACTTCCATACTTTGAAACCAAAGTTCTCAAACTCGGATGAAGTAATCACTGAAGGCAAAGTAATGACTCGGTATGCCTCTGCCAACAATGAAAAGACTGGGCATATCAATTTAAAAATAGGTGGTAAGAAGCTCGCTTTTGCTACTGCCTTCTCTTTCAGTGATTTTGATGATTTAAAAACGGGCAGCAATTTTGACGAAGATTATCCAGGTTTTGGCAAACGGCCTACTTATGCTGACAGAATCAATGGCTTAGATATATTGGTAAATAACCCTGATCAATCCATTCAAAGAAACTCTGGTTACCGTCAATGGAGTGCAATCAATAAGGTCAGATATAGACCAAATAATAATTTGGAATTTAGTTATGGCTTTTACTTTGCAAACACCTCTGACATCCCTAGATATGATAGACTGATCAGACCTTCCGATGATGGTCTCAGATATGCTGAATGGCACTATGGGCCTCAAAAATGGAACATGCATCATTTTAACATCAATCTTTTCTCCCCCACTGCTCTTTATGATGAAGCCAAAATAACCATGACCTATCAGCTATTTGAAGAGAGTAGGCATGATAGAAGGTTTGGAAGAAGTACATTAAGAAATCAACGAGAACATGTTGATCTGTATACTTTAAATATAGATATGGATAAATCGCTTGGGAAGAATAGTCTTTATTACGGAATGGAATCCACTATAAATAAAGTTAATTCCGAAGCTGATATTTCGGATATCATCTTGGGCGCTACGACTACAACGTCCAGTAGATATCCTAATGGAGGGAGTGATTATAATAGTATTGCTGGTTATGCCACTTACAAGTTGAGAGTCCAAAAACAGCTGACCTTAAATACTGGCATTAGAGTTAGTCATGTCACTTTGAACGGTACTTCTACTGATCAAGAGGCACAGCTTCTTAACTTCGACAAATTCGATCTAGCGAATAGTGCAATAAATGGCAACATTGGTCTTGCATACAATCCATCGCAAAAAACTAAAGTGAGTATGTCTCTTTCCACAGGTTTTCGATCTCCTAATATTGATGATGTAGGCAAAGTTTTTGAAATAGATGACGAAGATGGTAGCGCAATTGTTGTTGTACCCAATCCAAATCTCAAACCAGAATATTCTTACAATGCAGAATTAGGACTTAATCACAGTTTTCATGAAAATATCAAATTTGGAATAGTAGGTTATACTACGCTTCTGGATAACGCAATAGTAAGAGGGCCCATTACAATCAATAACGAAAGTACTGCTATTATTAATGGTGAATTGAGTGAACTGCGAGCACAAGTCAATACTAGTCAGGCATACATATATGGAGGTTCGGCAAACGTAGTTTTCACCTTGCCTCATAACTTAGCATTGAGTTCTTCTTTTACAATTACTAAAGGTCTAGACAAAACAAATGACACGCCTCTGAGACATACGACTCCAAATTTTGGTCAAACTTCATTGATGTATCAAAAAGGCAGATTTAAAGCTTCCCTTTACGCAGAGTACAATGGCAATAGATTCAGAGAGGATATTCCAAGTGGGGAAATAGATGACAAGAACTATTTATATGCCTCCCATATAAGTGACAACTCAAAAGACGGCAGTCCGGGATGGGTAACTCTAAACCTACGGACATCCTATACCATCAACGAGCATTTCTCTTTGACAGGAGCGTTAGAAAATATTTCAGACACTCACTATAGACCCTATTCAAGTGGAATAAGTGCTCCCGGAAGAAACCTAATTATTAGTCTTTTAGGAACCCTTTAATATGCTGTCGTTTCTAATTAGCGATTTGTTATTCCATATTAACTTTTAGTCTATTACTCAATGTTGTTGGTTCATCAATTCAAGTTATTGTCTAATCAAAATCTTAAAGGTTACATAGCATAAGAGTCAAGCAAAGTCAAATCTTAAGAAGGACGATCATTTGCAATGGCGATAATCAAGGCCTAAATAATTAGAGAGGGCAATTATTTGATCTTAATTATTGTTAATAGTCACTTAAATTTGAGTTTTTTAAACAATAGAGCTTTTCAGAAGTTATAAGCGTAGTTCAGTAATAAAAAAAATCTCATTAACATTGTAATCTTTTATGATTTAGTGATCTATTATCTCACATTAGTTGTTTAAACAAGCAAATGAAAGTAGCAGTATTTAGAAAAGAACATTTTAACTCAGCACATCGACTATTCAATCCAGATTGGAGTGATGAGAAAAATGATAACGTATTCGGGAAATGTAACAACCCCAACTACCATGGTCACAATTATGAATTAGTGGTCAAATTAATAGGAGAGACTGATCCAGATACGGGTTATGTCTTTGATCTCAAGGAGCTCAGCGATATTATCAAGGAGCATGTCCTTAATAAGTTTGATCATAAAAATCTGAACTTAGACACTGAATATTTTAAACATCAAAACCCTACTGCTGAAAATATAGCTGTAGTGATATGGGAAATATTACGTGAACAGATTGGTCAGCAGTATGAATTGAAAATAACACTATTCGAAACCGAAAGAAACTATGTTGAATACCCCGCATAAAGCTATAGAAGAAATAGGCGATGATCATGTAGGTTCATCCTATAACACGCCACTTAGAGAAGATGCATTTGATGAAGATGAAGCGACAAAAATCAGTAAGATAGAAGGACATTTCACAGAAATAATGAAGGTTCTTGGATTAGATCTAACTGATGATAGTCTAAGTGGAACACCTAATAGGGTGGCTAAAATGTATGTCCAAGAAGTATTCAGTGGACTTGACCCTGACAATAAACCAGTCGCTAAGCTATTTGATAATAAATTCAATTATGATCAAATGCTAGTGGAGAAAGATATTACTTTCTATTCGCATTGTGAGCATCACTTTGTTCCGTTTTTTGGAAAAGTACATGCCGCCTATATTTCTAGTGGTAAGGTTATCGGACTATCCAAAATCAATAGAATCGTACAATACTACGCGAAAAGACCACAGGTGCAAGAAAGACTAACCGTTCAAATTGCCGAAGAACTCAGACGCGTCTTAAAAACGGAAGATGTAGGTGTAGTCATAGATGCTTCGCATCTCTGTGTAGCTTCAAGAGGTGTTGGTGATACCAATAGCAAAACTGGAACAGCGAACTTTAGTGGTAAATTCGAAAATGAAGATACTAAAAGAGAATTCCTGAATTACATCAACAGTAAATAAAAATATTACGCTAAAGATCTGTCTAAATTGATCCTAGTTTAGACAAATTTTTAACTAGCATGAAGAGTAAATTCTTCATGCATAATATTTTATTTTTGCGTACTTTCGTGAATCACTACTGTTAACCAAAAATAAGATATATGGCATTTGATATTGACATGATAAAAGCTGTCTATGATGGGATGGCTGAGCGCATTGCAGCAGCAAGAAAAGTTGTAAACAAACCACTCACATTATCTGAGAAGATTCTTTTTTCACACCTTCATAGTTCTCAGTCTTTGGAGAATTTTGAAAGAGGGAACTCCTATGTTGATTTTGCTCCAGATAGAGTAGCCATGCAAGATGCTACTGCTCAAATGGCTCTTTTACAATTCATGCAGGCTGGAAAAAAACAGGTAGCAGTACCTTCTACAGTGCATTGTGATCATCTTATCCAAGCTAGGATTGGTGCTGATAAAGATTTGCAAGAGGCAATCAATAACAATAACGAAGTATTCAACTTCCTATCATCTGTCTCAGATAAATATGGTATCGGTTTCTGGAAACCTGGTGCTGGAATTATTCATCAAGTAGTATTAGAGAATTATGCATTCCCTGGGGGAATGATGATTGGTACTGATTCACATACCGTTAATGCAGGTGGGCTTGGAATGGTAGCGATCGGTGTTGGTGGTGCTGATGCTGTCGATGTTATGGCTGCTATGGCTTGGGAATTGAAAATGCCTAAGTTAATCGGTGTGAAGTTGACTGGAAAACTAAATGGATGGACTTCTCCTAAAGATGTAATTTTGAAAGTAGCTGGTATCCTTACGGTAAAAGGTGGCACTGGAGCGTTTGTAGAATACTTTGGTGAAGGTGCTACTTCAATGTCATGTACGGGTAAAGGAACCATCAGTAACATGGGTGCTGAAATCGGTGCTACCACTTCTACATTCGGTTATGATGACTCAATGGAGCGCTATTTACGTGCCACTGATAGAGGTGATGTGGCTGATGCTGCCAATCAAGTGAAAGAGCATCTGACTGCAGACCCAGAAGTACACGCCAACCCAGAGCAATACTTTGATCAAGTAATAGAAATCAATCTTTCTGAATTAAGACCTCATATCAATGGTCCTTTTACGCCAGACAGGGCTACGCCAGTTTCAGAAATGAAAGTAGAGGCTAAAGCCAATGACTGGCCAATAGATATAGAATGGGCGTTGATCGGATCTTGTACCAATTCTTCTTATGAAGACTTGACTAGAGCAGCTTCTATAGTAGAGGACGCAGTAGCACAGGGTATCCAACCCAAAGCAACATTGGGAATCAACCCAGGTTCAGAGCAAGTACGTTATACTGCCGAGAGAGATGGAGTTATGGCTTCATTCCAAAAATTCGAATCAACTGTAATATTTACCAATGCCTGTGGTCCATGTATTGGACAATGGGCGAGAGCAGGTGCTGACAAGCAGGAGAAGAACTCAATCGTGCACTCTTTCAATAGAAACTTTGCCAAGAGAGCGGATGGTAATCCTAACACGCATGCGTTTGTCACCTCTCCTGAGATGGTCGCTGCGATAGCTATTTCTGGGAAACTTGATTTCGATCCAGTTAATGATATGCTAAGAAACGAATCAGGTGAAGAAGTTAGTCTAAAAGAGCCAACAGGTTTTGAGCTTCCTCCAAAAGGATTTGATGTGTTGGATGCTGGATTTCAAGCTCCTGCTGCGGATGGAAGTGGTATCAATGTAGTAGTCGCAGATGATTCTAAGCGTTTACAACTCCTTACTCCTTTTGTTCCATGGAATGGACAAGAGATCACTGGAATGAAATTATTAATCAAAGCACAAGGGAAATGTACTACTGATCACATCTCTATGGCTGGACCATGGTTGAGATTCAGAGGGCATTTGGATAATATCTCTAATAACTGTCTGATCGGTGCTGTAAATGCATTTGGTGAAGTGACTAATAAAGTAAAAAATCAACTCACTGGAGAATTCGGTGAAGTACCTGCTACTGCAAGGGAATACAAAGCAGCTGGCGTAAATAGTATTGTGGTAGGTGATGAAAACTATGGTGAAGGATCATCAAGAGAGCATGCAGCTATGGAGCCAAGGTTCCTCGGTGTGAGCATTGTATTGGTGAAGTCATTTGCTCGTATTCACGAAACTAACTTGAAGAAGCAGGGAATGCTTGGATTAACTTTCGCTAATCCATCTGACTATGACTTAATCAAGGAGGATGATACTTTCAATACGGTTGATTTGACGCAATTCCAAGAAGGAAAGGCTTTGACGTTAGAAGTTTCTCATGCGGATGGAAGCACTGACAATATCGTTTGTAATCATACTTACAATGAAAGTCAGATTGATTGGTTCAAAGCAGGATCTGCATTGAACTTGATCAAGAAGCAGAATGCTTAAATTAAAATTAATTTAGTAAAGAAGGCTGACTCGGTATTCGAGTCAGCCTTTTTTAATGATCAAAATATGACAAACAATAAGTCTGAAGTAAGGTTTGAATTTGTAGCTCTTATGGCTTCTATGATGTCGATAGTTGCCTTATCTATCGATGCAATACTGCCGGCAATGTCAATAATAGGCGAGGCTGTTGGAAGTCAATCATCCGCTGACAATCAGCTTTTTATTATCATGATTTTCCTTGGTCTAGGTTTTGGACAATTGCTTTTTGGACCACTCTCTGATAGTTTCGGCCGTAAACCTATTGTTTACTCCGGACTAGGACTTTTTTTTATTGGCAGCATCGTATGCATCTACGCTCCTTCATTTGAATGGATGGTCATTGGTCGCTTATTACAAGGCATTGGACTATCTGCTCCTCGAACTATCAGTATTTCAATTGTTAGAGATTCCTACAAAGGAGACTATATGGCGAAGATTATGTCATTTGTAATGGTCATTTTTATTCTTGTCCCTGTCATCGCTCCCATGTTAGGTAAATGGATTTTAAACTTTTACAATTGGCAAGCAATATTTTACTTCCAACTAGTTTTTGCCGTCATAGTCATGATTTGGTTTGGACTTCGTCAGGAAGAAACACTCAAAGCAGAAAACAAAAAGAAATTTAGATTGTCCATGTTCATTGAGGGCACTAAAGAGCTTTTCAAATTCAAAGAAACACTTCTATTCACTGTCATCTCTGCATTTATTACTGGAGGGTTTATGGTTTATTTAAGTTCATCACAGTACATATTTGAAAATCAATATGGATTAGTGGATGAATTTCCATACATCTTTGCAGGTCTTGCCCTTACTATTGGTGGGGCGACTTTCATCAATGGGTCACTAGTCATGAAACTAGGTATGAGGAAATTGGTGCAGTACGCCCTCATTTTCTATTGTCTGGTATCAATTACTTATGTTATCATTTTTTGGTCAGGCGCTAATCCAAGCATAACTATACTGATGATCTTTATGGCTCTCCAATTTGCGTCCATTGGTTTTCTCTTTGGAAATACTGGGGCCATAGCGATGGAGCCAATAGGTCATATAGCCGGACTAGGTGCGGCCATCATCGGGTTTTTCTCCACTATCCTAGCTGTCCCTATCGCCATGTTTATAGGACAGTTTATTAAAGACACTACGCTACCCATGTTTATTGGCTTCTCAATTTGTGGTATAATGAGCTTATTACTTTTCTTTGTCTCCAAGAAAAAATACCCACAATAGACTATTGATTCCTTTATAAAAGGATTTTTTTACCGCCCATCACATTGTTAAAACCATCATAAACAATTAACTAATGTTTGCGTTTTTAAATCGGACTCAATCAAAATCATGAAAAAATTATACGCATTAATATTTGTTATTATTCTATCTGGACAATTGTTTGCTCAACGCCCTGGAGGCTATGGTGGTGGTGGAGGTCAAAGTTCAAAGATCAAAGGAAAAGTTGTAGGTAAGCTTATTGATCCGACTACCAAAGAGCCTGTACCCTATGCCTCTATTGTCGTCACCAAAGGGGAAAAACAAATAAATGGTACTATGAGTGCAGAAGATGGCTCATTCAAGATTTCTAATATACCCGTTGGTCAATATAAGCTGATGATTTCTTTTGTCGGATACGAAACTATCTCCAAGGATATTGAAATGACTCCCAAAAATCCAGATGTTAATCTTAATAAAATTGAAATGGAATTGGGGGCCATCAAACTAGACGAAGTAGTAGTAGAAGGACAAAAATCCATTATTGAAAACAAGATTGATAAAATCGTATACAATGCAGAAAATGACGTGGCCAATGCAGGAGGAGATGCCTCTGATGTATTGAGAAGAGCACCTTTGCTCAACGTAGATATAGAAGGTAATGTATCTCTTAGAGGAAGTCAGAATGTACAAATATTAATTAATGGTAAGCCATCATCCATGTTTGCCAGTAATCCTGGAGATGCACTTCAAGCTATCCCAGCAGACGATATCAAAAGTGTAGAAGTGATCACTACTCCTTCAGCGAAGTATGATGGAGAAGGAACGGCAGGTATTATCAACATCATCACCAAAAAGAGTAAACCAGAAGGCTTTACTGGAAATGTCAATGCATCCGCTGGCAATAGAAGTAATAGAACAGTAGTCAGTATCAATGCTGGCAAAGGTCGCTTTGGATTCAATACAAGCATGAGTGCTTATTATTCACCGATTAGAAGAGGTTCTTTTGACTTTTATAGAGAAGATATCATCAACAACCAAAGTAGAATACTTAAAGAAAATGGCCCAAACAACTCAGATAGGCTAGGGTTCTTTGGTACAGCCAGTGCATTCTATGACATCAATGCGTACAATGCATTCTCATCATCTTTCAGGCTGAGAGGTTTCAATTCCAATCGGGACAATGAACTGAATGGAAGCTTCGAGGATCAGATCAACGGAATATCACAGGAGTACCAAAGACTCAATGAAACTGATAATTTATTCAGCGGATACGAATGGTCACTTGACTACGTGAAAAAGTTTGAAAAGAATGAAGAGCAAGAATTATCGATGTCATATAAGATTGATGGAAATGTTCAGAATCAAGAGTTGTCCGTGATCCAGCAAGACATTATCGGAAATGACCCTACCCTATTCCAAAATGATCTGAATGACAATGATGGAGATAATACAGAAAACACAATTCAAATCGACTATGTACACCCTATCAACAAAAACATGAAGCTGGAAACAGGTGTCAAAACAATCATCAGAGACGTAGTAAGTGATTTCAATTATGACACCCTCAATAGGGTCAGCAATCAATATATTACAGACCTATCGAGATCAGATATATTCAATTATGACCAAAATGTGACTTCGAGTTATATATCCTCTAGAATGAAGTTTGGAACCAAATATGGCCTCATCGCTGGAATAAGGTACGAACACACAGAAATAAGCGGAAGTTTCAATACACAAGAAAACACATTTACAAATGACTATGACAACTGGCTGCCCTCTGTGACGCTAAGTCGTAAACTTGGCAAAGCGACTACGGTCAAAGGGAGTTTTTCCAGAAGAATCCAACGTCCAAGCCTTCGGGTAATCAACCCGTATGTACAATTCAACAATAACAGGAGCATAAGTTTTGGAAATCCTGAATTGGATCCTGAACTCACCGATCAAATTGAAATAAGCTACGGCACCTTTGTAAAGAAATTCTCTATCAATGCTTCATTTTTCTATAGAAACACCACTGGCATCATTGAAAGTTTTGTAGACATCAGCGCTGATGGAGTTGCCTCTACCACTTTCAAAAATATTGGCGAAAATGAATCTATCGGTGTGAATCTATTCAGTTCTGTTAATCTACTCAAAAACATGACTGTCAGAGGTGGCCTTAATATATTCACTTATAGTGCTGAAGGTGAAGTAAATGGTCAGCAGCTATCCAGAGATGCGATAGTCTGGAATGGAAACATCAATACAAGCTTGAAATTAAAGAAAGGTTGGTCAATAGATGTATTTGGGTTTTACAGAGCACCAAGACAGACTTTGCAAGGAACGAACCCTTCGTTTTCTCTATTGACAATGGGAGCTAAGAAGCAAATCACTAAGAAATTTGGTCTTGGAATCAGGATTGTTGAGCCATTCTTTGAGAACAAGAACTTTGGTGGTGAACTAAGCGGTGAAAATTTCACCCAGCGTATAGATACAGCCGTACCATTTAGATCATTTGGATTGAACTTGACTTACAAATTTGGCAAGCTTGACTTCAAGCAGAGAACGAGAAGAAGCAAGATTAAAAATGATGACCAAGGAAGTGGTGGTGGTGATAATGAGGCATTTTAAGTACTAAGCTCATAGTCAGATTCATCTAAATTTATATTTGGAAGAAAAATTGCCAACCAAACAGAGCTAATCTATCACTTTTTGAACTCGATCAACTTGATCTCCATTGGATAAAGTGAGTCTAACAATGCTGTCACTTTTTGCTAGGAGGTCATGTGGTACCGAAGCTTCTAGGGCGATTATATTGCCTTCATTAAGTATTAGTCTCTTTCCTTTGACTCCAAAACTTATTTCACCTTGGAGTACCTGAACGACTATAGGAAGAGGCGCCTTGTGTTCTTTCATCTCCTGCCCTGCTTTCATTGCAATTCTGATTTCTTTCGTAAAATCAGTCTCTAACAATACTTTAATTAATACTTTATGGTCGTCAAAGATTACTTCATCCAAAAATGCTGCTGTTTTCATATTATTGATTTTTTAAATAGTCTAACTTCGATTCGAAAGTCCACGCGATTGACTTTGCCCTTAATTTAGTTTGTTCTGCTACCTCACCAATGAAGTGCTCATCTATGTTTTGGCAAAATATTTCCATCCAGTGCTTAAAGTGCTGTCTGTCAACAGGTAGTCCAATATGCTTCTCAAAAGGGCTTCCCTTATAGTTCCCATCAGCAAAAAGTAGTGTATTCCAAAAGTCATACATCTTGGGAAGGTGCGTGTCCCAATTCACTTTTGAGTGATCATTGAATACGGAAGATAGTAAAGTGTCACTATTCACTTTCCCATAGAAAGTATCCACCATGAGTTTGACATCATCCTTAGTGCCAATATCAGCTCTATTATTCTTCATACATCTTACTTATATTATTTCACTAATGTACCCACCGAGAAGTTAGCAAAACATGACATATATCATTTATGACTAATTCTCAAATAGTGTTATGAAAAAGCACCTCTATAAAGATCAATTCTTTTTAGTATTAATCCGTCTGATTGTAATTTGTGGATTTAGCCACCTGAAATAAACACTATTTTACATCTTGTTTTTCACGATCATTAACTGATATTGTTATCTATGAAAAAAGCATTCTTCAACTGGAGCGGAGGTAAGGATTCGGCACTTGCCTTGTATAAATTACTCAATGATTCTGAATACAAAGTTGAAGCCCTACTCACTAATGTCAGTGATCAATTCGATCGTATCTCGATGCATGGTGTTCGAAAAGAGTTACTCATCAAACAGACTGAATCACTCGACATCCCTTTACATACACTAAAGCTGACTGAAAACATATCCATGAACGATTATGATGAGATAATGAAGCATCAACTATCCGAATTCACAAGTAAAGGATTTACACATTCCATTTTCGGAGACATCTTTCTCGAAGACCTTAAAAAATATCGTGAAGAAAAGCTCAGCGAAGTTGGTCTTAAGGGTGTTTTTCCGCTCTGGAAAATGGACACATTGACAACCGTCAAAGAATTTATTGACTTAGGATTCAAAGCAATTGTAGTTTGTGCAAACGCCAAGCTATTAGATGAGTCATTTGTGGGTCGAGAAATTAACCATTCATTTCTGGCTGACTTGCCTGCAGAAGTTGATCCGTGTGGAGAAAATGGAGAATTCCACAGCTTTGTATATGATGGTCCAATCTTCTCAACTTCTATTCCAATCACTATTGGAGATAAAGTAATCAGGCATTATCAAGAAGAAACAGAATGGGATAGCAGCTTTTGGTATTGCGATTTAGTCCTTAGTTCCCTGAAATAACACTTCATTCATTTCTGAAATTATATCATCAAGCTCTTGAGCGTTAACTTTGAGTTCTTTCATATAGAACTTTCTTGTTTCGTCATTACTCATGTCTTCCATATCAGTGAGATTGATAAGCCCCAGTATTCTTGCCAAAGGACTTCTAATTCCATGAGCATTCATGTCTGCATATTTCCTAATATTCTCATCCTGTTCTTCTACGCGCTGTGTTCTTGATTCTAAAAGTTTTTCTAATTCATCTTTGAGGGTAATCAGTTTCTCCTTTTGTTGGGTAATTTCCTGTTTCTGATTATTTAAATTTTGCTCATACTTCAAGTGATCTGACTTGAAAAGTCTAAAAAGCAAGTATATCAAAAACATAGTAATCGCGGCTACCAGATAATAAGTTACAATCTCTCTTTTTTCAAAAGGAGCTATAGGTGATACAACTCCATACAAATTCTTCACAAGGATAAATCCTGAGAGACTTAGCAGGAAGAGCGACAGGTATTGCCACTTCTTTTCAAAAAATAACACTGGGAAAATAGCCGTGATGAAAAAGAAAAAGTCAAACCCTCCGTTTTCTCCGTGGAACAAGCTACCATATACTTGAGCAGATATGGCTATGATAAAAAATAAGTAGCGCGACAAACTATAATGGCCCTTGACATGTAAAACAAACAAAAATGAAAATACACCAACTTCAGTGATACATACATAAAACCCTTGATATGCCTTTATGTATAATAAGTGCATCGCAATTATAAACACGATCACAATTCCAACGATCATCAGAATATTGAACAACCGATATACCCGATTTTCATGATGAGTAGGTAATTGTCCCTTTAAAATACGGTCTAGAAATGTTTTCATTCTTGATTAACTGCGCTAAGACAATTTAGGATAAATGTCAAACAAAGTGAAATATTAACTGATTATTGAGATTCTATATTTTAACTAATCTAGTCGTCATTTATTTCTCAATAAATGATTAAGACATAAACTACTATAAAACATCAATGATAACTCTTAAGACATACATTTTCATATGACAATTATCATATCTGTGCTTGATGCCAATCACATTAATTCATCCACTCACTGAGTAATTTGCATAAAATATAATGACCCTAAAGAGGTCAGATCAAGCATTCAATTATTGATCAAGATTGCATTAACTATAAACGAAAGAAGAGATGAAGCAAAGAGAAACAGTACGTCATATCATGACAGATGAATTAAGAACATTGAGTTTGCATGATGGAAACTTAATGAATGCCAAAACAATTATGGAAGAAAACCATTTCAGGCATTTACCGATCACTTCAGGAGATAAGCTAGTCGGTATGATAAGTCTGACTGATATCCACCGCATTAGTTTTGGCGGGAATTATGGTCAAGCTGAGCAAGTGGACACTTCTATTTTCGACACGATGACTATCCAACAAGTCATGAAAAACAATCCCTCTACTATAAATATTCAAACGACTATCAAAGAAGCTGCAGAGCAACTTACTAAAGAAGAATTTCATGCACTCCCAGTAGTAGACGACTCTGGTAAATTAGAAGGAATAGTCACTACTACTGATCTGATCAACTACTTGCTCGAACAGTACTAATATGTATATAGAGCAATTGTTTGGCAGAATCTGCCTACTATATCGAATCCAATGGTGAAGCTGCCGACATTGAACCCTATAGAAAAACATAAGGGCCGAAAGAGTGAGTACTATTGGTGATCAAAAGAAACTGAACTATCCGTTACAAGGAAGCGACAAAACGAGGTTTATCAAGGCGGTCTCCAATGGACTTCCCTCTCCCCTCAAACACCTTGTAACAAGAGCTCTCTGTGTGGATAAATCTGATACACATTACCTATACTGTAAGTCAGGGTATCGCTCGATGTTAGCATCTTCCATTCTCAAGAAGAATGGTTTTGGGAACATCATCAATGTGAAAAAAGGTATGATGGTATTGTAGACATTAGTAAAACTTGCTTCTGTTCGAAAGTTATTGCTCCTACGGAAGATATTGCATAGTTCATACATTTTAACTCAAAAAAGCACAGCGAATAGATATCATTCTTACTTTTATAAGATTAATGGATAAGTATCCTAACAAACTGAAGACCACTAATAGGAAAGCAACACAACATGAGCGAGCAAAACGAAATTTTTGAGCAATTGAAGGAAAAGTACGATGCCATCGGGCAAGATGTCAATGTACATTTACAAGGTTTGTTGCATTCGAAACCTATTACCTATTGGGATTATATTCAAACAGACGCGCTACTCAATCTTCAAACACAACGTACAACTCAGCCTGATGAAATGGTATTCATCATGTATCATCAAGTAAATGAGTTACTATTCAAAATGATCCTGTGGGAAATTGATCAAATAGCTGATCAAGAGATCATGCCCAAGGGATTCTTTGCAACAAAACTGGATAGGATTAGTAGATATTTCGATATGCTATCATCATCATTCCATATCATGGGTGACGGCATGGAAGTGGAGCAGTATATGAAATTCAGAAATACGCTGACTCCAGCCAGTGGGTTTCAAAGTGCGCAGTATCGCATGGTAGAATTTGCCTCAACTGAGCTTATCAACCTAATAGATGCTAGGTTCAGAGACAATATTGATAGAAACACACCATTCAAACATGCCTATGATCATCTTTACTGGCAAGCAGCAGGCAAAGATCATAAGACTGGAGAGAAATCAACCTTGATCACTCTTTTTGAAGAAAGGTATATGGATGACTTCATAGTCTTCATGCAAAAGTATAATAAGGTGAATCTTTGGAGTAAATATCAATCTCTTCCTGAAGATGAACGCAAAGACATCAAACTTCAGAATGCGATGAGACATTATGACCACACCGTTAATGTTCTTTGGGTGATGGCTCACCTCAATGCCGCAGCTAAGTATCTAGAGAGTGGTAAGAAAAAAGTCAAGGCAACTGGTGGTAGTGATTGGCAGAAATACATGCATCCTAAATATCAAAGACGAATTTTCTTCCCAGGACTATGGAGTAAGGACGAACTGGATAACTGGGGAGTCAATAATCTTACCGAGCATGAGATACTAACTGAGCCCATATAACGAGTAATTGGTAAAAACTGATTTGGTTTATATGAGCATTGTCATGTAAATATCTGCTAGTGATCATAGTCCGGTATCTGCTATCTTCCGATTTTTGTTTAAACACAAGGCAAATAATGGAAGCAGTAACACCACAGGATGCGGTCAAAATAATATCATCAGGCCATCGGGTATTCGTGCAAGGAGGAGCGGCAACACCACAAGCGTTAGTGGATGCCATGTCAGAGAGATCGGGTGAATTTAACCAAGTAGAAATTCTTCATATTCATACCGAAGGCAAAGCGACTTACCTGGAGCCTAGCAAACGAGATAGTTTTATTGTCAATTCCTTTTTTATTGGTCATAATATCCGAAAATCGGTACAACAAGGTGATGCACAGTATATTCCTGTATTTCTAAGTGAAGTACCTGCCCTATTTAGAAGAAAAGTGCTACCACTTGATGTAGCGTTGGTACAAGTGTCTCCACCTGATCATCATGGATATTGCTCATTGGGAGTTTCAATAGATGTAGCATTGGCAGCTATCCAAGAAGCCAAATTTGTAATCGCTCAGATCAATCCTCAGATGCCTCGTACACATGGAGACGGATTGGTACATATGCGCAATTTCTATGCTTACTGTGAAGTCAATGCTCCTATTCCAGAAATGATCCTTGGTAAACCAACTAAAATCGAGCAGTCCATCGGAAATCATGTCGCAGAACTGGTGGAAGATGGAGCAACATTACAAATGGGAATTGGTGGAATACCCAATGCAGCACTTGCCTGCTTGACTAATCATAAAGACTTGGGAATTCATACGGAAATGTTCTCAGATGGCATTATTGACTTGGTCGAAAAAGGGATCATCAATGGTAAATTCAAGAAGAAACATCCTCACAAAATTGTCTCTGGATTTGCAATGGGAACCAAGCGCCTCTATGACTTCATGGATGATAACCCAGAAGTATCAATGCTTGACATTGCCTATGTCAATGATACTGCGGTGATCAGACAGAACCCTAAGGTCACAGCCATCAATAGTGCTGTTGAGATTGACTTGACGGGTCAAGTATGTGCTGACTCCATAGGAATGAACATGTACTCTGGAGTAGGTGGTCAAATGGACTTCATTAGAGGAGCTTCGTTATCCGAAGGCGGAAAGCCCATCATCGCTTTGCCATCAGCAACTCACAAAGGAATCTCTAAAATCACTCCAATACTCAAAGAAGGAGCTGGTGTAGTGACCACAAGAGCTCACGTACACTATGTAGTGACAGAATACGGTGCCGCTAACTTGTATGGGAAGAACTTATATCAAAGAGCCAAGGCTCTTATTGAAATCGCACATCCTGATCATAGAGAAAGCTTAGATCAGTCTGCATTTCAGAGATTTGGAAAGAAGCATTAATCATAAACTAAATAATAAAGCATGAAAATAAATATGGGAATGGCAGATCGAATTATTAGAGTAATAATCGCTGCGACTGTTGGAGTCCTTTACTATACTGGTATTATATCAGGTACGTTAGGTGCAGTACTTATTGTATTGGCATCGGTATTTCTGTTGACAAGTATTGTTAAAGTTTGTCCTATATACTCTGTGTTAGGTATAAAGAGTTGTAAAGTCGCAAAGTAATAAATCAACCGTCACGGTTCTATTTGAACTAGAATCGTGACGGTATACTCTACTTCATTCATTGAGCTGGGAGCACTGCTTCATCATTGATTCCGCACTGCCTCTGCCCCACTTTGGCGCGATAGAGGCTACGGCTTTGTCCTGTTCATCAAATATTGCTAATGCCTTTGCAGCTTCACCACATGCTTCATCCGTACTTGTCCCAAAAAACTTCGCTGTACCTTGCTTCATTTGTGCCCGCATAATTAGCGCTCTTGGATTAAGACTATCCATGGCGACTGCCTTATTGAAGGATGCAAATGCTATTCCCGCATACTGTTGTCCCCTGGAAGCTGGATCAACGGATAATCGCATCATGTGGATGAATCCCTGTAAGGTGATGACTTCTACATTTTGTGCTTGTAGAGCAGCTGCTTTGTCTAGTCGAGACTGTGCCGCATCAAGGTGCTGATCCTTCTCTGCTATTGTCTGTACTTTAGTAGACATCATAATGTTTCCAAATGCTCCATAATAATGGGGTTCCCACTTCCCCTCTTCTGCCAATGCTATTCTATCGAGTGCATTGATCACCTTTTGATAGTCTTCTACGCTCTTGGCTTCATAAAGCTGAGCAATATTCTTTGACATTACTTTCTGGTACTTCCCATCACTCGCAAGACAGATACCTATTATTCCGATGAAGATTATTGTTAGTATATTTTTCATAATTATTAAGTTTAAAGGCTAATGGTTAAATCAATATTCTTATTGGTTACTTCAAATTTAGCTTTATCATATGATGGAGGTCCATACATGTTTTTACCCTCGATAGATATCCCATAAGGTTCTTTTGGGATGCCTATGAAATTGGTGTCAAGATTTCCGTTTTCATTTTCATCATGCACTACGCTGATGGAATAAGTACCAGCGGGTACTTCATCAAACGACACCATCATTTTACCTTTTACCGCTTTCATTTTCTCTCCTTTAAATTTCTTCCCAAGAAAATTCTTCTCAGAATCAAACAGTCCTACGATCAATACACCTTCATCAGATTGGATGTTGGTGATCTCTATCGAAATGGTTGATTGCTGTGCATGTGTGTACATAGAAGTAAGAACAAGTACAGTTACTAGTGTTAATTGTTTAATTGATTTCATGATTTTTAAATTTAGATTGTTGAAAATTATTGTTTGATGAGTACTATAAATTGGGCATTTGATTCATGCCTTTGTTTTTACTTAGTGTAATGAATATACCTAGGAATAAGAATCGAGGAGCTGGTTGTGTTATTGCTCTTTCGTTGTACAAACCATCATTATTCCGTGCTTCTCCATATTCGTATCCGAATATATTTTTGAAGCCCAATACGTTAGTTACTGATCCATGGATGATCACATTGGAGCGCATCAAGTAGCTTATATTCAAACTCAAATCTTGATAACCTTTAGTTTGAGAATTTTGAAATCCTTCAATATTTGGATTATGATAGTATCGCCCACTTGTGTAGCTGTATGTTGCTCCAACCATGCTCTTTATTGATTGGAAAAACTTCTTATAGACTACAGATACATTGTGTTTCGAAGCGAATGATGGGATTCCAGTTTCAGAAAAAGACAAGTAATCACGTTCTGTATTCAAATAAGAATAGGAGATCCAATAGTCAGTTCCTTTGAGTGTCTTGCTATCTCTCCAGAATACATCTATTCCTTTGGCGAAACCATTTCCAGTATTAGTATAAACATTCGGATTGTATAGATTTTGCCCATCAAATTTGACCAAGTCGTCATATGCCTTGTAGTACCCTTCTATTCTGAAAGTTCGCTTGTCCTTTACTATTTGATAATTCAGAATATAATGGGCCGCTTTCTCTGGATTTATTTGATCATTGACTTTCAACCATTGAGATTGGGCATCCTGATGAAACTCTCCAAATGCAAACGACATTTGACTGTACTCTCCAGTTTTATAAGCCAATGACAATCGCGGGTCCAACCTCCAAGAATTAGTAAGCTTGCTGTAAGTACTCCTCACACCGATTTTGGTAGCCAAATTATTAGACCAATATTGTTCTGACTCTACAAATGAGGCACTCAATACTTGGCCATAAGTCAATGTTGCTATATCAAGCTGATTCTCCTTGATATCTTCTCTGAATTCATTGGTGAGTATTTCAGTTCCAAACCTCAAAGACACTTGATTTGAGATCTCATTTTCCAAGACTACTTTTGCGTGTATTCCCTTATCTTCTTGATCAACCATAATATCATCTACGTTGATGTCTTCTTGCTGGCGTGTAAATGAAACCCCACCCCTTATGAGCCAATGGTCGTTTAGAACCTCTTTATAGGTAGTGTTGATGTACTGATAGTTGTTTTCTAGCGCAAAGGATTGCTTGATATTCTCATCATCTATCTTTGGTCGGGCTAGTTGTAATATAGATCGATCTAAATTTCCGTAAACTTTAAGAATTCCAGTTTCCGAAGTCTTTATGCGGTAGGCATAGTTGGCACTGATGGTCTTGGGAGCTTGCTTCCATTCTATTTCCTGAGGAATCAAACCTACATAAGGTGATATATCTACATATTCTACTTTCGCTGAAAGCGAAGAATTCTCCCAAGATTTATTATGCGAATAACTACCGCCTACTGACATGATAGCGATATCTCCACGGTCATCAATTCCCACTCCCTTAGTATCTAATATTAACGCTGAAGAAAGTGCTTCCCCATATTCGGCACTGTATCCACCTGTGCTAAAACTTGTTCCTTTGAACATAAAAGGTGAAAATCTTCCCCTGGATGGAGTGCTCGGTGCTGAAGAACTGTATGCATTCAAAACGGCCATACCATCTATAAAAGTCTTAGTCTCGTATCCTGCACCACCGCGCACAAAAAGTCTTCCCGATTCTCCAACTTTCTGTGTACCTGGGAGTGTGTTGAGTGCACCCGATATATCAGCAGTAGCGCCTGCAGTCGTGGCAATATCTAGTGGTTTGA